>NZ_QEQT01000086.1:0-124741 GCF_003311655.1 Prauserella sp. PE36 | reverse complement strand
GTGGCGAACACGATCGTGCCGTAGAGCACGTAGTGGAAGTGCGCCACCACGAAGTAGCTGTCCGAAACGTGGAAGTCGATGGCGGGCGCGGCCAGCAGGATGCCGGTGAGACCACCGAAGAGGAACGTCACGATGAAGCCGACCGAGAACAGCATCGGCGTCTCGAAGGACAGCTGCCCCTTCCACATCGTGCCGATCCAGTTGAAGAACTTCACACCGGTCGGCACCGCGATGAGGAACGTCATGAAGGCGAAGAAGGGAAGCAGCACCGCGCCGGTGGCGTACATGTGGTGCGCCCACACCGCCACGGAAAGGGCCGCGATACCGAGTGTCGCCCAGACCAGGCCCTTGTAGCCGAAGATCGGCTTGCGGCTGAAGACCGGGAAGATCTCCGACACGATGCCGAAGAACGGCAGCGCGACGATGTACACCTCGGGGTGGCCGAAGAACCAGAACAGGTGCTGCCACAGGATCACGCCGCCGGTGGCTGGGTCGAACACGTGGGCACCGATGTGCCGGTCGGCCAGCAGGCCCATGAGCGCGGCGGTGAGGATCGGGAACGCCAGCAGGATCAGGATGCTCGTGACCAGGATGTTCCAGGTGAAGATCGGCATCCGGTACATCGTCATGCCGGGCGCGCGCAGGCACACGATCGTCGTGATCATGTTGACGGCGCCGAGGATGGTGCCGAGACCGGAGACGATCAGCCCGGTGATCCAGAGGTCGGCTCCCGCTCCGGGTGAGTGGATCGCGTCGGAGAGCGGCGTGTAGGCGAACCAGCCGAAGTCGGCGGCGCCACCCGGCGTGAGGAAGCCGGAGATCACGATGAGCCCGCCGAAGAGGTACAGCCAGTACGAGAACGCGTTCAGCCTCGGGAACGCCACGTCGGGCGAGCCGATCTGCAGCGGCAGCACGAAGTTGGCGAAGCCGAAGAGGATCGGCGTCGCGTACAGCAGCAGCATCACCGTGCCGTGCATGGTGAACAGCTGGTTGTACTGCTCCTGCGAGAGGAACTGCTGCCCTGGCCTGGCGAGCTCGGTGCGGATCAGCATGGCCATCGCGCCGCCCACCATGAAGAAGGCGAACGACGTGACCAGGTACATGATGCCGATCTGCTTGTGGTCCGTCGTGCGGAACAACCGCAGCAGGTACGAACCCTTCGCCGACTCGTGCGCCGGGTATGGACGCGTCGCGATCGGCTTGGGGGCTACGGCCGTCACTCCTGCCTCCTGCTCTCGAACCCCGTGATCCTTGCTCCTCAGCCATGGGCGGGGGACCCACGTTGGCTAGGGGGATCGTAGCCCGGAGCGTTTCCGGGCCTGCCAGCCGCCTGCAAAGATCGGCTCGTGCGGGATCCGTACGTCACCCGGGCGGTGGCCGTCGCCGTCGAGGCGGCCCGCGAGCACGGCCTGCCCGCGGGTGAGCCCGTCGTGCTCGCTGATCGCTCGAATGTGCTGGTGAGGCTGGGGCACGTGGTCGCGAGGGTGCCCGCGACGACCCTGCTGACCCGGCCCGGCATCGCCGACTGGCTCGCGCGCGATGTGCGGCTGGCCACATTCCTCTCCGGGCTCGGCGCGCCGGTCGTCCCGCCGACCACCGACGCTCCGCCCGGCCCTCACCTGGTCAAAGGCCTGCCCGTCACTTTCTGGCGTTATGTCCGTCACGATCCCGCGCGGGTGCCGGCTCCCGCGGACGTCGCGGCGTCGCTCGCGCAGGTCCACGAGGCCCTGCGCGGCTACCCCGGCGAGCTGCCGTCGGACGGGCCCGCCGCCGAGCTGCGCCGCATGTTCGGCCTGCTCGCCGACGAGCTCGGCGACGCGTTGCCCGCGCTGCGCACCCGCCTCGGCGAGGTCGCCGAGGCGATCGCCCGCGCGCCTGGGCCCGTGCAGCCGCTGCACGGCGACGCCCACCCCGGCAACCTGCTCGTCACCGACGAGGGCCCGCTGTGGACCGACTTCGAGGACACCTGGCGCGGTCCGCTCGCATGGGACCTCGCGGTGCTGGCGCGGACGTCGCTGATCGACGGCGCCGCCGCGCTCGCCGCCTACCCTGGCCGTCCGGACCCTGCGGGGCTGACGCCGTTCGCCGAGCTGCGGCGGCTCTTCGGGGTCTGCTGGCGGTTCGTGGTGGCCCGGCGCTTCCCGCACCGGCTCGCCGAGGCCCGCGAGGCGCTGGCCGCCTACCTGGCCTGACCGGGCAGCCAGTCCAGGATCGCCGTGGCGACGCCCTCGGGAGCCTCCAGCGGCGTCAGGTGTCCCGCGCCGGGCAGGACGACGAGCTTGCCGTCCGGGGCCGCCTCGGCCATCGCCCTGGCCGCCTCGGGCGGGGTCACGGCGTCGTGCTCGCCGACCACGACGAGCGTGGGCACGCCCGCCTCGCGCAGCGCCTGGGTGGAGTCGGGGCGCGCCGCCATCGCCCGCTGCGCCCACGCCACGCCCTCGGGCGGCTGCGCGTCGATCAGCTCGCGCACGGTGGCGACGACCTCGGGCCGGGACGAGCGCGTGTCCTCGGAGAGCAGGTTGGGCAGCATCGCGTCGGCGAGCCAGCCCGCCGTGCCCTCGCTCTCGGCGCGCTCGGCCGCGGTCAGCCGGTTGGCCCTCGCCTCGTCGGTGTCGGCGGTCGCCTTGGTGTCGACAAGCACGAGCCCGCCGACCCGCTCCGGCGCGGCGCGCAGCACGGCGAGCGTCACGTAGCCGCCCATCGAGCAGCCGCCCAGCACCACGCGCTCCAGTTCGAGCCTGTCGAGCAGCACCAGCACGTCGCGGGCGGCGTCGTCGAGACTGGGCTCCCGGTCCGATTCGGGCAGCGGCGTCCGGCCGAGTCCTCGCTGGTCGGGCGTGATCACGCGGGTCCGCGCGGCCAAGGGCTCGCGGACGGCGTTCCACATCCGGGCGTCGACGGGATAGGCGTGCAGGAGTACGAGCGGGAGATCTGCCATTCCCGGATTCTGTCGGAGGTGGCGGCTAGCTTCAGTGCATGGCTCCCGAGCTGGGCGAGATCCGGACGGAGCGGCTAGTGCTTCGCCGCTTCCGTGAGGCCGACCTGCCCTCGGTCGTCGAGATCCAGTCCGACCCGGCGACCCATCCGCACGACGCCTTCCCCGCCACCGCCGACCACGCCCGCGCGCTGGTCACGGGCTGGCGGCGGCACTGGACCGAGCACGGGTTCGGCTACGTCGCGGTGGTGGAAGCCGGGTCCGGTCGCGTCATCGGCGTCGGCGGGGTGCAGGCAAGGGACCTCGATGGCGAGCCGGTGCTGAACCTGTACTACCGGTTCCGCCCGGAGGCGTGGGGCAAGGGCTACGCGTTGGAGATGGCGAACGCGGTGGTCGGCTGGGCGAGCCGGGCGGTGCCGGAGCGGCCGGTGGTGATCGTCACCAACGTCGGCAACGTGCCCGCGCAGCGCATCGCCCACAAGCTCGGGTTCGCCGAGTACAAGGAGGACTACTACGAGGGGGTGCCCGCCAAGTTCTACCGCAGCCGGCCGTGAGGGCCGACAACTTCATATCGACGGGTGTTCTCAGCGCCTGCGGGCAGGCCGCCGCTTGGTGGTGCGCCCAGGCTCCCCGGGGCGCGCGCTCCGGGCCCGGGTGTGCTCGGGCCCCGCGGGTGGGCCGCCGCTTGCGGATGCGGCTGCACCGTCGACACGCCTGCTCCCGCGGATGCGCTCAAGCTCTGCGGTGCGCTCACCGCCTGCGGGCAGGCCGCCGCTTGGTGGTGCGCCCAGGCCCCGCGGTGCGCCCGGGTCCGCGGTGTGCTCGGGCACCGCGGGTGGGCCGCCGCTTGCGGATGCGGCAGCGCCCATTGGTGCGCCTGCTCGCGCTCAGCGCCTGCGGGTGGGCTCAGGCTCTGCGGTGCGCTCAGCGCCTGCGGGTGGGCCTGCGCCGTTGGCGCGCCTGCCAGCACGCGCGGTGCCAGTGCCGCCGGTCGGCGACCGACCCGGTCTCGTCGGCGGGCCAGGCCACGACGTGGGGGACGCCTGGCCGGATCTCGTGGTCGCAGCCCGGGCATCGGTAGGTCTTGGTCGCCTGCGAGCCGGGCACGGTGCGCACGAGCCAGTCGCCGTCGTCCGCCGCCTCCGACTGAGCCCAGCCGGTGGCGACGCCGAGTGTGCGCGCGTCTCGCCGCTGGCGGTTCCGTCGGGGCATGACCGCCACGGTATCGGGTGCTCGGCGACGGTCACCGGCCCGGAGGAAGGCCGGGCCGGTGCACGGTCGACGGTGGCCGGCTGCGCGGACCGTCCTCACCGACGCCCACGTCGGCGAGCCGCTCGGTCAGCTCGCCATGCGACGGGGCCCTCCGCGCGAACGTCGCCGCGCGGCGGGGCACGCACCGGGAAGGGGCTTCACCCGAACGCGAGTGCCAGCGGCACGAGCTGTTCGGCGCTGGTGAACGAGCCGTGCTGGCCGACGAGCGCCGATTCGAGGGGTTCCGCCGTCCGGCGCAGCAGGCCCGAGCGGCCGCGGGCCGCGGCGACGACGTCGCCGATGCGCGGGCGCACTTGGTCGGCCACGCGCGGGCCGAACCAGCCCTGCTCGATCGCCTGCTCGCGCTCGACGACCCACGCCCGGTCACCGAGGAGCTCGCGCCAGGTGGCGAGCACGTCGGCCGTGGCGCCGTTCTCCGTGTGCACGTGGCGGGCGCGGACCTCACCCGCCAGCGCGCGGACGCCGTCACCAAGCGCGGGTACCGCGTCGAGGTCGAGCACCGTCTCGTCGAGCCGCACCATGCCGTGGTCGGCGACGACGGCGAGCACCGACCCGGCGGGCAGTCCATCCACAATGGACTCGACGAGGCGGTCGACCTGTGCCAGCTGCATCCGCCAGGCGGGCGTGCCGGGGCCGTACAGGTGGCCGAGCATGTCGAGCTCGCTGTGGTAGGCGTAGCAGAACGCGCGCTCGGGACGCAGCGCGTCCAGTGTCGCGGCCGCCAGGTCGCCGAGCGCGTGCACGCCGACGTACCGGCCGCCGCGCAGGACGGCCTTCGTCAGCGCGGTGCCGGCGAACTTCGCCGACGACACCACGCTCGTGGCGAGCCCGGCCGCCGCCGCGCGGTCGAACGTCGTCGGCATCGGCTGCACCTGCTCGGCGGACAGCTCCCCGCTCAGGTCACCACCCTCCGGGTGGCGGCACCAGCGCAGCGCGTTGAGCACCCCGACGCCCGGCACCTCGAAGGTGTACCCCGCCATGCCGTGTTCGCCCGAGGCGACACCGGTGCCGATCGCGGCCAGCCCGGCAACGGTGGTGGCCGGGTAGCCGACGCGCAGCGGGGCGCGCCGCAGCTCGGTGAGCACGGGCGCGTCTCCGGCGTGGGCGTCGAGCAGCTCCCAGCCGAGACCGTCGATAAGCAGTACGCATGCGCGCGAGGCCGGCGGCAGGTCCAGCGAGCCCGCGAACCCGGGCACGCCCAGCGCGGCGAGCAGCGACGGGGTCACCCGGCTCAGGTGCGGAGTGTCGTGTTCGATGACCGGAAGATCCACCGGTCCAGCTTCCCACCACGGGTGCGCGCGGCGATAATCGTGCGCATGCCGACCTACGCCTACCGCTGCCGGGAATGCACCTCGACCTTCGAGCTGAACCGGCCGATGAGCGAGTCCAGCTCGCCGGCGAGCTGCCCCGAGGGGCACGACGACACGGTGAAGCTGCTCACCACGGTGGCGCTCACCGGCTCGGCGAGCGCGCCTGTGCCCGCCGGAGGCGGAGGCGGCTGCTGCGGTGGCGCCTGCGGCTGCGGCTGAGAACTCACGTGTAGTCCCGGAATCCCTTGCCGGTCTTGCGGCCGAGTCTGCCCGCGGTCACCAAATGCTCCAGCAGCGGTGCCGGGGCGAAGCCTGCCTCCCGGAACTCGTTGTACAGCGTGCGCTGGATGGCCAGCGACACGTCCAGCCCCACCACGTCGAGCAGCTCGAAGGGCCCCATCGGCAGCCCGCAGCCGACCTTCATCGCGGTGTCGATGTCGTCGGCCTCGGCGTAGTGCGCCTCCAGCATCCGCACCGCGTCGTTGAGGTACGGGAAGAGCAGCGCGTTCACGATGAAGCCGGCGCGGTCGCCGCAGTGCACGGGATGCTTGCCCAGGTCGGCGCACACCGCGTGGGCCGTGGCCACCACGTCCGGTGCCGTCGCGATCGTGCTCACCACCTCGACGAGCTTCATCACCGGCGCCGGGTTGAAGAAGTGCATGCCGACGACGTCACTCTGCCGCGAGGTGGCAGCCGCGCACGCCACCACCGGCAGCGACGACGTGGTGGTCGCCAGCACCGCGCCGGGCCTGGCCACCTCGTCCAGCGCCGCGAACACCGCCTGCTTGACGGACAGCTCCTCCGCGACGGCCTCGACCACCAGGTCTGCGCGCGCCAGCTCCGCGAACTCCACCGCGGGCGTGATCCGCGCGAGCGCGGCCTCGGCGCCGGCCTCGGTGAGCCTGCCCTTGACCACGGCCCTGTCGAGGGATTTGCGCACCCGGCCGATCGACACCTGCGCCTTCTCCTCGCTGCGCGCCCGGAGCACGACGTCGTAGCCGCGCTTGGCGAACACCTCGGCGATGCCCGTGGCCATCGTTCCCGTGCCGATCACGGCGACCGTCCGCACCGGCCGGACGTCCGGCTGGCCCGCTGTGGACGCCACGGGCGTCGCGCCGTCCGGGACGACCGTGGGCGAGTCCGGCTCGTCGTAGGCGTAGAAGCCGCGCCCGGTCTTCCTGCCGAGCAGCCCCGCGGTGATCATCTGCTTGAGCAGCGGCGCCGGAGCGTGCAGCCGGTTGCGCGACTGGTGGTACATCGTGTCGAGGATCTCGTAGGCGGTGTCGAGACCGATCAGGTCGAGCAGCGCGAGCGGGCCCATCGGGTAGCCGCAGCCGTACCGCATCGCCGCGTCGAGGTCCTCGCGCGTGGCGTAGCGCTGCTCGTACATCTCGACGGCGTGGTTGAGGTAGCCGAAGAGCAGCGCGTTGGCGATGAACCCGGCGCGGTCGCCGATCACCACGGGTGTCTTGCCGAGCCGCTGCGCGAACGCGACGACGTCGGCCACCACGTCCGGCTCGGTGACCACCGTGCGCACGACCTCGATGAGCTTCAGCACCGGCGCCGGGTTGAAGAAGTGCATCCCGACGACCTTGCCGGGCCGCGAGGTGTGCACGCCGATCTCGGTGACCGACAGCGAGGAGGTGTTGGACGCCAGGATCGTGTCCGGGCGGGTGATCTTGTCCAGCTGTGCGAACACGTCGGCCTTCAGCTCCAGGCTCTCCGGGATCGCCTCGATCACCAGGTCCGCCTCGGCCAGGTCGGTCAGCGACGTGGTGCAGCGGACGCGCTCCAGCAGCTGCCCGCGCCCCTGCTCGTCGAGCTTGCCCCGCGCGAGCGCGCGGTCGGTGGAGTGTTCGAGGTACCCACGGCCCCTGGCCAGGCTCGCGTCGTCGACCTCGACGGCGATCACCGAGAGGCCGCTCCTGGCCAGTACCTCCGCGATGCCCGAGCCCATCGTGCCGAGGCCGACGACTCCCACGGTCGAGAACTCACGTGCCACGGCCGCCTCCACGAGGGTTACCGATGAGTAAGAGTTCCGATGGTCCCACGCCGTCGATCGGGAAGCAGTACGGAATCGAATCAGGCCGGGGCGGCTTCGGCCACGCCGTGTTCGCGAGCGCACGCGCCACATCGCACGGCCGCCTGCCCGCACGAACACCGCCGCGACCTCGCGCTGCCGTCTGAGTAACGGGTGCGACCTCGGCCAGACCGGCTCGGCCGGCTCCTGTGCCCTGGCGCAGCCGTCCCCGACGCCGGGCAACGGCCCGTACGGGACGCGAGCTCCAGGGTGTCGCACTCGCTGCAGGGGAGCCGATCGTCTCGCGGACGCCACGTGCGGGGAGCCCCCGGCTCCTCGAACCGCTGCCCGGTGAGACCGCTCGAGAGCGCGGGTCCGCATTCTCGGCACCGGTGGACGTCCGCCGTCCCGGCGACGGCTGCACCGTGGTTTCCGACGTGCACGCCAAGAACGTCGCAGGCCGTGAACCCCGGCACCGGAGTCTCGACGTTCGCGTCCACCTCGGTCAGCGAGCGCTCGGCGAGCAGTCCCGCGGTAGTCGATCGTGTCGAAGGCCTGCCGGATGACGCACAACTGCGCCGTTACTCGTCGAAGTTCCGTTCGGCGAGCGCCTCGATCCGCCGGATGGCCTCACCCGCCTGGGGTCCGGTGGCGCTGACGTCGATCGTGTCGTCCTTGCGCGCCGAGAGGGACATGAGCGCGAGCACGCTGTGCCCGTCCGCCTCGTCGTCGCCGAGCCGGATCCGCACGTCCGCGTCGAGCCCGGCGATGCTGCGCACCAGGAGCGCTGCGGGCCGAGCGTGCAGGCCGACCTCGTTGTGCAAGGTCAGTCGCGTGGTCTGCGGGGCACCGGCCTCGGGGGCGAGGCCGGTTTCGACGGCGGGCGGCGCTCCCGCCGACGCCGCGGCCTCGGCGACGGCGGCGCGATCGGCACCACCCTGCGCGGCGACCGAGGCAGCCACGGCACCCTCCACGAGCGGGGCGTCGACGACCACGGCCGACCCCGGATCGGCCAGGCTCTCCACGGCCAGCTCGGCGGTCATCTGCGCGCTGCCGAGGTCGTAGAGAAGCACCACCCCGGCCCCGGAGTCCGCACGTTGCACGGCGGCGACCACTGAGTCGTAGTCGGTGCCGACCCCGCCGTCGGGCAGGCCACCGGCGGCGAGCACCGTCACGTCGGGCGCCATCTGCGCCGCCAGCTCCACCACGCCCTCGGCCAGCCGCGCAATGTGCGACACGACCACGAGACCGACCCTCATCGCACCGCCTCGGCGAAGGCCCGCAACAGCAGCGCGGTCGAGCGGGCGCCGGGATCGAGGTGCCCGACACTGCGCTCGCCGAGGTAGGACGCCCTGCCCTTGCGCGCGACGAGTGGCACCGTGGACTGCGCGCCCTGGTCGGCGGCGTCCGCCGCGGCCGCCAGTAACCCGGCTATCCCGTTGTTCTCGCTGGCCTCCGCAGCCGCGGCGGCGGGGCTCAGCGCGTCGACCATCGTCGCGTCGCCGACGTCGGCCTTGCCGCGCGCCACCACCCCGGCGAGCGCGGCCTGCAGCGCCGCGACCACCGAGGCCGCGTCCAGTTCGGACTTGTCGCCCAGCGTCGTCGCGGCACGCAGGAAAGCCGTGCCGTACAACGGACCCGCGGCACCGCCGACCTTGGAGATCAGCGTGGTTGCCGCGAGCTTGAGCACGCCACTCGGCGTCTCCGGAACCGCCGTGTCCAACGTGGACACGACGGCGGTGAAGCCGCGGTTCAGGTTCTCGCCGTGGTCGGAGTCACCGATCGGCCGGTCGAGGTCGGTCAGCTCCACCCTGTGCTCGGCGATCGTGGCGGCCCCTGCCCGCAGTAGGGCCGCGACGGCAGCTGCATCGCAGGCCATCACATCCCCCACCGCAACGCCGGTGTGTTGACCGGTGCGTCCCACAGTTCGGTGAGCTGGTCGTCCATTCGCAACAGTGTCACGCTGATCCCCTGCATCTCCAGACTCGTGATGTACGGCCCCACCAGTCTGCGCGTCACCCGGATGCCACGCTCGGCGAGCAGGCGCTCCGCGATGCCGTGGGCGAGGTAGAGCTCGATGAGCGGGGTGGCCCCCATGGAGTTGGTGAACAGCAGCACCTCGTCGCCGTCGCCGAAGGGCACGTCCTCGACCACGGCCGAGATCATGCGCTCCACCAGCGAGTCGGCAGGCTCCGCCTTGATGCGTTCCCTGCCCGGCTCGCCGTGGATGCCGATGCCGAACTCGATCTCGTCGCCGGCCAGGTCGAAGCTCGGCTCTCCGACGTGCGGCACGGTGGGCGCCGTCAGCGCGACGCCGATCGAGCGCACCTGGCCGATCACCTTGCGCGCCAACGCCTCCACGTCGTCGAGGCTGTCCCCGCGCTCGGCGGCGGCGCCGGTGAGCTTCTCCAGTAGCACCGTGCCGCCGACCCCGCGCCTGCCCGCGGTGAACGTGGAGTCGGCCACGGCGACGTCGTCGTCGATCACGACGCTGCGCACGTCGAGCTCCTCCGCCGAGGCCAGCTCGGCCGCGGTCTCGAAGTTGAGCACGTCGCCGGTGTAGTTCTTGACGATCAAGAGCGCACCGGCCTCACCGGTGGTCGCCGAGATGGCGGCCTGCACCGCGTCCGGTGTCGGCGAGGTGAACACGGCGCCGGGAACGGCGGCATGCAGCATCCCGGGACCGACGAACCCCCCATGCAGCGGCTCGTGCCCCGAGCCGCCGCCGGAGATGACCGCGACCTTGCCGCTCACGGGCGCGTCGGCACGCACAACGTGGTCGGGGTCGTAGCCGACGCGGAGCAGATCGGCATGCGCGGCGGCGAGCCCTCGCAGTGACTCGGTGACCACGGTCGCCGGATCGTTGATGATCTTCTTCATGCGTACCTCCAGCCACGGCTATGTGCGGGTAGCAGGTTCAACCTACTTGCCGGGGGCCGGTTGACGCCAAGTGGCGAAAGACCCGGAAGAGCTAAGCGGTCGGGAGCTTGGGGGCGACGCTCTTGGCGACCTCCAGCGCACGGCTGCAGGCGTCGTCCTTGCTCGCCCCGTCGTTGTAGTCGTAGTAGTCCACGGTCGCCAGCTCGTTCGCTCCGTCCTCGCCGGGGCGGTGCACCCACTCGACGCTGCACTCGGCGGTGTCGGTGCTGCCGGGCTCCTGGATGGCCTTCACCCCGCCGCCGAGGTCGACCTCGGTGCCGCCGTCACTGGTGTCCGGCGGATAGCCCGCGCGGAACCGCACGCTGATCGTCGGCTCTGCCCCGAAGGAGAGGTCGCACTTGTGCAGGCCCATCGCCATCCGCTTCGGGCTGCCGCCGAGCACCTGGGCGAGCACGGCCTCGTCCGCACTCGCGCACGGGTCGGCCTCCAGCAGCGAGCCGGCGGGCACGTCGTACTTCGCGGGCTCCGCCCGTAGCGCCCGCACCACCTTCTGCAGAGTCGTGTAGCCGACGTCGCAAGGGTTGCCGCCCTGGTAGCCGGTCTGCACCGTGACCCCGAGCGCTGGCTGCTCCGAGTAGATCGCGGTGCTGTAGCAGGTGACGTCGTCGAGCTTGTTCTCGAGGAACGGCAGGCCCTCGATCGCCCCGGTCGGGTCCACGCCCATCGGCGAGGCGCCGAGGTCGACGCCCACCTCGACGGTCTTGCCGCCGGCGTCCTGCACGTCGACCCGGCAGGAGCCCCACTCCGACTCGTACGGCTCGTCCGAGACGGTGCCCAGGTCGCCGATCACGTCGTCGCCCGAGAGCAGCTCGCACGGGTCCACCGAGCGCAGCGCCGAGAGCCCGAAGGCCGGGTCGGTGATCGGCCCGGCAGGCACGCCACCCTGCCCGCTGCCCGCCTCGGCGGTCACCGTGGTGCGCTGGTAGTTCGAGCGGGAGAGGTCCTCACCCGCGCACCCACTCGCGAGTCCGAGAAGGACGATGCCGAGCACGAACACCGGACGCGACGAGACACGATTCAGCACGAGAGCACGTTAGCCGGACGGCGCGCGCTCCGTGCACGGAACCTGGGTTTCCACTCCCCTGCGCGAGTCCCCCGCTCCGGCACGCGAGTCCCCCGCTCCAGCGCGCGAGTCCCCCGCTCCAGCGCGCGAGTCTCCCGCTCCGGCACGCGAGTCCCCCACTCCAGCACGCGAGTCCCCCACTCCAGCACGCGAGTCCCCCACTCCAGCACGCGAGTCGCGCACTCTCGCTCGTGAGTCTTGCGCTCCCAGAGCGGGCAACTCGCCATCCAGAGCGGGCAACTCGCCATCCAGAGCGGGGGACTCGCCGTCCGGAGCGGGGGACTCGCGGGGACCGCGCGCCGGTTCCTACTCCCCGCTCTCGTGCTGCATCGCCTGCCCGTCCTCGGGCACGCGCAGCGGCCGCAGCCAGGTCCAGAGCACGAACAGCCCCGCGAACAGGAGCATCGCGAGACCCGCCCACAGGTTGATGTTGACGTTCGCGGCCTTGGCGATGTCCTCGTCGGTGGTGAACCCGATACCGAGCACGGTGAGCACCGCGCCGTAGACGCCGATGAGCAGCGCGATGATCAGCCGGATGTCGAAGACGCCCGCGCGGCGCGAGCGTGACTCGTGTGCCATGGTCCGCTCCTCCTAGAAGATGAAGTTCAGCACGATGGTGATCACCAGCGCTATCCCGGCGAGCAGGCCCGGGTTGCGGTACCAGCCCGCGTCCTCACCCGTCGTCGAGTGCCGCAGGTTCTCCTTGGGGGTCAGCGAGTAGACCAGGCCGACGAGCTGCGGCTCGGGCTTGGGCTGCGTCGCGTAGGTCACCACGACACTCACCACGACGTCGACCACGAAGGCCGCACCGGCGCCCACGAACGAGGCGCCCTGGCCCGGCAGGTCCCACACCCCGGTCTCGGCGAGCAGGAACACCGTGACCGCCGCCGCGGTGCCGCTGACCAGGCCCGTCCAGCCCGCGGTCGGCGTCATGCGCTTCCAGAACATACCGAGGATGAACGTGGCGAACAGCGGCGCGTTGAAGAACGAGAACAGCTGCTGCAGGTAGTCCATCAGGTTGCTGTAGGTGGACGCGATGAACGCCGTGCCGATCGCGAGCACCGTCGCCGCCGCCGTCACCACGCGGCCGGTGCGCAGGTAGTAGTCGTCTGGCCGGTCCTTCTTGAGGTAGGCCTGCCAGATGTCGTACGTGAACACCGTGTTGAACGAGCTCAGGTTCGCCGCCATGCCGGCCATGAACGAGGCGAGCAGGCCGGCGATCGCGATGCCGAGCATGCCGTTGGGCAGCAGGTCGCGCATGAGCAGCAGGAGCGCGTCGTTGAACGTCGCCCCGCTCGGCGCGGCGTCACCGTTCAGCAGTGCTTCCTTGTTCTCTCCCGCCAGCTCGGTGACGGTGACGCCCGCGATCATGCCCGGGATGATCACGATGAACGGGATGAAGATCTTCGGGAACGCGCCGATGATCGGGGTGCGCCGCGCGGCCGACATGCTCTTGGACGCCATCGCGCGCTGGACCTCGACGAAGTTCGTGGTCCAGTAACCAAAGGAGAGCACGAAGCCGAGGCCGAAGACGAGGCCCAGCACCGACAGGAAGTTGCTGCCGAAACCGGTGAGCTGGTTGCCGGGCCACGAGTCGAGCTGCTCGGCGCCGCCGGGGCCGCCGCTGATCCTGTCGACGAGGCCTTCCCACCCGCCGACCTTGTAGAGGCCGACGATCGTGAGCGGCAGCAGCGCGGCCACGATCACGAAGAACTGGAGCACCTCGTTGTAGATCGCGGCCGAGAGACCGCCGAGCGCCGTGTAGGACAGCACGATCACGGCGGCGAGGATGATCGACACCCAGATGGGCCATCCCAGCAGCAGGTTGACCACGCTCGCGAGCAGGAACAGGTTCGCCCCGGCGATCAGGATCTGCGCGAGCGCGAAGCTGATGCCGTTGACGAGGTGCGCGGGCTTGCCGAAGCGGCGCAGCATGAACTCGGGAACGCTGCGCACCTTGGATCCGTAGTAGAACGGCATCATCACGATGCCGAGGAAAAGCATGGCCGGCACCGCGCCGATCCAGAAGTAGTGCGCGGTCGGCATGCCGTACTGGGCACCGTTGGCCGACATGCCCATGACCTCGATGGCGCCCAGGTTGGCAGCGATGAACGCGAGCCCGGTCACCCACGCCGGCAGCGACCTGCCGGACAGGAAGAAGTCGAGGCTGGTGGACACCTGCCTTCGCGACAGATAGCCGATTCCGAGGACCAGCAAGAAGTAGAAGGCCAGCAGTAAGTAGTCGATCGCGTTCGCATCGAGCCTCAGATCCGCCTGGGCAAGGACGGTCACCAGCCCACCTCCGGAATCAACACTAGTCAACAACACTCATCAGGGATCAACCTGCGGGCGCACATTACCGCACGATTTCCCGCGGGTGAATGGCACACGGCAAATCGGCACGTGTTGGTGACTTGGTGACAGCCGTCGCGGAGGTCAGAACAGGCGGAACTGATGTCGGCGAACGCGCTACCAGCGCGAACGCGACCAGATGGCTGCTGACCTGCTCAAACAGCTTCTAGCTACTTCCAACAACTTCTAGCCGCTTACAGCCTGGCGCGCCCCCAGTGCGCCCCAGGAGCCAACAGAACAAGGCGGCCCCCGGCGGTGCGCGAACACCAACCGAGGGCCTTGATCCACTGACAAGGAGTGGACCCGTTGAATGACACTACTGCCCAGGGCCTGGGCGAGATCCGCGTGCTGCTGAGCACCACGCTCGAAGCGACCGAGAGAGTGGGCCGTCAGCTTGCCGAGGTGCATGCCCGGCTCGATGCGCGCGACGAGGTGGCCCGGACGCTGATCCGCCACCACCGTGAGACCGAGCTGCGGGCAGCCGAGGCCTACCTCGGCATGCGGCCGCCGTTGCGCGTGATCCCCGGCTCCCCCACGCGGCGTACCGCCCGCCGCGGGCAGCTCCGCATCGTGCGTGGTGGTGGTTCCCGATGACCGCCGAGCCGTACCCCCAGCTTGGGATGCTGGAGCGCACGTTGCGCGAGGAGCGCGACGAGCACAGTCTGGCGCTGGACCAGACCGGGGACCGCTACGACGAGGGCGGTCTGGACGCCCTCACCGGTGCCTTGGACGCGCTGTGGCGCTTCACCGGGGGCCGCTACGGCGAGCCGTGGCCTGACGACCGGCTGACGCTCCCCGGCGCCCTCAACCGTCCCCCGGCACCCACCCCTCGGCGTGGCTATCTGGTGCTCGCCATCGCGCTGGCCGTGCTCCTGGTGCTCGTGATCGTGCTGCATGTCGCCACGGTCACCGCGGGCCTGTACTGCCCGGAGGTGACCCGATGAGACGTTCGTGGATCACATGGGCCGGGCTGGCCGTGGTGGCCGGCGCGGCTGCGGTGCTGTCGTTCGACGCGCTCCGGCAGCTCGCGGTGCTGGCGGGTACCCCGGCAGGGCTGGCGTGGCTGCTGCCGGTCACGTTCGACGCGGCCGCGCTGGTGGCCACGCGGCTGTGGCTGGCAGGTGACGCACCGGGCGCTGCCCGGCGGTTCGCCCGCACGCTGGCGTTGACGATGATCGGACTGTCGGTGGCCGGGAACGCCACCAGCCACGCCCTGGTGGCCTACCAGGTGACGCCACCGTGGTGGGCGGTGGTCGCGGTGGCCGCGGTGCCTCCAGCCGTGCTCGGGGCGGTGGCGCACCTGGCCGCCCTGGCAGCGCGGACGGCGGCCTTCACTCCCGCGGTTAGCCCTTGCAAGGGCGAACCGTTCTCTGGCGAGACGTCTGGCCACCCCGGCAACTTCCGTCCGGCACCGGGCGGAAGTGACCTGGTGGACCGGGCGCGGTACCTGGTGGCCGCTGGTGACGCCGAGGGTGTGAAGGTCGGGCGGGGTCGCCTGGCGCGGGAGCTGGGCATCAGCGAGAACCAGGCGCGTGGGCTGCTGCGCCAGCTCGAGTCCGAGCGACGCCCGTCCCTGCGCGTGGCTGGGGGTGAGGCCCGATGACCGCCGAGCGCATCGAACGCGATCGGTCCCGGCAAGGCAACCGGGACCGAGACGACGAGGCGGGCGAGGTGGTGCCGTTCCGCGGCGCCACCCCCGCGCCCGCCGACGAGCCGGGCGAGGTTGAGCAGGCCGTACCGGTGCTGGACGGCGAGCTGATCGAGGAACCCCAGCCCGTCGACACCGCCGAGCAGGCCCCCGCCCGGTTGCGCGCCAAACGAGTGGAGCGGCGCCCGGTGCTGCCCACGTGGATGCACTCCACCGACGAGGCCAAGGAAGTGGCGCGGTGGGCCGCCGGGCACGCCGGGCACGTGCTGGCCTACCACCTGGTGCGGGTGCCGCTGTACGCCGCGAAGCTGGTGGCCTGGTCCCCGGTTGGGCTGGTGAAGATCCTGGTGGCTGGTGGCCGGTGGGTGTTCGACACCGAGTCGCACCAGGTGCGTCTCGACGCGGTGCGCCGATCCGACGCCGACACCTACATGCGGCTGGATCGCCAGCACGGCGAGCACGTCAAGCACCGGGCGATCGTGGCCGCCCTCGTGGTCGCCCTGGTCACCGTGGGCGGTGTCCTGGTGGTGCTCCTCGGCCCCGGCTGGGTCACCGCGCTCATGACCGCGGGTACCGTGACAGCGCTGGGTGTGCTCGGTGCGCCGAAGGACCGGCCCGTGACCGGGCACGCCGTGGTCGTGGAACGCTACGAACGGCTCACCTCCGAGCAGGTCGAGCGCGCGTTGTCCTCCCTCGGTATCGCCGCGATGACCGCGAAGGGCGCCCGGATCACCTTCCCCGCGCCGATCCAGCGGCACGGCCCCGGCTGGCGAGCCGAGGTCGACCTCCCGTACGGCGTCACCGCATCCGACGTCATCGAACGCCGTGACCGGCTCTCCGCCGGGCTACGGCGCCCCCTGGGCGCGGTGTGGCCCGAACCGGTCGCCGAGCAGCACGCCGGGCGCCTGGTGATCTGGTGCGGTGATCAGGACATGGCCAAGGCCAAGCCGACGCCGTGGCCGCTGCTCAAGACGGGCAAGCCGCACAGCGTGTTCGCGGCCCTGCCGTTCGGCACCGACCAGCGCGGCCGCGCCGTGGGCGTGGACCTCATGTACTCCAACGTGCTCATCGGCGCGCTTCCCGGTGCGGGCAAGACGTTCGCCCTGCGCGTACTGGTCCTCGGTGCCGCGTTCGACCCGCTGTGCGAACTGCGCATCTTCGAACTCAAGGGCTCCGGTGACCTCGATCCGCTGGAGGCGGTGGCGCACCACTTCGGGTCCGGCGCCGACGACGAGACCGCCGCCGAGTGCGTCGCGTCCATGCGCGAGGTCTACGCCGAGCTGGAGACACGCGCCCGCACGCTCAAACGGCTCGCCAAAGCCGGGCGCGCACCCGAGAACAAGGTCACGCCGCGGCTGGCCGCCGAGGTCCCCGAGCTGCGCCCGCTGCTGTTCGTCGTCGACGAGTGTCAGGAGCTGTTCGCCCATCCCGTCTACGGCAAGGACGCCGCCACGCTCGCCACGGCGATCATCAAGCGCGGCCGGGCACTCGGCATCATGCTCGCGCTCGCCACCCAGCGCCCGGACAAGGACAGCCTGCCCACGTCGATCAGCGCCAACGTCGGCATCCGGTACTGCCTGCGCGTCGCCGGGCAGCTCGAGAACGACATGATCCTCGGCACCTCGGCCTACCGGAACGGCATCCGCGCCACCATGCTCCGCCCGTCCGACAAGGGCGTCGGCTGGCTCGTCGGCGCCTCCGACGAACCGCAGATCGCCCGCGGCTACTACGTCGACGGCGAGGACACCAAGCGCGCCGTGCAGGTGGCCCGGTTGCTGCGCGAGCAGGCCGGCACCCTCACTGGCGCCGCGGTCGGCGAGGAACGGCACGTGGTCAACGTGCTCGACGACGTGCGGGCCGTGTTCGGCGACGAGCCGAAGCTGTGGACCACCACCGTCCTGGAACGCCTCGCCCAGCTCCGCCCCGAGGTCTACACCGGCTGGACCGCCGAGCAGCTCGCCGCCGCGCTGCGCCCGTTCGGGGTGCGCCCCACACAGGTGTGGGCCACCAGCGACGACGGCACCGGCAGCAACCGCAAGGGCTACGCACTCGACGCACTCACTAGCGGCGAACAGGGCTAGACCTATCCCCCCACCTAGACCCCTGGCGGGCCGCTGACCAGCGACCTAGCGGCTAGCGGCCCGCCAAGGCCAACCGCAGGCTCGTCCGCGGATGCTTGGATAGGTCGCATGACGCTCACAGCGTTCGTCACCGGCCTAGCCGGGCTCGTCCTCGCCGCAATGTCCCTCGGCTGGCAGATCGCCTCCTGGTTGCTATCCGGGGGGCGCGTGAAAGCCAAACTCCGCCATGGGGTCATCGGCTGGAACGGGACCGCTGCGGTTGTCGGCGACGTCCAGCGCGACGGCAAACCCAACGACATCGCCCCGGTCCGAGCACAGGGCGGGAACGGCCCCGAAGTCCTCGCCCTTGAGGTCGCGAACGTGGGCCGTGCCGCGGTGACCATCACGAGCTATGAGGCACGGCTCAAGGGAACCGGCACTGCCTTCGGGCCGATCCGGGACCACATGGGACCGCAACTACCACACCGACTGCAACCCGGCGAGCGCGCGACCTGGTACATCGAGATGCAGAGCGTACGTGCGCTTGTGCACGCCGGGCAGGTCATTGCGAAGGGAGCGCGAGAGGTAGACATGGCCGTCACTCTGGGCACCGGCAAGAGAGTTGCCACTCCGACCAGAATCATCGTCGCCTAGTCGCCACCCCCGTGGAAGACATCTCTACGAGACGTCCTGGTCCCTGCGCGAGGCAGGGCTGTCCACGCGGGCTATCGCATCGGCCACTGGAGTCGATCAGGCGACCGTCGTCCGGGACCAGCGACAAGCACGTGATGCAAATGCATCACGTCAGGTTGAGCAAGATGCAGAACCGTCCAACGTGGTCGGCCTGGACGGCAAGACCTACACCCCCTGGGGCCATACCCCCCATACCCCTACCCACCTGGACCGCCGGGGAGGTCTCTCGAAGGTGCGGAGGGTTCAGACTTTTCGTACTGCAACGCCGTTGCGCCCGCGCAAACCCTTTCAGTTGCGGAGCTGGCCGGAAACCTCTCCGGCGGTCCCTCCCTGGCCCACTTGGGGGGTTTCCCCCCAGGGGGATGACGCTGAGGCGACCGACCCCCGCAACCTGGAGGGATCGGTCGCCTCGCGCTCAACCCGGGCGATGCGATGTTTCGCCTGGGGAGTCAGCCGACTTGCGGTACTCGCTCGTTGAGCCAATCGGCGAGCGCGGCTTGTCGTTGGTCCTGCTGCTGTTGGACTGCCTCGCGCGCCTGCTGTTCGGTGACCTGGCTGACGGCTTCGGCGTAGGTGCGTGCACCGTGTGGCGCCGGGTTCTGTTCGGCGAAGCTGGCGAGGCCGGCCGTCGCCGGTCGGGTGCCGACGTAGTCAGGTAGCGCGTGGAGGGCGGCCAGCACGCCCTTGTGCTCGCTGGCGAACTCGCGACCGAGCAGGCGTGAGGCTTCCTTGGTGGCCTCGTCCCGCATCTGCCGGAAGTCCTGTAGCTCCATGCCCATGTTGTCGGCGACGCGCTTGTCCCCGTGGGGGGTGAGGCAGCGTCGCAGGACGGCCTGCAGCCGTTGGGCGTCGGTGGCGCGCTGCTCGTAGGCCTGCCCGGCCTCGCGCACGAAGTAGGTGTCGATGGTGAGCTTGTCGAGGTGCCGCCACTTCACGGCACTGCGGTATGCGGTCCACTCGGCTACGCCCGGCTGTCCGGCGCGCACGGCGGTCTCGAAGTCGCGCCACGCGGACTCGACCTGGCCGCGGTGCCGGTCGAGGAAGGTGTGACGCTGCTCGGCCCAGAACTCAGGGGTGAGCCGCGCGCGTTCGGCCTGCCGTTCGGCTTCACGCCGTGCGCGTTCGGCCTGCTCGGCTTCGGCCCGCGCCTTGAGTTCCTGGTAGCGCTGCTCGACTTCGGCGAGCTGTTCCACGGTGGGGCTGGACATGTGGTGTACCTCCTGTTGTTAGCGGAGCGAGGGGCCGTCGTAGCGGGGGATCCGCTGGTTGAGCATGGTCAGCGCGTCGCGGGTGCGGCCCTGCTTTGCGGCCATTTCGGGGCTGTCTCCGTTGCCTCCTCCGCTCCGTCCGCCTTGGGACGGGTCGGGTTTCGGGTTCTGTGTCCGCGGCGGCTCGGTGTGCGCCGGGGTGCTGGCCTGGGCGGCGGCGTTGTAGAAGTCGACGGTTTCGTGTGGCTGGTCGCCGTGTGGCCCGCCGTAGGTGCGAGCCGCGGTGTCGACGTAGCCGAGTTCCTGTGGCTCGGCCTCAACGTGGCGGTAGAAGCGGGAGATCCCGCCGTCGTGGGTGCCGTCGGCGTTGTGCGGGGGCATCTTGGCGCGCTGTCCGGTGATTTCTTCGCGGATGGCGCGCATGCGGGCGGCTGGGTCGGTCATCGGCGTTCCTTTCGGTGGGTGGGTGCCCGGCGTCGCCGGGCGTAGGCGTCCTGGGCGCCAGCAAGGGCCAAGGCGAGCATGGTGATGACGACGAGGGCCACGGTGAACGCGCCGACGACGGCCAGGGCATGGATGGCTGGCTCGGGGAGCTTCACTGGCTGGCCTCGCTGTCGCCGGGCAGCAACCGAAGGTGCGGCGGGCTGGTGCGGGCTACCCGGATGTCGTCCATGGCGTTGCACTCGGGCATGTGCAGCAACGTGGCGTCCCACGAGAAGGTGTCCCGCAGGGTGTTGACCACGATCGCTGGCTCAGACTGGCACTCGGTACAGGGCGTGAGGGTGGTGGCGAACTCGGCGGCGATCTCGTCCCGGCTGATCACCAGTGGCTCGCTGGGCTTGGGCGTCGGGTTGTTCATGCGGTTCCCCTTGTCTCGATCTGCTTGAGGATTCGGTGGTAGGCCGTGCTGGGATCTGAGGGTGGATTGCGTCCGCTGTACACATCGGCTACGAGGCGCCGGGCTACCTCAACGGTGAGGCGAAGGCTGCTGTTCACCAGGCGATCCACCACGGCCTGCTGCGGGGTCTCTGCGAGGTCCGGCAACAAGCGTTCCCCGTCCCCGACAGCGGGGGTGGGGAACAGGGGAACGCTGTTGTCTGTCGGCCCAGTGGGCTCAGCACTGTGGCCTTGAGCCGACTGCGCTGACTGCACCGGCGATCCGCTCTGTTTGTGCAGGTCATGCCCAGTGGGCTCAGTTGGCTCAGTCGTGTCACCACTGGCCGGTTGGGTCACGGGTGAGCCGACTGTGTCGAGGGTCCACACGGTGGTCCGGGGGAAGCCGCTGGACTCGTGTCCGACACCGGCCTTGTCCTTGGCGCGCTTCAAGGTGGCTTCGCTGAATCCGGCGCCGCGACCGGCCTTGAACACGTCCTTGCGGGGGGCCGATCCGCCTTGCTCTACGAGGTAGTCCGTCAACCACGCGGCAGCCTCGTCACGTTCGGTCCGGTCGACCGGCGGCGCGGCTTCGTGGTCAAGGAGGTCCCGCACGTGCGTGTCGGATTCACCGATCGGCACGAAGGTGCCGACATCGGTGGGTCCTTCGGGAGTGTCGACAAGCGCGGGCTCGATGCGGTAGCGGATGCTCGGCAGGCCCTGAGGGGCCACGTTCGTCTTGATGAGGCTCAGCACGCACGAGTCGTCGTCGGCGTCGCGGTCACGGGCGAATCCGATGGCGGAGCGCACGACCTGCCCGAACTCGGCGGAGCCGCTGATCATGTGCAGCGGGTCCGCGCCGGCGCTCTTGCGGAAGTGGGCGACACCCACAACGGCGATGTTGAGTTCCTGCGCCAGCCGGGAAACGGGCTCGAGGTAGCGACGCACCACACCCTGCTTCACGAGGTCGCTCGCCCCGGACATGGTGGACAGCAACGCGTCCAGCACCACCAGCCTTGCGCCAGTGCCCTTGATCTCCTCACGGAGCTCGTCGAGGTCGACGGCGAGGGACACGATCGCCTCACCACCGTCGCTGGTCTCGGCGTAGAGCCGGTACACGCGGTCGAGGTCAGCCCCGGAGGCAACGAACCGCGGCGCCAGGGTGAAGGACCAGGAGTCTTCGGTGCCGAGGTACAGCACGGGCGAGGGCACGCCGTAGAGCTCGCCGGGCAGACGGCCGCGGGACAGTTCGGCGGCTAGCCACACCGCGGCCTGACTCTTGCCGATGCCCGCGTGCCCGACCCAAAGCGTCAGCTCGCCGAGGGGCACCCGCTGGTCCCACAGCCACGTGCGCCGCTTGAGCGGGATCTCAGCGACGGGCTGAGACCGCACACGACGCACGGGCTGGCCTGGCTCGGTCACGCGGCCCTCCCCTGGGTCATGAACACGCGCCAGGACCAGCGGGCCTGGGCGCGAATCTGTTCGGGTGTCCGCGGCGGGCTGTCGAAGGTGTTCCGTCGCCTCTGAAGCTCGGCGTACGTCGGCGCCGCCGCGACGGCCCGCCAGTCGACGAGCGCGGCCATATCGGCGGTGCTCGCCGACAGGTCGCGCCGCTCGCGCCACTCTCGCCACTCGGCGAGCAGGTCACGGACGTGTTCGGAGGCCCACAGCTCGCGCCAGGTCGCGGCGTCGGTGTAGAGCGCGGCGTACTCGGAGCGGGTGAGCACCACGACGTCGTGTTCGTCAGCCATGACGCACACCCCCAGCGTTGAACAGACGGGTGCAGCGAAGCCGGTAGCGCCGTCCGCATCCGCCCCTGACACCGGTCAGCAGGTCGCCGAGGGCGTCGGCGAAGTGTTGGTGTGAACCACCGCAGTGGGGGCAGCGCACGACGAGGGCGAGGTACCGCTGACGGCGAGCGGACGGCTCGTACACGTCGCAGGTTGCGATGCGGAGCTGTCGCTCCGGGCCGGTAGACTGGGCGCCATCAGGTGATCTGGTGTTCTTTCCTCCAGCGACGGCGGCCCTCTGCCCAGGGCCGCCGCTTCGCGTTTCCGGGGCCATCACGATCAGGCAGCCCCCCGTTCAGCTCCACCGACGGCCTGCTGCGCTAGCCAGCTCTCAACGTCTTCCCACGAATAGCGGGCATATCGTCCGATTCGGACGTATCTTGGCCCCTTCTTCCGGTGCGCCCATTGCGTGAGGGTCGCCGCAGGAACGCCGAGATACTCGGCGACTTCCTCGCGCGTGGCGAGCTTTGGTCTGACATCTCGCATGCTGTTTCCCCTTGGAATCAATGGCGCGTTACTTGGCAACGCCTGATGCGAGTTTCCGTGAGGGGTTGCATGTTGTCAAGTGACGTGCCACTGTTGCCATGTGGAAACATTCGCTTCGGCACTACAGAAGAACATTGCCGACCTTCGACGGCAGCGCCTCTATACAGTGCGTTCGCTCGCTGACCGACTCGCCGAACTGGGCCAGCCCGTGCACCCATCGGGCATCACGAAGATGGAGAACGGCACGCGGACACCAAGCGCGCTGGAGGTCGTCGCACTGGCGCTCGCGCTCAATGTGAACGTGAGCCGACTACTGATGCCGTTCACAGCCTCGAGCAACGAACAGTTCGAGCTCCCTGGGGTCGGAAAGGTTTCGGCGTTCGACATGTGGCTCTGGGCGGACGGATGGCAGCCCCTCGACCTTCCCGACGACGAGAACACGGGTCGAGCACTCCTCGACTTCCAGTTGCACGCACGTCCTCCACAGTTGGTGAAGCCTGAAGCAAGAGAAGACTGGGAGCGACTGCGCAACATCCGCGCAGCCAAGGGGGACGACGCGAGTGGCGAGCATTGAGGACCGCTGGCACCGAACGGTGAAGCTCCCGGACGGAACCACAGCAAAGGAACGCACTGACCGGTACGGCACCGGCCTGCGTTGGCTGGTGAGGTGGCGTGAACCGGCCGGGAACGAGCGGAAGCAGAGCTTCGCGAAGAAGGTCGACGCGGACGCTCACGCGAACCGTGTCGAGGCCGACAAGCTGACCGGCGCCTACATCGACGTGCGCGCCGGCAAGGAGCTGTTCAGCGCGTACGCGACACGGTGGCTCGCGGACCAGACCACAGACGCGCTCACCCGCGAGAACATCGGCGGCCGGCTACGCCGCTACGTCGAGCCGTACCCGCTGTGGAACTCTCCCCTCAACCAAATCAGGGCCGGGGCGTTGCAGTCGTGGCTGAAGTCGTTGGCCGTCGTCCGGACGTCCGGTGGTTCACCGTTGGCTTCGAGCACTCGGGGCGTTGTGTTCTCCCACGTGTCGGCGATCTTGAATGCCGCCGTTGACGATGGGCTGATTGGGAAGAACCCCGCCCGTTCGTCAAGCGTCAGCGCGCCCCGTCCTGACCCGCGGAAGGTGACGCCGTGGCCGCGCGAGTGGGTGATCGGGATGCACGAGCAGCTGCCCGAGCGGTACCGGCCGTTCGTCACCCTCGGCGCCGGGCTGGGACTTCGGCAAGGTGAGATGTTCGGCCTGTCCCCCGACGACGTGGACTTCCTCCGTGGATGGGTGAAAGTTCAGCGGCAGGTCAAGATCGTCGGCAACAAGCTGGTGTTCGCCTTGCCGAAGGGGCGGAAGGTGCGGCAGGTGCCGCTGCCCTCGGTGGTTCGTGATGAGCTCGCCGCGCACCTGGCGGCACACTCAGCCGTGACGGTGACGCTGCCGTGGGAGGAGCCGGACGGCGCCCCCACAGCGGTGCCGCTCGTGGTGACCACACGGGAGTCCCGAGCATGCAACCGCAATCACTTCAACCAGGAGGTGTGGAAACCCGCGCAGGAACGCGTTGGCATCCCCAGCTCGCGCGAGAACGGATGTCACGCACTCAGGCACCACTACGCATCCGTTCTGCTCGACGCTGGTGAGTCCATCAAGGCTGTGTCGGAGTACCTGGGGCACTCGTCCGCGGCGTTCACGCTCCGGACCTACACGCACCTGATGCCGGAGAGCGAAAGCCGCACGCGGGCAGCCGTTGACGCCGCACTGCGCCCCCAGTGCGCCCCAGGAGCAGCGGAAGGGGGCTTGACCAGCACAGACGTTCAGAACAGGCGGAACTCGTCGGACTCGATGCCCCGCAGCGCGTCGTAGTCGAGCGTGACGCAGCGGATGCCGCGGTCCTCGGCGAGCGTGCGGGCCTGCGGCTTGATCTGCTGCGCGGCGAACACGCCCTGCACGGGAGCCAGCAGCGGGTCGCGGTTGAGCAGCTCGAGGTAGCGCGTCAGCTGCTCGACGCCGTCGATCTCGCCACGCCGCTTGATCTCCACGGCCACCGCGGCGCCACCCTCGTCGCGGGCCAGGATGTCCACCGGCCCGATCGCGGTCGGATACTCGCGGCGCACGAGCGAGTAGCCCTCGCCCAGCGTCGTGATGTGCTCGGCCAGCAGCTCCTGCAGGTGCGCCTCGACGCCGTCCTTGACCAGACCGGGCTCCGCGCCGAGGTCGTGCTCCACCTCGTCGATCACGTTCTCGATCGTGATCACGAGCTTCTCGCCGGCCTTGTTCTCGACGATCCAGAGGTTGCCGTCCTCGATCAACCAGCACGGCGGACTCATCCAGTTCAGCGGCTTGTAGGCGCGGTCGTCGGAGTGCACCGACACGGAACCGTCGGACTTGACGAGCAGCAGCCGGGTGGCCATGGGCAGGTGGGCGGTGAGCCGGCCGGCGTAGTCGACCTGGCAGCGAGCGATTACTAAGCGCACAGGGGTGAGATTAGGCGACCTGGCGTCGCGGGTGGCGTGACGGGTGGGAGCACCGGAGGAAGATCAAGGGACTTGGCAGACTGGGATGGTGGACCCCATACAGCGCGTGTCGAGCCGCGAGGTGTACCGCAACGACTGGATGACCGTCCGCGAGGACGCCATCCGCAGGCCTGACGGCTCCGACGGCATCTACGGCGTCGTCGACAAGCCGCGCTACGCCTTGGTCATCCCGCTCGACGGCGACCGCCTGCACCTGGTGGAGCAGTTCCGGTACCCGCTCGGGATGCGCCGGTGGGAGTTCCCTCAGGGCACCGCGCCCGGCCGGGCCGACACCGATCCGCTGGAGCTGGCCGCGCGCGAGCTGCGCGAGGAGACCGGGCTCGAGGCCGGGTCGATGACGGAGCTCGGCGTGCTCGACGTCGCGGCGGGCATGTCGAGCCAGCGGGGCACCGCCTACCTGGCGACGGACCTGCGCGAGGGCCCGCACGAGCGCGAGCACGAGGAGCAGGACATGCGCACGGCTTCCTTCTCCCGAGCGGACTTCGACAAGATGGTGGCGAACGGCGACATCACCGACGCCCAATCGCTGGCCGCCTACGCCCTCCTGCTCCTCCACGAGCGCCGCTAAGCCGCGAAGGGACCGTTCACCGCGCCCACCAAACTGCCCCCAAGGCCACCTTTGTTGCGTTGAGCGCAACAAAGGTGGCCTTGGGGAGCGTCAGTCAGTCGGGCCAGTTGGGTTTGCGCTTTTCCAGGAAGGCGGCCATGCCTTCACGGGCGCCCGGCAGCTGGGACGCGCTCGCCATCACCTCGATCGCGATGGCGTAGGCGTCGTCCTCGGGCCGGTCGAGCTGGGCGTAGAGCGTCTGCTTGCCCATCGCCTTCGCCGCCCGGCTCCCCCGCGTCGCGCGCCCGAGCAGCTCCGCGACGGCGTCGTCCAGCTCGGCATCGGGCACCACGCGGTTGACCAGGCCCCAGTCCAACGCCGTCGCCGCGTCCACCACGTCGCCCGTCAGCGCCAGCTCCATCAGCCGCTTGCGGCCCACCGAGCGCGCGACCGGCACCGCGGGGGTGTGACAGAACCAGCCGCCCTTGCCGCCCGGCAGCGCGAAGCCGGCCGACTCGGCGGCCACCGCGAGGTCGCACGACGCCACGAGCTGGCAGCCCGCCGCCGTCGCGAGGCCGTGCACGCGAGCGATCACCACCTGCGGCACCGCGTGCATGGTCCGCATCAGGTCCGTGCACACCCGCAGCAGCTCGCGCACACCCATGAGGTCGCGCGCGGCGACGTCACCGAAGTCGTGGCCCGCGGAGAACACCGGCCCGGCGCCCGCGAGGACGATGCCGGTCGCGTCGGACGCACCCGCCTCCTCGAAGGCCGCCAGCAGTTCCCTGAGATGCCCCTCGGACAGGGAGTTGCGCCGCGACGCACGGTTCATCGTGATGGTGACCGTGTCACCCTCTCGCTTGACCAGGAGATGCTCGTACTCGCCCATCCCCTGACCGTAACGCCGTTCGGCCCCGTTCGTCAGGTCTCGTCGATGACAGAACGCAGGAAGCTCTTTGTGCGTTCGTGTTCGGGTTCGTTGAAGAGCTGTTCGGGCGAGGCGTCCTCGATGATCCTGCCCTCGTTGAACATCAGGACCCGGTGCGAGACGTCGCGCGCGAACTTCATCGCGTGGGTCACGAGCAGCATCGTCACGTCGGTGGTCTTCGCGATGTCGCGCAGCACGTCGAGCACCTCGGCCGCGAGCTCGGGGTCGAGCGCCGAGGTGACCTCGTCGAGCAGCAGCACGTCCGGGTCGACGGCCAGCGCCCGCGCGATCGCCACGCGCTGCTGCTGTCCACCAGAGAGCTGCGACGGGTGCGCGTCGAGCTTGTCACCGAGGCCGACGAGCTCGAGCAGTTCCTTGCCCCTGGCCTCGGCCTCGTCCTTCGGCTTGCCGAGCACGTGGATCGGCGCCTCGGTGACGTTGCGCAGCACCTTCATGTTGGGGAACAGGTTGAAGTGCTGGAACACCATCGTGATCCGGCTGCGCACCTTGCGGATGTGCGCGTCGCTCGCCGGGACGAGCTGGTCACCGCGCTTCTCGTGGTAGAGGTAGTCGCCGTCGACGCCGATCGTGCCGCGGTCGGGCCGCGTCAGCGTCATCAGCATCCGCAGGATCGTGGTCTTGCCCGAGCCACTCGGCCCGATGAGCGTCACCCGCTCGCCCTCGCCGACCGAGAAGGACAGGTCGTCGAGCACCACGTTCTTGCCGAAGCTCTTGTGCACCCCGTCGAAGGTGATGAACTCACCGTTGGTGGTGGTCAAGGTCGTTCCTCTCTAGCAGTCTCAGACGCGGACCTGGCCGTAGCGGCGCTCGACGACACGAGCGACCCAGGCCATCAGCAGCGCGACGACGAGGTACACGAGTCCGGCGGCGGCGATCGGTTCGGAGTAGCGGAACGTCTCGGAACCGATGGCGATCGCACCGCCGAGCATCTCCACCACCGTGATCGCCAGCAGCTGCGGGGTGTCCTTGAACATCGCGATGACGTAGTTGCCGAGCGCGGGCACGACACGCGGGATCGCCTGGGGCAGGATCACGTTCGTCCACGTACGCCGCGTCGACAGGTTGAGCGCCGTCGCCGCCTCCCACTGTCCCGGCGGGACACCGTCGATGCCGGACCGGTACACCTCCGAGGTGTAGGTGGCGTAGTGCAGGCCGAGCGCGAACGCGCCGGTCGCCAGCGGCGAGGCACTGATTCCGATGAGCGGCAGCACGTAGAAGAAGAAAAAGAGCTGCACCAGCAACGGGGTCGAGCGGATGAACTCCACCAGGAACCCCACCGGCATGCTGACCCAGCGGTTGTCGCTGCGCCGCAGGAAGGCGAAGACGAGTCCGAGGACCAGCGCGATCACGTAGCCGATACCGGTGGCCGCGAGGGCGACGAGCAGCCCGTCGAGCATCGTGGGCATCGCGTCCCACACGCCGCTCCACTCGAAGTTCACGCCGCGACCTCCTTACGCCCGAACAGTCCCGACGGGACGGTGCGCCCGAGCGAGCGGGCCGCCATCCGTTCCAGCAGCTTCATGATCGCCGTGAAGAACAGCGCGATGACGCCGTAGCCGACGAGCAGACCGAAGAACACGAGCGCGGTCTCTCCCGTCGACGCGCGGATGAGCTGGGCCGAGAAGGTCAGGTCCGAGATGTAGACCAGCGACACGAGCGAGGTCGCCTTGAGTAGCTCGATCAGGTTGTTGGTGAACGGCGGGATCATCGCGACGACCGCCTGCGGCAGGACCACTTTGCGCAGCCGCTGCCACGGCGTGAAGTTCAGCGCGATCGCCGCCTCGATCTGCCCTGGCGGCACTGCTTTCACGGCGCCGCGCACGACCTCGGCCGCGTACGCGCCGATGTTCAGGGCGAGCGCGAGGATACCGGCGAACAGCGGGTTCAGCTGGTAGCCGAAGGTGGGGACGATGAAGATCAGCGCGAACAGCAGGACCAGCGAGGGAAACCCGCGGAAGATCTCCGTGTAGACCATCGCGATCCCGCGGACCCACGTGCGTTCGCTCGATCGCCCGAGCCCCGCGATGAACGCGAAGACCAGGCCGAGCAACGCACCGAAGACCGTGAGCAGGAGGGTGTTGCCCAATCCCTCCCAGACATAGGACATCAAGCCAGAAGACATCGACCGCTTCCCCTCAGCCCGCCGTACCCGTGCACAGCTGCTGTGCCGTGAGGTCGGTCATCTCGTCCCGCGAGAACCCGAACGGACGCACTGTCCTCAGCACCTCGCCGCTCTCCTTCATGGCGGCAAGCTCGCGGTTGAACTCGCGGACGATGGCGGTCTCGCCCTTGCGGAAACCGAAACCGCCCGCACCGTACTGCTTCTCGCCCTTGACCACCGGGATGAAGGTATCGCCGATCTCCAGCCCGGAACCGGGCCGTTCGCCGAGCGCGGACACCAGCGAGAGCCGGGTCAGCATGAGGCAGTCGGCGCGGCCAGCGCGCACGCCGTCGATCCCGGAGGACTGGTCGGGGAACACGATGATGCGGCCGTTCGGCACGCCCACATCAGCGGCGTAGCCCTGCTCGACCGAACCGGTCAGCACCCCGATCCGCGCCCGCTTCTGCACGACACTGTCCAGATCGGACAGACCGAGCGGGTTACCCCGCCGCAGCAGCAAGGCCGCGGGGGCGTTGTAGTCGGGGTTGGTGAACTCGATCTCGGCGCAGCGCTCGGGCGTGATGTACATCCCGGCGGCGATCACGTCGAACAGGCCCGCTTTGAGACCGGGGATGAGCGAGCTGAAGTCGGCGAGCTTCGGCTCGAACGAATCGATGCCGAGCCTGCGGAAAACGGCCTTGCCGATCTCCGGGGCCTCTCCGGTGAGGTTTCCCTCTGCGTCGATGAAGCCGAACGGGCGCTCGTTGGCGAAGCCCATCCGCACCGTGCCCGAGTCGCGTAGCCGATCGAGCAGGTTGCCGCCTTCACCTCCCGCCGCGACACTGATCGACGTGCATCCGCTGGCCAGCGCACCGCCGCCCACAGCGAGACCAAGGCTCACCCCGGTGGCACCACGCAGAAAACCGCGCCTGCTCAGGCTGGAGTTGTTCACGTACTCGTAGCTCCTGTCAGCCGACACCCGCGTCCGCGGTGGAACCGTAAGCGCGGACTCGATTGGACTCACCCTAGGCAATTCACCTGTTCGGGCGCAATCGGAACAGAAAATTTCCGGCGCCGACAACACCTTCGGATGGCCGGCAGGACACGACGACGTGCGGATTCAACACCGGCGACATGCACGTTAAATCGGCGAGTCGCGGTGTCGCGCTGCGGCGGGCGGTTCAGACCGCCCTGTCGATCACGGCGTGCAGGAACGAGCGCGTGCGCTCGTGCGCGGGCTGCGTGAAGAGTTGCTCCGGCGGCGCGTCCTCGATCACTTGGCCCTGGTCGAACATCATCACGCGGTCCGACACGTCCTGCGCGAACTGCATCTCGTGCGTCACGCACAGGAAAGTGATGTCCGTGGTGCGGGCGATCTCCTTGAGCACGGCCAGCACTCCGGCCACCAGTTCGGGGTCCAGCGCCGAGGTGACCTCGTCGAGCAGCAGCACCTGCGGCCGCATCGCGAGCGCCCTCGCGATCGCCACCCGCTGCTGCTGCCCGCCGGAGAGCTGCATGGGATGCGCGTCGATCTTGTCGGAAAGGCCCACCATCTCGAGCAGTTCGCGGGCGCGCTGCTCGGCCTCCGCTTTGGACAGCCCAAGCGCGCGGACCGGCGCCTCGGTGACGTTCTGCAGCACCTTCATGTTCGGGAACAGGTTGAACTGCTGGAAAACCATCCCGATGCGCTTGCGCTGGTTGCGCAGGTGCCGCTCGTCGGCCGGCACGAGCTTGCCGCCCCGTTCCATGTGGCTGAGGTACTCGCCGCCGACCTGGATCGTGCCGTCGTCCGCTGTCTCCAGCGTCATGAGCAGCCGCAGGATGGTCGTCTTGCCCGACCCGCTCGGGCCGATGAGCGTCACGAACTCACCCGGTTTGACGGAGAAGTCGAGCTCGCGGAGCACCACGTGGTCGCCGAACTTCTTGACCACCCGGTCGAATTGGATCATCACGTCCGACGAGGGACTGCTATACGGTTCCGACACGGCGCTCCAACTTTCTGACGAGGATCGAGGCCGGGTAGCTCACCAGGAGGAAGAACACGCCGGCCAGCGTGTACGGCTCAATGACCCGGAAGGTCTCCGCACCGGCTTCCTTGGCGCTGTTCAGCACGTCCACGACGCCGATGGCGAGCAGCAGCGGGGTCTCCTTGAACATCGAGATCGTGTAGTTGCCGAGCGCGGGCAGCACCCGGGGAACCGCCTGCGGCAGGATGACGCCCGTCCACACGCGACCGCGCGGGATGCTCAGCGCCCTCGCGGCCTCCCACTGTCCTTTCGGGATCGCCTCGATGCCCGCCCGGTACACCTCGGAGGTGTAGGTGGCGTAGTGGACGCCGAGCATGATCACGCCGGTGAGGAACGGTGACAGCTTCACCCCGATCGCGGGCTGCAGCAGGTAGTAGAACGCGAAAACCTGAATGAGCAGCGGGGTGCTGCGGATGAACTCCACGAACAGGTACACGAACTGGCTCAGCACCGGCACGCCCACCCTGCGGATCATGGCGAAAACGAGACCGAGCACGTAGGCCAGCAGCGCGCCGAGCACGGTCAGCTCGATGGTGACGAGTATGCCCTCCGCGAGCAGCGGCAGCGAGTCGATCGCGTACTCCCAGTCCCAGTCCATCACACACCCCCCGCCGTGGCCGAGGAAAAGACCTTGCTGCGCGGTGGCGGCTTGCGACCGAGCCTGCGGGCTCCCGCCCGCTCCAGAGCCCGCATCACAACGGTGATGATGATGGCGAGCAACAGGTAGATGATCAGCTCGACGGCGTAGATGACCGTCAGGTCACCCATCGGAAGCGCGGGCCGAAGCTCCTCGCCCTTCTGCGTGATCTCGTGAGCCGAGATGAAGTACAGCAGCGCGGTGCTCTTCAGCAGCTGGATGAACAGGTTGTTGAACGGCGGCAGCATCTCGACGACGGCCTGCGGCAGGATCACCCTTCTCATGCGGTCGAACGGGCCGAGGCTGAGCGCGACCGCCCCCTCGTACTGGGCCTTGGGCACCGACTGCACGGCGCCGCGCACGATCTCGGCGCCGTAGGCCCCGTGGTTGAGACCGAGCACGAGGATGCCCGCGAAGAGCGGGACGATCTGCAGCCCGACGAGTGCGGGCAGGACGAAGTACAGCCAGAACAGCTGCACCATCTCGGATGTGCCGCGGAACCCTTCGACGTAGATCCGGCTGATGACGCGCACCGTCCGCGACTTCGACAACAGCGCGAGCCCCGCGATGAACGCCAGCACGATCGTCAGCGCGATCCCGCCGAGCGTCGCCTGTATGGTGACCGGAACTCCCTCGAGGAGCGTGGAGATGATCCGGCCGAGGTTGTCGGACACGGCGCCTCCCGATTACGCGCCGCAGAGACTTTCGGTGGTGACGTCGGGCTTGGGCAGGTTCACCTCACCGAAGCCGAACGGCTCCACGATGCGAACCCACTCGCCACTGTCGTGCAGCTTCTTCAGCTGCTCGTTGAACGCGTCGCGGAGTGACTCGTCGCCCTGCCGGAAGACGAAGCCGCCCGCGGAGATCACCGGCTTGCCGTCCTCCTCGGGCTGGAAGCTCTCGGTGACCTCGACGGGCGCGTCGGGGTTCTGCTTGACCAGCCACTTCAGTGAGATGTCGGTCAGCGCGGCGCAGTACACGCGGTCGTCGATCACGGAGCGGAGCATGCTGTCCTGCGTGTCGAGCGTCGTGATGTTGTCCTCGGACACGCCCGCCGCGGTCGCGTAGCCCTTCTCGACCGCACCGGAGAGCACCGCGACCTTCACGTTCTTCTGTGCGAGGTCCTCGAAATTCTTGACCTGCTGGGGATTTCCCCTCGGGACGAGCAGTGCGGCGAGCGCGGTGTAGTCCGGTGTGGAGAACAACGCGGCGTTGCACCGCTCCGGTGTGATGAACATGCCCGCCGACACCACGTCGTACTGCCGGGCGTTCAACGCGGGGATCAGCTGGTCGAAGGTGACCACGCTGTTCTGCACGTTGCGGATGCCCATGGCGTTGAAGACGGCTCGGGCCACTTCCGGCGCCTCACCGGTTACCTTGCCCGAGGCGTCGGCGAAGCCGTAGGGCTGCTCGTTTGCGATGCCGATACGGATCATGCCGGAGTCACGCGCGCTCTGGAGCGTGTCGCCGTCGCCGGTGCCCGCGCAGGCGGACAACAAGGTCGGCCCCCCGATCGCCGCCGCTCCGATGACCGCCGAACGCCTGAAGAACTCTCTGCGGGTCCACTCGCTGTGCGCCATGACGGCACCTCATTTCGATTGACCTCGTCGTCAATCCCTATGCGAAGCCCGGTACGTGCTCGCGCACAGGGGCGTAGTCACCGAAAGTAGGTGCGCCGCCCGGCCTGGTCAAAGGATCGCAAAACTCTGACCACAGGCTGTTACCATAACGAGATCATGAGATTCGGCCCCTGACCGGATCGGCGGAGTCATTCGTCCGGCAGACCGCGAGCGTGCCTGATCACCGTCACGATTTCGGCCATGATCTCGGTCAGCGAGTAATCCTTGGGTGTGAACACCCGGGCGATGCCGCGCTCCCGCAGCAGGGCGGCGTCGTCGGCCGGGATGATGCCGCCGACGACCACCGGGATGTCCCCGGCACCCGCCGCCCGCAGCCCGTCGACGACCTCGGGCACCACCTCCAGGTGTGAGCCCGACAGCACCGAGAGCCCGACGACGTGGACGCCCTCCTGCACCGCCGCGGCGACGATCTGCTCCGGCGTGAGCCGGATGCCCTGGTAGACCACCTCGAACCCGGTGTCGCGGGCGCGCACGGCCACCTGCTCGGCGCCGTTGGAATGCCCGTCGAGACCCGGCTTGCCGACGAGGATGCGCAGTCGCTCGCCCAGCTCCTCGCTCGTCGCGCGCACGCTCGCCGCCACGCCGGCGATCTCCTCGGCACCCTCGCCGGGCGAGGACGCGGCCGACACCCCGGTGGGTGCCCGGTACTCGCCGAAGACCTCACGTAGTGCGCCCGCCCACTCACCGGTGGTCACCCCGGCCCGCGCGCACGCGAGGGACGCCTGGAACAGGTTGGCGGTGGTGCCCGCCTGCTCCTTCAACGTCTCCAGTGCCACCCGCACGGCCTCGTCGTCGCGGGTCTCCCGCCAGCGTTCGAGCGCGGCGATGGCCTGCTTCTCGGCCACGGGGTCGGCGGTCTCGATCGCTTTGGCGCCCTCGGCCTGCAACGGGCTCGGCTCGGTGGTCTCGAACCGGTTGACGCCGACGAGCACACGCTCGCCCGACTCGATCTTGCGCCGGTACTCGACGAGCGAGGACACGAGCTGCGACTTGAGGTATCCGCTCTCGACGGCCGCCACCGCGCCGCCCATGTCCTGCACCCGCGCGATCTCCTCGCGCGCACCGGCGACGATCTCCTCCACTTTGGACTCGATGACGTGCGAGCCGTCGAAGATGTCCTCGTACTCCAGCAGGTCCGTCTCGAACGCGAGCACCTGCTGCATGCGCAGCGCCCACTGCTGGTCCCACGGCCGGGGCAGCCCGAGCGCCTCGTTCCACGCCGGCAGCTGGATCGCCCGCGCCCGCGCGCCGCGCGAGAGCGACACCGCGAGCATCTCCAGCACGATGCGCTGGACGTTGTTCTCCGGCTGGGCCTCGGTGAGCCCGAGCGAGTTGACCTGCACGCCGTAGCGAAGGCGGCGGGCCTTCGCGTCGGTGACGCCGTAGCGCTCGCGCGTCAGCTCGTCCCACAGCGCGGCGAACGCGCGCATCTTGCACATCTCCTCGACGAACCGTACGCCCGCGTTGACGAAGAACGAGATGCGGCCGACGACCTTGGCCATGTCCTCCTGGCCGACCTGGCCGGAGTCGCGTACGGCGTCGAGCACGGCGATCGCGGTGCTGAGCGCGTAGGCCACCTCCTGCGTCGGCGTCGCGCCCGCCTCCTGCAGGTGGTAGCTGCAGATGTTGATCGGGTTCCACTTCGGGACGTTGTTCACGGTCCACGCGATCACGTCGGTGGTCAGCCGCAGGCTCGGCCCCGGCGGGAAGATGTAGGTGCCGCGGGAGAGGTACTCCTTGATCACGTCGTTCTGCGTCGTGCCCGTGAGCTCCGCCAGCACCTCCGTGGGGTCGTGGCCCTCGGCCTCGGCCTGCTCCTGCGCCACGGTGACGTACAACGCGAGCAGCCACATCGCGGGCGCGTTGATCGTCATCGACGTGTTGGCCTCGGCGAGCGGGATGCCGTCGAAGAGCCTGCGCATGTCGCCGATGTGGGCCACGGGCACGCCGACCTTGCCGACCTCGCCCCTGGAGAGCTTGTGGTCGGCGTCGTAACCGGTCTGCGTCGGCAGGTCGAAAGCGACGGAGAGGCCGGTCTGCCCCTTGGCGAGGTTGCGCCGGTACAGGTCGTTGGAGGCGGCGGCCGAGGAATGACCCGCGTACGTCCGCATCACCCACGGCCGGTCACGCTCGCGGTCGGTCGGGTACGGCACGCCGATGCACCTCCTCGGGACAGCTGATGGTTCAGCGTACTTGGGGGTAACCACCCCCGCGACGTGTAACGCACCACGTCGAGCGGGGTTGTGTTGCGCCGGCCGCTGTGACCGAAAACCGCGAGCCTCCACCCCGGAGGTGCCGATAGTGTGGGCATACGTGACATGGAGTTCGTACGCCAGCTATCTGGTCTTCGTGATCGTCGTGGTGCTGGCCCCCGGGCCCGACACGGTCGTGACGCTCAAGAACTCGTTCGCGGGCGGGTTCCGCGGCGGGCTGCTGGCTGCGTCCGGCATCGCCGTCGGCAACCTGCTTCAGGGCACGGCCGTGGCGTTCGGCCTCGGAGCCGTCATCGTGCAGTCGCAGCCGGTGTTCCACACCGTGCGCTGGCTCGGGGTCGCCTACCTCTGCTACCTCGGTGTCCAGGCGTTCCGCGCCGCCTGGCGCGGCGACTACGGCTCGCTGGACGAGCTGGGCTCGCGTTCGAGCGGGTTCCGCCGCTTCCGCGAGGGCTTCCTCTCGAACGTCACCAACCCCAAGGTGCTCGCGCTGTACCTGTCGGTGCTGCCGCAGTTCCTCGACCCCGTGCACAGCACGCCGTTCGACGCGCTGCTGCTCGCCTACACCGTCGCCGTGCTGGGCGGGCTGTGGCTGCTGCTCCTGCTGCTGTTCGTCAACCGGGTGCGGGGCTGGCTGTCGCGGCGCAGGGTGCGCAGGGCGCTTGACACCGTCACGGGCACCACCCTGTTCGGCTTCGGCGCCGCGCTGGCCGCCGAGGGTTAGGGACCAGACGAACGGCACTGGTTACGGCGGCCACCGCCGCACCCGCCATCAACTCCTACAACGCCACCCCAGCTCCCGAGCGCACCGAGGTGGGCGCGCTCGTGGTGACGTGGGACGACGACGGTGATCCCGCGACGCCCGAACGGTTCGACTGGGTGTGCTCCGGCACGATGGTCGACGCCGACACGTTCCTCACCGCCGCCCACTGCACCACCGGCTGGCCCGGGGGCGCGCGCTTCCACGTGTCGCTCGACCAGGACGTGCAGGGCGGCCTCGACGCCGCGGCCGAGCGGTTCCCCGGCGACCCGGCGGCCATCGCGGACGCGGTCGGCGTCGAGGGCGTCGCCCACAGCGAGCCCGGCTACCCCGGCAACTCGGCCGACTCGCACGACATCGCCGTGGTGGAGTTGCCTGCCGCCGGGGTGGCCGCTCGCTGGGAGTTCACACCGGCCACGCTGCCGGAGGAGGGCCAGCTCGACCGGCTGGGCCCTCGGGGGCTCGACGACACGGAGTTCGTGGTCGCCGGCTACGGCACGCAGGAGGCACGGCGAGGGCCGGGCGGGCACACCCACCCGGGCGGCGGGGTGCGGATGAAGGCACCGGAGTCGTTCGACGCGCTCAACAAGACCTGGGTCCGGCTCGCCATGACGGCGCCGCAGGGCAACGGCGGCGCCTGCTACGGCGACTCGGGCGGACCCAACTTCGCGCTGATCGGCGGCGAGCGGGTGCTGGTGTCCACCACGATCACCGGCGACGCGCCGTGCTACGCCACGAACGTCACCTACCGGCTCGACGCACCCACCGCGCGGGCGTTCCTCGCCCCGTTCGTGGCGCTGCCGTAACCGCTCAGGCCCGTTCCGGCTCGGTGGCGACGCGCTCGATGCGCGCCCCGAGCCGGTTCAGGTTCTCCACGAAGTGCGGGTAACCGCGGTCGATGTGGAAGACGTCCCAGACCTCGGTGACGCCGTCGGCGCACAGGCCGGCCAGCACGAGCCCGGCGCCCGCCCTGATGTCGGAGGCCCAGACCGGGGCGCTCGAGAGCTTCTCGACGCCCCTGACCACCGCGTGGTGGCCGTCGGTGCGCGCGTCCGCGCCCAGCCGCACCATCTCCTCGATGAACCGGAACCTCGCCTCGTAGACGTTCTCCGTGATCATCGACGTGCCCTCGGACACCGACGACAGCGCCACCGCGAACGGCTGGAGGTCCGTCGCGAAGCCCGGGTACGGCAGGGTGACGAAGTCCACCGAGCGGGGCCGCTCGGGCTGCACGATGCGGAAACCCTTGCCGTCGAACGTCGTGACGTCGGCGCCGGCCAGCCGCAGCTTCTCCAGCACCAGCTCCAGGTGGTGGGGGTTCACCCCGGTCACCGTCAGGTCACCCCGGGTCATCGCGGCCGCGAAGGCCCACGTAGCGCCGACGATGCGGTCGCCGATCACGCGGTGCTCGGTGGGGTGCAGCGACTCGACACCCTGGACGGTCAGCGTGGACGTGCCCGCGCCCTCGATCTTCGCGCCCATCTCGGTGAGCATCGTGCAGATGTCGACGATCTCCGGCTCGCGCGCGGCGTTGTCGATCACCGTGGTGCCTTCGGCGAGCACGGCGGCCATGAGGATGTTCTCGGTGGCGCCGACGCTCGGGAAGTCCAGCCAGATCTGGGCCCCGTGCAGGCCGTCGGCCTCGGCGACCACGCAGCCGTGCTCGATGGTGCTGGTGGCGCCGAGCTTGCGCAGGCCGTTCTGGTGCATGTCCAGCGGCCGGGAACCGATGGCGTCGCCGCCCGGCAGAGCGACGACGGCCTTCTTGAGCCTGCCGACGAGCGGGCCGAGCACGCAGACCGAGGCCCGCAGCTTGCCCATGGCGGGCGAGTCCGCGCGGTGCGAAAGCTCGGAGGGCGTCGTGATGTGCGCGGTGTCACCGTCGAGTTTGACCTCGCAGCCGACACTGCGCAGCACGTCGGCCATCAGCGGGACGTCCAGGATCTGCGGGCAGTTGGTGATGGTTGTCGTGCCCTCGGCGAGCAGTGCCGCCGCCATCAGCTTGAGCACGCTGTTCTTGGCGCCGACGACCTCGACCTCGCCGACCAACCGCGCGCCGCCATGCACGTCGAAGTGCTCGCTCATGGACGCCAATAATGCCCGCCGGGTCCGGCGGACTCGCGCAGGGGCACACCAACCGTTGAGCGCCATCACAATTCCGGCCCGAGCTGAAACGTCTCGGCAGGCGGCGGCGATGAGTCCCATCCCAGGTAAGGGAAATCCCGCCTAGACTCCGGGCATGCCCGTTCGGATCAATCGCGTGTACACCAAGGTCGGCGACACCGGCACGACCGCGCTCGGTGACGGCTCCCGAGTACCCAAAACGGACCCACGGCTCGGCGCCTACGCCGACGTGGACGAGACGAACTCGGTGGTCGGCGTCGCGATCGCGCTCGGTGGCCTCACCGAGGAGGTGGCGGACGTGCTGCGCTCCGTGCAGAACGACCTGTTCGACGTCGGAGCGGACCTGTGCGCGCCGATCGTGCCGGACCCGGAGTACCCGCCCCTGCGCATCACGGAGGCGTACGTGGAGCGGCTGGAGGGCTGGTGTGACGAGTTCAACGAACGGCTGGGAAAGCTGACGTCGTTCATCCTGCCGGGCGGCACGGCGGGGGCCGCGCTGCTGCACCAGGCGCGCACGGTCGCGCGCCGTGCGGAACGTTCGGGCTGGGCACTGGTGGAGGCCGATCCGGAGCGGACCAACCCGCTGGCGGTGAAGTACCTCAACCGCCTCTCGGACCTGCTGTTCATACTGGCCCGCCTGGCGAACCCGGACGGCGACGTCCTCTGGAAGCCCGGCGGCGACCGAACCTGACCCGCCGTCCCCCAAGGCCACCTTTGTTGCGCTCAACGCAACAAAGGTGGCCTTGGGGGCCGCTAGGTCGTGCGGGCGGATCAGCTACGCGGGATTCGGCGGCCCGGAGGGGCCGATTCGAGCCAGGAGAGGAAGCCCGTCAGCGCGCCGGGACCCATCGCGATCTCGATGGGCTCTTGCTCGTCGGACTCGCAGCGCAACACGGTCGAGCCCGCCGGCACGGCGTAGGACTCGGTGCCGATGGGCTCGCGCCGGTCGGCGATCTCGAGGTTGTCGCGGCGGAAGACACGGTCGGGGGCGATCCGCAGGCTCCACACGCGATACCAGACGAACTCCTCGCCCTGGTACCGGCCGATGCCGAGGTGCCAGCCCGAGCGTTCCCTGTCCGGTTGCCAGCGCAGCGCAACGCTCACGCCGCCGTGGCGGCGCATGCGCACCCAGCGCCACGCGTAGATGACGGCGACGGCGAGCAGCACGAGCAGGAGGGCGAGGACCACAAGGGCGATGTCCATGGCCGGCTCCCGCTCGTCGTCGCCGTTAGGCCGACTGGCCTGCCGCCCGGAGCCTCGCGGCCGCTCTGGCCCTCTCGGCCTCGTCCTCGGCGCCGAGCGCCTGCTTGGCCGCCTCGATGTCGATCTCCTCGCCGAGCTCGGCTGACTCCGCGAGAACGCTCACGGACTCGTGCGTGATCGACAGGAAGCCGCCGTGCACCGCGGCCGTGATCGTGTCACCGTCGGTGGTCGTCACCTTCACGATGCCGCCCTCGACCAGCTGGCCGAGCACCGGCTCGTGGCCGGGCATGACACCGATCTCGCCCTCGGTCGTCTGCGCGACGACGAACGAGGCGGTACCGGACCACAGACGACGCTCGACGGCCACCAGCTCGACGGACATCTCAGCCACGTAGGTCTCCTTCGAATCGCGCGTCCCACCAGTGTAATAGGCGCGCCGTCAGTCAAGGGTGTGAGTAAGCGAACGACGGGGCCACATCCACAATGGACCGGCCCCGTCGCTCACCAGGAGTCACTTACCGGTGATTTCCTTGTACTTCTTCTCGAGGTCGTCGAGACCACCGATGCCCAGGAACGCCTGCTCCGGGTAGTGGTCGAAATCGCCCTTCGCGATCTTGTCGAACGCCTCGACGGTCTCGGCCACCGGCACGGTCGAACCGGGCTGACCGGTGAACACCTCGGCGACCAGCATGTTCTGCGAGAGGAAGCGCTCGATGCGGCGGGCCCGCTGCACCGTCAGCTTGTCCTCTTCCGACAGCTCGTCCATACCGAGGATCGCGATGATGTCCTGCAGCTCCTTGTACTTCTGCAGGATCCGGATGACCTCGGAGGCCACGCGGTAGTGCTCGTCGCCGACGATAGCCGGGTCGAGAATCGTGGAGCTGGAGGCCAGCGGGTCCACCGCGGGGAAGATGCCCTTCTGGAACACCGACCGCGAGAGCTCCGTGGTGGCGTCCAGGTGCGCGAACGTGGTCGCGGGGGCCGGGTCGGTGTAGTCGTCCGCGGGCACGTAGATCGCCTGCATCGAGGTGATCGAACGGCCCTTGGTCGAGGTGATCCGCTCCTGCAGCACGCCCATCTCGTCGGCCAGCGTCGGCTGGTAACCCACGGCCGAAGGCATGCGGCCCAGCAGGGTCGACACCTCGGAACCGGCCTGGGTGAACCGGAAGATGTTGTCGATGAACAGCAGCACGTCCTGGTTCTGCACATCGCGGAAGTACTCCGCCATGGTCAGTGCCGACAGCGCGACGCGCATACGCGTGCCCGGCGGCTCGTCCATCTGGCCGAAGACGAGCGCGGTGTTGTTGATGACGCCGTCCTCGGACATCTCCAGGAACAGGTCGGTGCCCTCACGGGTGCGCTCGCCGACACCGGCGAACACCGAGGTGCCACCGAAGTTCTGGGCGACGCGAGTGATCATCTCCTTGATGAGCACCGTCTTGCCGACGCCCGCACCGCCGAACAGGCCGATCTTGCCACCCTGCACGTACGGGGTGAGCAGGTCGATCACCTTCAGGCCGGTCTCCAGGACCTGGGTCCGGCCTTCCAGCTGGTCGAACGCGGGCGGGTTCCGGTGGATGCTCCACCGCTCGAGGTCCGCGCCGTGGCCGGGCTTGTCGAGGCAGTCACCGAGGGCGTTGTAGACGTGGCCCTTGACCTCGTCGCCGACCGGGACGGAGATCGCGGAGCCGGTGTCGGTGACCTCCGCGCCACGGACGAGGCCGTCCTGCGGCTGCAGCGAGATCGTGCGCACCAGGTTGTCACCGAGGTGCTGCGCGACCTCGAGGGTCACGGTCTTCTGGAGCTCGGCGAACTCGATGTCCACCTTCAGCGCGTTGTTCAGCTCCGGGATGTGGCCGCGCGGGAACTCCACGTCGACGACCGGCCCGGTCACGGAGACGATGCGCCCCTTGATGGCAGCTTCAGTGCTAGTCATAGCTCAGTCATCACTTCCTACAGCGGCGAGCGCATCAGCTCCACCGACGATTTCGCTGATCTCCTGGGTGATCTGGGCCTGGCGGGCCTGGTTCGCCAGCCGGGTGTAGGTCTCCACGAGTTCGCTGGCGTTGTCCGACGCCGACTTCATGGCGTTGCGCTGCGCCGCGAGCTCGGAGGCCGCCGACTCCAGCAACGCCGCGAAGATCCGCGTGTTGATGTACTTCGGCAGCAGCGCGCCGAGCAGCGTCTCGGCGCTGGGCTCGAAGTCGTACGCGGGCAGAATGCCCTCGGCGGGCTGCTCATCGGTGTACTCGACCTCGAGCGGCGCCATGCGCTTGGCGACCGGCGTCTGGGTGAGCATCGAGCGGAACTCGGTGTAGACGATGTGCAGCTCGTCGACACCGAGCACGCCGTCCTCGCCCGGCGAGTCGCCCTGGTCGTCCGCGCCCGCGAGGAACGCCTTGACCAGTGCCTCGCCGACCTCGGCGGCGTTCTCGTACCTCGGCTGCTGCGAGAACCCCGTCCAGCTGCCCGCGATCTCGCGGCCACGGAACCGGTAGTAGTTCACGCCCTTGCCGCCGATGACGTACAGCTGCGGGTCCTTGCCCTGCTCACGCAGGAGCGACAGCAGCTCCTCGGTGGCTCGCAGCGCGTTGGCGTTGTAGCCGCCGCACAGCCCCTTGTCACTCGTCACGACGAGCACCGCGACCCTGCGGGGGTTCGGACGCTCGACGAGCAGCGGGTGGTCGAGGTTGGCCGCCGCGCCCGCCAGCGCCGAGAGCACGTTGGTGATCTCGCCGGCGTACGGGCGGGACGCCTCGACACGCGCCTGCGCCTTGCTGATGCGCGAGGTGGCGATGAGCTCCATCGCCTTGGTGATCTTGCCGATCGACTTGGTCGCCCGGATCTTCGACCGGAGCTCACGAAGCTGTGCCATGGCCTCCGCCCGTTACTTCTTCGGGGCCGGACGGTGGACCTTGACCGACTCCTGGCCGACCTTCTCGGCGTCCATCGCGTCGGCCTCCGCCTCGACGAGGGTGCGGCCCTCCGACGTGGTGAAGCCCTTCTTGAACTCGGCCACCGCGTTCACGACGCGTTCGGCGAGCTCGTCGGACCACTTACCCTTGTCGCGGATCTCGGCGAGGATGTCGTCGTGCTTGTGCCGCAGGTTCTGCAGCAGCTCGCTGTTGAACCGGGCGGTGTCCTCGATCGGCACCTCGTCGAAGTGGCCGTTCGTGCCGAGGAACACGGTGATGACCTGCTGCTCGACCGGCACCGGCGAGTACTGCGGCTGCTTGAGCAGCTCGTACAGCCGCGCACCACGGTCCAGCTGCGCCCGCGACGCGGCGTCGAGGTCGGAGGCGAAGGCGGCGAACGCCTTCAGCTCCTCGTACTGCGACAGGTCGATACGCAGCGAGCCGGAGACCGTCTTCATGGCCTTGATCTGCGCGTCACCACCGACTCGGGAGACCGAGGTGGTCACGTCGACCGCCGGCCGCTGACCGGAGTTGAACAGGTCCGACTGGAAGAAGCACTGGCCGTCGGTGATCGAGATGACGTTGGTGGGGATGTAGGCCGAGATGTCGTTGGCCTTGGTCTCGATGACGGGGAGGCCGGTCAGCGAGCCCGCACCCAGCTCGTCCGACAGCTTCGCGCAGCGCTCCAGCAGGCGGGAGTGCAAGTAGAAGACGTCGCCGGGGAACGCCTCGCGGCCCGGCGGGCGGCGCAGCAGCAGCGAGATCGCGCGGTAGGCCTCGGCCTGCTTGCTGAGGTCGTCGAAGACGATCAGGACGTGCTTGCCCTGGTACATCCAGTGCTGGCCGAGTGCGGAGCCCGAGTAGGGCGCGAGCCACTTGAAGCCGGCGGGGTCGGAGGCCGGGGCGGCGACGATCGTCGTGTACTCCAGCGCGCCCGCGTCCTCGAGGGACTTGCGCACCGCGGCGATCGTGGAGCCCTTCTGGCCGATGGCGACGTAGATGCAGCGGACCTGCTTGCTCGGGTCGCCGCTCTCCCAGTTGGACTTCTGGTTGATGATCGTGTCGACGCAGACCGCGGTCTTGCCGGTCTTGCGGTCGCCGATGATCAGCTGGCGCTGACCGCGGCCGATCGGGGTCATCGCATCGATCGCGGTGATACCGGTCTGCATCGGCTCGGACACCGGCTGGCGCTCCACCACACTCGCGGCCTGGAGCTCGAGGGCACGCGTCTCGTCCGCGGCGATCTCGCCGAGGCCGTCGATCGGGTTGCCGAGCGGGTCGATGACGCGGCCGAGGAAGTTCTCGCCGACGGGGACCGAGAGGATCCGGCCGGTCCGCTTGACCTCCTGGCCCTCTTCGATCTTCTCGAAGGCGCCGAGGAGCACGACACCGATCCGCCGCGGCTCCAGGTTCTGCGCGACGCCGAGGACACCGCCGGGGAACTCCAGCAGCTCGTTGGCCATGGTCGACGGCAGGCCTTCGACGTGGGCGACACCGTCACCGGTGTCGACGACGACGCCGACCTCTTCCCGGCTCACATCCGGGGAGTAACTCGAGACGTAGTTCTCGATCGCACTGCGGATCTCATCCGAGGAGATCGTCAGCTCCGCCATGTCGTTCCCGCTCTCACTTCGTTCTTGCCACTGTGCAAAGTATGTGTTATGTGGGCGCTCGCGTCAGCGGGCGAGCTGCCTGCGCAGTGCGTCAAGGCGCCCGGCCGCGCTTCCGTCGATCACCTCGTCGCCGATCCTGACCACGAGTCCGGCGCCGATTCTGCGATCCAGCTCCACGTGCAGTGCGATCGACCGCCCGTAGATCTGCCCGAGCTTCTCGGCAAGCTGCTCACGCTGCTCGCTGGACAGCTCCGTCGCGCTGGTCACGTAGGCCACCGAGCGTTCCCGCCTCTCGGCTGCCAGCCTGACCAGCTCGTCGATCCCGAAGGCGATGCTCCGGCCACGAGGCCGCGCCACGACCTGCTCGACCAGCACCCGGGTGACCGGGTCGACCTTGTCCGACGTGAGGTTGCGGACGAGAGTCCGCTTGCCCTCGACCGGCCCCACCCGGTCGGACAAGGTCCGCTCGAGCTCCGGCTCGCCCTCCACGATACGTGCGATCCGGAACAACTCGTCCTGGACGGTGTCCAGTTTGCCGGTTCGCTCGGCACTCTCCAGCAGCGCGGCCCGCCCGACGGACTCCAGGCCGTCGAGCAGCTCCCGAGGGCTGGACCAGCGGCTGCCCACCACGGCGTCGAGCACCTGGAGGGCGGGTTCCGACACCTTGCCCTGCAGCAAGGTCCTGACGAGCCGCTTACGGGCCTCGGGGTCCGACGAACCGTCACCGACGGCCCGCCGCAACCCGACCTCCCTGGCGAACACGTCCACCACGGAGAGCAGCTCTTCCCCGACGGCGGACGGGTCGTTGCCCGCGTCGCCGAGCACCTCGTCGAGACGGTTCTCGGCGAAGCCAAGAGCCTCCCGGCTCGCAGCATGCAGCGTCATCTACGACTACTCCTAGTTCCTGGCTCCGGCCGCACCGTTGCCGCTGGCCTCGAGCTCGGCCAGGAACCGGTCCACGGTGCCGCGACGGCGGGCCTCGTCCTCGAGCGCCTCACCGACGATGCGGCTTGCGAGCTCGATGGAGTTGCGGCCCAGCTCGGCCCGCAGCTCCGCGACGATCTGCGCCCGCTGCGCCTGCAGCTGGGCCTCGCCCTGCGCGACGATGCGACGGGCCTCTTCCTGGGCGTCTGCCCGCAGCTCTTCCTTGATCTGCTCGGCCTCGAGCCGCGCGTCGTCGCGGATCTTGGCGGCCTCGGTCCGCGCCTCGGCGAGCTGCGCCTTGTACTGCTCCAGCGCCTGCTCGGCCTCGGCCTGGGCCTTCTCCGCCTTCTCGATGCCGCCCTCGATCTTCGCGGTGCGCTCCTCGTACAGCTTCTCGAAGCGCGGCACCGCGAACTTGCGCAGCACCCACAGCAGCAGCAGGAACGCGACGAAGCCGAGGATGATCTCGGAGAGGTGCGGGACGACCGGGTTCGGCGCCCCTTCGGCCGCTAGGACCAGTTGGGTGTTCAGCACGGCTTCTCCCTAAAGCGATGAGCGGAAAGACTCAGCCACCGGAAGCGATGAAGTAGATGACGATGCCGAACAGCGCGAGCACCTCGACCAGGGCGAAGGTCGTCCAGGCGATACCCATGAGCTTGCCCTGGGCCTCGGGCTGGCGGGCCGTGCCGTTGATGACCGCGGACCAGATCAGACCCACACCGATACCGGGGCCTATGGCGCCAAGACCGTAACCGATGGCGGCGAGACCCGGGTTGATGTTGGACGCGGCCTCCGCGGCCTGGGCGAGAACAATGTTGCTCACTTGCGATTCCCTTTCGACTCGGTCCGCGACTACGCGGATCGGGGGGCTTGTGTTTGTTGCCGGCGTTACTTACTCAGTGTTCGGCGGCCAATGCGGCACCGATGTAGTTGGCAGAGAGCAGCGCGAAGATGTATGCCTGCAGCACCTGGATCAGTGCTTCCAGGAAGGTCAGGATGATCGCGAAGGCGAAGCTCACCACCGACACCGGCTTGAGCGCCGCACTCGCCTCGAGCAGCAGGTACTCACCGCCGAGCGTGAACACCAGCAGCAGCAGGTGACCCGCGAACATGGCGGCGAAGACTCGCAGCGCCAGCGTGATCGGGTTGATGAGGAACTTCTGCAGGAACTCGATCGGCGTCAGCAGCGGAAGGATGAAACCGGGGGCGCCCGCGGGCACCGTCTCCTTCTTGAGGTAGCCGACGAATCCGTGCCGCTTGAAGCCGACGTAGTGGTACACGGGGTAGACCACCAGCACCGACAGCGCGAGCGGGAAGCCGATGTGCGACATCACTGGGAACTGGATGACCGGGATGATCCCGAAGATGTTGTTCACCAGGATGAAGCTGAACAGCGCGAGGATGAGCGGCACGAACGGACGGAAGTCCTTGGCGCCGATCTGCTCCCGCGCGATGTTGTTGCGCCCGAAGTCGTAAATGGATTCGGCCGCGAACTGGAACCTGTTCGGCACGATCTTGAGGTTGCGCGTGGCGAGCAGGAAGAACGCACCCACGATGACTGCCGCCAGCACGGCGAGAACCATCGGCTTGGTAACGAAAGTTCCTTCGCCGAAGATAGGACCAAGGTTGAAGTCCTTCGCGCCCGGCGCGACGAACTCGTCGCCTTGGGCCAGTACCAGCGCGCCCAACTGGGCTCCTTCCGGTTCTCCCGGCCGGCGTTCACTCCGCCGGGGGAATCGTCACGATCGGGACTTAACGTACCCGATACAGATCGAGTACTCGGAAGCGGCTACCACGTTGCGTAGGACTCGACCGGGCCACCCGGAGCCCTGACGGACCACCACACCGGGGAGCACGATCGACGCCGCCTCCACGGCGCGGACGATACCAGTCGTCCGATTCACTCCGTACGCCCGTACTCCTTAACGGGACGAAGGTCCCGTCTCGTCGGGAGGTACGTCCCGACGAGACAGGGCGGCGAAGCCGGTTGGCCCCACGCCGCCGGCTGGGACCGCCACGCAGGCCACGTCGACAGGTCCTCTTTCCGGAATCAGGGGATGATGGTCGGGACCTTGGTCCGTTTGAACGCGACCATCTCGGCACCGGCCCAGACGAGGATCACGGCCATCATCGTGATGGCGAGCGAGAGAGTGTGCAGGGCGTCGACGCCGCGGAGCAGCGTCATCACGCCGAAGATCACCAGCATCTTGAAGACGTAGCCACCGAGCGCGACGGCCATCACGGCCATCGGGTCCATCGCGGCGGACTTCCGCATCATGAACAGGGTCGCCAGCGACGAGGCGAACGCGACGGCGCCACCGACGAGCGCGCCGAAGAGCCCGGCGGTGCCGATCCACACCAGGCCGACGACGGCACCGATCACGACGATGCCGACCGCAGGCCACAGCGCGGTGCGCAGCATGGCGTCGGCCAGCTTCGTCACCTGCTCGGCGTGCTTGTTCCGGGTCTCTGCCTGCTCAGTCATGGGGCTCCCTGCTGGTTTCGCGACCTCAGTCTAGGGACAACGGAGATGAGCGCGGCCACCACCAGCCCCGCACAGGTGATCCAGAACACAGCCGCGGTGTCGAAGAGCGTCACCGCGACCGCTCCGAACGCCAGCAGCCCCGCCCACAGGTAGATGAGGAGCACAGCCCTGCGCTGCGAGTGCCCGATCTCCAGAAGCCGGTGGTGCAGGTGCATCTTGTCGGCCGCGAACGGGCTCTCGCCACGCCGCGTCCTGCGGATGACGGCCATGACGAGATCCAGCAGCGGCAGGAACAACACGGCCGCGACGACGAACAGCGGCGAGAGCAACGCCACGACGTCGGTCGCGTCGAACGACGTGTAGTTGATCTTTCCTGACGCGGACGTGCTCGCCGCGGCGAGCATCAACCCGATCATCATCGAGCCGGAGTCGCCCATGAAGATCTTCGCGGGCTGGAAGTTGTGCGGCAGGAAGCCCAGACACGCGCCGGCGAGCGTCGCCGCGATGAGCGCGGGCGGGTACGTGCCGACATCGCCACCGGACGACGCGAGCAGGCCGAGCGAGAACGCGCACGTGGCCGCGGCCGCGATGAGGCCGAGCCCGCCGGCCAGCCCGTCGAGGCCGTCGACGAAGTTCATCGCGTTGACCATCACCACCACCAGCAGCACGGCCAGCAGGCCGCCCTGGTTGCGGTCGAGGATCAGTACCTGGCCGAGCGTCTCGCCGTCGCCGCCCCACGGCACCCAGAACGACACCCACTGCAGTCCGAACAGCACCAGGATGCCCGCGCACATGACCTGCCCGGCGAGCTTGGTCCACGCGTCGAGCTCGAACCTGTCGTCGAGCGCGCCGATCAGGACGATCACCGCGCCGCCGATCAGCACGGCCACCGGGTCGTAGGAGTAGTCGAACGCGCGGCGCAGCACCGGCAGCTGGTGGGCCATCGCCATCCCGCCGAGCACGCCGATGTACATCGCGAGCCCGCCCATCCTCGGGATGGGGATGACGTGGACATCGCGCTTGCGCGGAACGGCGACCGCGCCGACCTTGATCGCGAACCGGCGCACCACGGCGGTCAGCAGGAACGTCAGCGCCGCGGAGACGAGCCCGACGAGGATGTACTCGCGGATGGGGAGACCGGCTGAGACGGTGGGGGTCATCGGGTGTTCATCCCCTGCGGAAGAAGTGCTGCGGGGTCACAGCGCGCAACGCTATCGCTACCGGCCCCCGTCACGGGCGGGGGCCGACCTCGACGCCGAGAACCTCCGACACCGCCTCGGCCTTCACGGCCCCCTCCCGCAGCAGGACCGGCGATTCACCCGTGAGGTCCACGATCGTGGAGGGAACGGGGTCGCCGCTCGGACCGCCGTCGAGGTACACCGAGACCGACTCGCCGAGCTGGTCCTTCGCCTCCTGCGCCGTGGCCGCGGGTGGCTGGCCCGACACGTTCGCGCTCGACACCGCCATCGGCCCGACCTCGCGCAGCAGCTCGATCGCCACCGGGTGCAGCGGCATGCGCAGCATCACCGTGCCCCTGGTGGTGCCGAGATCCCAGTTCAGGCTCGGCGCGTGCGGCAGCACGATGGAAAGGTCACCTGGCCAGAAGGCCTCGATCAGCGCGCGGGCCTGCTGGGGAACCCCGAGCACCAGACCGTCCACTGTGGACCAGGAGCCGACGAGCACGCCCACCGGCATGTCCGGCCCCCGGTGCTTGGCCTGCAACAGCGAGCGCACGGCGCCCGCGTCGAACGCGTCGGCGCCGATGCCGTAGACGGTGTCGGTGGGCAGGACCACGAGCCTGCTCGACCGCACCGCGGAGGCCGCCGCGCGCAGGCCGTCGGCCCTGGTGTCCGGGTTGCTGCAGTCGTACACCGCGCTCATGGCCCGTGAGCTTAGCCCCGTAGCGCTGTGACGAATCGCGGACGTCCGCTGAGGTCCGGATGGTCCCGTACGTCCTTGAGCACGCGGCGCGCGCGCAGCAGCGCGGGCACCGCGGCGCCGTGGGTGTCGTCATGCTCGATCGCCACGCCCCCGCCTGGCCGCAGCAGCCGCGCGGCCGTGGCGACCACGTGCCGGATCACGTCGATCCCGCCCTCGGCCGCGAACACGGCTTGCGGCGGGTCGTGGTCGGCGACCTCCGGCGGCACCGGAGTGCCCTCGGGCACGTAGGGCGGGTTGCACAGCACCAGGTCCACGAGCCCGTCCAGCTCGGCGAACACGGTGGGGTCGGTGACGTCACCGGAGTAGAGCCGGATCGGCGTGTCCCCCGCCGCGGCCCGCGCGTCGGCGTTGTGGCGCGCCCACGCGAGTGCGTTGGTGTCGTTGTCGACGGCGTACACCACGGCGTCGGGCCTCGCGTTCGCCACGGCGAGGGCCAGCGCGCCCGAGCCGGTGCACAGGTCGACCACCACCGGATACTCCCTGCCCTTGAGCAGCTTGAGGCCCCATTCGAGGAGCAGCTCGGTCTCCGGGCGCGGTACGAACACGCCGCTGCCGACCGACACGGTGATGTCCCCCAGCGCGGCCCAGCCGGTGAGGTGCTGCAGCGGAACCCGCTTGGCGCGCTGGCTCACGAGCTGCCCGATGGCCTCCACGACCGAGGGGTCCACCAGCGGCACGAGGGGCAGCCGCCCCCGCTCCACGCCGAGCACATGCGCGGCGATGAGCTCGGCATCGGTCCTCGGGGAGGCGACGCCTGCCTGGTCGAGGATGCGGGTCGCCTCCAGGATCGCGAGGCGCAGCGGCTGTCTGTTCACGGTGTCAAGACTGGCACAACCCCTGCCACTGGCCGGGGACGTAGGTCGCGAGAGTGCTGCGCGTTCGCCGCAACGTGTCGATCTTCTCGTCCATGGTCGCCAGCTCCTGGCGAAGGGTGTGGACCAGCTCGGGGCACACGTCCCAGCTCGGCAGCTCCCCGACCGCGCACGGCAGCACCTCACGGATCACCTCCGTGGACAGTCCCGCGGCCAGCAGCGCCCTGATCTGGCGCACGGTGGTCACCGCGTCGTCGTCGTAGACCCGGTAGCCGTTGCCGCCGCGGCGGGCAGCCAGCAGGCCCTGCTCCTCGTAGTAGCGCAAGAGCCGGGGGCTCACCCCGGTCCGTCCGGACAGCTCACCGATCCACATACGACGCACCCCACCAGTCCCGACCGCAGTGAAGGCCACCTTCACTGCGTTGAACGCAGTGAAGGTGGCCTTCACTGCGGCTGGGCGGGGCCTTTAGGACTGGGCGGCTAGGCGCTCCTCGCGGTCGGCGTCGCGCAGCGCGTCGAGCACGCCGGTCAGCTCGCCGTCCAGCACCTGGTCCAGGTTGTAGGCCTTGTAGTTCACGCGGTGGTCGGAGATCCGGTTCTCCGGGAAGTTGTAGGTCCGCACCCGTTCCGAGCGGTCGACCGTGCGCACCTGGGATCGGCGGGCGTCGGCGGCCTTCGCGGCGGCCTCCTCCTCGGCGAGCGCCTGCAGCCGGGCCTGGAGCACCTGGATCGCCCTCGCCCGGTTCTGGATCTGCGACTTCTCGTTCTGGCAGGACACCACGATGCCGGTGGGCAGATGGGTCACGCGCACGGCGGAGTCGGTGGTGTTGACGCTCTGCCCACCGGGACCCGAGGAGCGGAACACGTCGATGCGCAGGTCGTTCGGGTCGATCTCGACCTCGACCTCCTCCGGCTCCGGGTAGATCAACACGCCGGCGGCCGAGGTGTGGATGCGGCCCTGCGACTCGGTCGCCGGCACGCGCTGCACCCGGTGCACGCCGCCCTCGAACTTCAGTCGCGACCACACGCCCTCGGCCGCAGCGTCATTGCCGCCCTTGCCTTTTATCGACACCGTGACGTCCTTGTAGCCGCCGAGGTCGGACTCGGTGGCGTCGAGCACCTCCGCTTTCCAGTTGTGCCGCTCGGCGTAGCGCAGGTACATGCGCAGCAGGTCGCCCGCGAACAGCGCCGACTCCTCGCCGCCCTCACCCGACTTGATCTCCATGACGACGTCGGAACCGTCGTAGGGGTCACGCGGCAGGAGCAGCTCGGTCAGCCTCGCCTCCAGCACCGGGATGCGGGCCTCGAGCTCCTCGGCCTCCTCCGCGAACGCCTCGTCCTCGGCCGCGAGCTCCTTCGCGGCCGCCAGGTCGGAACGGGCGCCGTCCAGCTCCTTGCGGGCCTTCACGATGGGAGCCAGCTCGGCGTAGCGACGGCCCAGCTTGCGTGCCAGGGCCTGGTCGGCGTGCACCGACGGGTCCGCGAGCTGTTCCTCCAGCTCGGCGTACTCGTCGAGCAGCCCCTGCAGAGCACTCGATTCCACTGGCTTCCTCTCGCGAACGGGCCGGACGGACACTGCTCAAGCAAACGGCGCCCGCCCTGCCTCGAAGGCAGATGCGGGCGCCGTCGGTGAAGCTACTTGGCGTCGCTCTTCTTGCGCTTGCCGTAGCGAGCCTCGAACCGCGCGACCCGGCCACCGGTGTCCAGAATCTTCTGCTTACCGGTGTAGAAGGGGTGGCAGTTCGAGCAGATCTCAGCGTGGATCTTGCCGGTGCCCTTGGTGCTGCGGGTGGTGAAGGTGTTGCCACAACCGCAGGTCACCTCGGTGACCACGTACTCGGGGTGAATACCGCTCTTCATGGGGTCCTCTCTCGGTGGCCGCCGGGTCCTCGCTGGGAGGTGAACCGGAGCCGGACGTCAGCGGAGTAATTCTGCCAGATGGGGCAGCGTCCGGTTGAACGCGCCCCATCCGGCGGCTATTCCTTACCTCGGTCGTCGTCAGTCGTCGTCGTTGCCCGGTGCGGTCTTGGAGACCTGCATCAGGAACTCGATGTTGGTCTTCGTCTTGCGCAGCCGGTCGAGCAGGAGGTCGATCGCCTGCTGCGAGTCGAGCGCGTGCAGCACCCGGTGCAGCTTGTGCGTGACCGCGAGCTCGTCCGGCGAGAGCAGCAGCTCCTCCTTGCGGGTACCGGACGGGTTGACGTCCACCGCGGGGAAGACCCTGCGCTCCGCGATCTTGCGGTCGAGCTTGAGCTCGGCGTTGCCCGTGCCCTTGAACTCCTCGAAGATCACCGTGTCACCGGTCGAACCGGTCTCGACCATCGCCGTGGCGAAGATCGTCAGCGAGCCGCCGTCCTCGATGTTGCGTGCCGCGCCGAGGAACCGCTTCGGCGGGAACAGCGCGGTCGAGTCGACACCACCGGAGAGGATCCGGCCGGACGCCGGGGCCGCCAGGTTGTAGGCACGGCCGAGGCGGGTGATCGAGTCGAGCAGCACCACCACGTCGTGACCCATCTCCACGAGCCGCTTCGCGCGCTCGATCGAGAGCTCGGCGACCGAGGTGTGGTCCGACGGCGGGCGGTCGAAGGTCGAGGCGATGACCTCGCCCTTCACCGACCGCTGCATGTCGGTGACCTCTTCCGGGCGCTCGTCCACGAGCACGACCATCAGGTGGCACTCGGGATTGTTGGTGGTGATCGCGTTGGCGATGTCCTGCATGATCGTGGTCTTGCCCGCCTTCGGCGGCGACACGATCAGCGCACGCTGGCCCTTGCCGACCGGCATCACCAGGTCGATCACCCGCGTGGTGAGCTTGTTCGACGAGGTCTCCAGCCGGAGCCGCTCGTTGGGGTAGAGCGGCGTCAGCTTGGTGAACTCGGGCCGCTTCTTGGCGACGTCCGGCTCGAGGCCGTTGACCGAGTCCACCCGGACGAGCGGGTTGAACTTCTGGCGCTGCTGCTCGCCCTCACGCGGCTGGCGCACCACACCGGTGATCGCGTCACCGCGGCGAAGACCGTACTTCCGCACGAGCGACAGCGACACGTAGACGTCGTTCGGGCCGGGCAGGTAACCCGATGTGCGGACGAACGCGTAGTTCTCCAGCACGTCGAGGATGCCCGCGACCGGAAGCAGGACGTCGTCCTCGCGGATCTCGGTGTCGGCGTTGCCGCCGCCCTCACCGCGGCCGCCGCGACGGCGACGGTCCCGGAACCGGCGGCCGCGGCGCCCGCCGCGCTCGTCGTCGTCCTGGCCACCGCCCGCGTTGCTGTTGCTGTTGTTGTTCTGCTGCTGGCCGCGCTGGTTGTTGTTCTGCCTGCGGCCGTCGTCGTTGCCCCCACCGCGCTGTTGCTCGGAGGAGGACTGTTCGCCGCCCCGCTGAGCCGAGTCGTCGTCGCCCTTCTGCTGGGCGCCACCGTCGGGGCGGTTGGAGCTACGACGACGGCGGCTCGGGCGGCCACCCTCGTCGGACTGCTGCTGCGGCGTGTCGCCGGAGCCGTTGTCTGACGGCGCCTGCTCCCGCTTGGCGGGGGCCTTCTGCGCGGCCTTGTCCTCCTGCGCCTGCTCCGGCGCGTCCTTCTGGGCCTTGGCGGGCTTGTCCGCCGGGGCCTTCTCGGGTGCCTTGGCCTCGCTGACGCCCTCGAGCGGCAGCGTGTCGGCACCGGCCGAGGCGGACTTCCCGCGCTTGGACTTGCCCTGACGCTCCCGAATGGCGGCGATCAGGTCGCCCTTGCGCATTCCTGTGGTGTCGCCGATGCCCAGCTCACCGGCCAGGGCACGAAGATCGGCGATGACCATGCCGGACAGTCCGCCCGGACGTCGTTTGGGCGCCGCGGCCGCACCACCAGCCTGCGGCGCCTGCTCCCCGGTGCCCGGCGCCTCGGCCTGGGCATTCACGTCGCCGCTCAAAAGATCGGTGTTGCTCACACATGTCCTTCCTGACCGGTCCACGCCTCCACGGTGGACCAGCGGACCGCCGCCCGCGTCCGAATTGCGAGACGGCGTTGTAGTACCTGGTGCGAGCGATCCGGCTGAGACATGCGAGTCGCAGCGGCGGAGCCGCCTGCACGAGGTGGGAACGACCACCGTGTCTACCGGGAACCCGCTTCGAATAAACGGAAGATGTGACCGGGAAACGATCCCAGGACCATCACCGGGTGCGGAAATGCACGGTGACCGAACGCCCCCGAGGGTAGACCGCCCGAGGTCGTGGTGCAACAACCACCCCCTGCGTGGCGTGCCTCACTGTGCCTATTGTGACCTGGCTTCCACCCGGACGCCGGTCAGGTCAACGGACAGCTCGGAGACGTCGAACCCTTCAACGCCGACCTCCCCGGGAAGTATTCCCGTCGTGGTGAGCGCGAGCACCGTCGGCCCCGCGCCGGAGACCGCGGCGGGCACGCCGTGTTCCCGCAGCTCCTGCATGAGCCGGGCGGTCGCCGGGTACGCGGGAGCGCGGTAGCCCTGGTGCAGCCGGTCGTCGGTGGCCGCGAGCAGGAGCTCGGGTCGCGCGGTGATCGCGTGCACCGCGAGCGCGGTGCGGCCCGCGGAGAACGCCGCGTCGGCCAGCGGCACGCTGTCCGGCAGCAGGCCCCTGGTCTCCTTGGTGGAGGAGCGCGTCGCGGGAACGGCGACCACGGGGCGGATGGCGGAATGCGGGTCCAGCCGCTCGGCGTGGAAGCGGTCACCGGCTTGCCAGGCGATCACGAACCCGCCGAGCAGGCTCGCGGCGGCGTTGTCGGCGTGGCCCTCGAACCCGGCGGCCAGCTGCAGCGCGGTGTCGTCCACGGCCTTGCCCGCGAGCGCGTAGCCCGCGGCGATGCCGGCGACCGCAGCGGCGGCCGACGAACCGAGGCCCCTGGAGTGCGGAATCGCGTTGTGGCAACGCAGCCGCAGCCCGGGCACCTGCACGTCGAGGTGCCTGCACGCCTTGCGCAGCGCACGCACGACGAGGTGGTTCTCGTCCGTGGGCACGCCGCTCATGTCACCGGCGCCCGCGTCGACCACCTCGACCTCGAGCCCGGACTCGACCACCTCGATCTCGACGACGTCGTGCAGGCCGAGCGCCATGCCGAAGGTGTCGAAGCCCGAGCCGATGTTGGCCGTCGATGCCGGAACGGTGATCCGCAGCCTCATGACAGTTCGAGCGCGGAGGCGACGGCACGCGGGTCCACGGCGAGTGGCTCCACCTCGACGTTGCCCTCCAGTGCCGTGGCCGGGTCCTTGAGGCCGTGCCCGGTCACCGTGCACACCACGGTGGAGCCGCGCGGGATGCGGCCGTCGGCCGCGGTCAGCAGCAGGCCGGCGACGCTGGTGGCCGACGCGGGCTCGACGAAGACGCCCTCCTTGCGGGCCAGCAGCCGGTAGGCGGCGAGGATCTTCTCGTCGGTGACGGCCTCGAAGAGGCCGCCGCTCGCGTTCTTCGCCTTCACGGCGGGGTCCCACGACGCGGGGCTGCCGACGCGGATCGCGGTCGCGATCGTCTCGGGTTCGGCGACGGGCTCGCCCTTCACGAGCGGCGCGCTGCCCGCGGCCTGGAAGCCGAACATGCGCGGCGTGTTCTCCACCACACCGTCGGCGGCGTACTCGGTGTAGCCGGCCCAGTAGGCGGTGATGTTGCCCGCGTTGCCCACCGGAAGGCAGTGGATGTCCGGGGCCTCGCCGAGCACGTCGCAGATCTCCCACGCGGCGGACTTCTGGCCGACGAGCCGCACCGGGTTCACCGAGTTGACGAGTGTCACCGGGTAGTCGGCCGCCGTCTTGCGGGCGAGCTCGAGGCAGTCGTCGAAATTGCCGTCGACCTGGAGGATGCGGGCGCCGTGCAGCACGGCCTGCGCCATCTTGCCGAGCGCGATCTTGCCCTGCGGAACCAGCACGGCGCTGGTCAGCCCGGCGCGCGCGGCGTAGGCCGACGCCGAGGCCGAGGTGTTGCCGGTCGACGCGCAGATCACGGCCCGCAGCCCGCTAGCGAGCGCGTGCGTGATCGCGACGGTCATGCCGCGGTCCTTGAACGACCCGGTCGGGTTGGCGCCCTCCACCTTCAGGTACACCGTGCAGCCGGTGACCTCGGACAGGTGCGGCGCGGGCATGAGCGGCGTGTTGCCCTCGCCCAGTGTCACGACCTCGGCCCCCGCGGGGATGGGGATCCGCGACGAGTAGGCCTTGATGATGCCGGGCCAGCCCGCCTTCACCGGAGCGTTCACCGTGTTCACGAGTCCTCGCCTTCCACCCGCATGACGCTGACGACCTCGCGAACGACGTCCAGCTTGCTGATCTCTTCCACCGTGGCCTGCAGGGCGGCGTCCGGGGCCAGGTGCGTGACGATCACCAGGCTCGCCGTGGAGAGGCGGTCGCGCTGACGGACCGCCGCGATGCTGACGCCGTGGACCGCGAAGACCTGCGCGACCTGCGCGAGCACGCCCGGCTTGTCGGCCACGTCGAGGCTGATGTGGTAGCGCGTCGGCGTCTGGCCCATGGGCCGCACCGGCAACGCGGCGTGCGCCGACTCGCGTGGGCCCCGGCCGCCCGCCACGCGGTTGCGGGCCGCGGCGACGAGGTCGCCGAGCACCGCGCTCGCCGTGGGGGCGCCGCCCGCGCCCTGGCCGTAGAACATCAGCTCGCCCGCGGCCTCGGCCTCGACGTAGACGGCGTTGAACGCCCCGTTCACGCCGGCGAGCTGGTGGCTGCGGGGAATCATCACCGGGTGCACCCGCGCCGACACCGACTCGGTGCCGTCGTCGGCGGTCACCCGCTCGCAGATCGCCAGCAGCTTCACGGTGCGGTTCAGCAGCTTCGCCGCGCCGATGTCCGACGCGCTGATGCCCGCGATGCCCTCGCGGTGCACGTCGGAGGCGGTGACCCTGCTGTGGAAGGCCAGCGACGCGAGGATCGCCGCCTTGGACGCCGCGTCGTAGCCGTCGACGTCGGCGGTCGGGTCGGCCTCGGCGTAGCCGAGCCTGGTCGCCTCGTCGAGGGTCTCCGCGTAACCCGCGCCGGTGGAGTCCATTGCGGACAGAATGAAGTTGGTGGTGCCGTTGACGATGCCCATCACGCGCGTGATGCGGTCACCGGCGAGCGACTCGCGCAGCGGGCGCAGCAGCGGGATCGCGCCCGCGACCGAGGCCTCGTAGTAGAGGTCGGCGCCCGAGGTGTCGGCCGCCTCGGCCAGCTCGGCCGCGTGCTCGGAGAGCAGCGCCTTGTTGCCGGTGACCACCGACTTTCCCTTGCGCAGGGCGGTGAGCAGCCAGCCCCGCACCGGCTCGATGCCGCCGATCAGCTCGACGACTACGTCCACATCGGACTCGACGAGCCTGCCCGCGTCGGCGGTGAGCAGGTGCTGCGGCAGCTCGGGGTGCTTGTCGGGACGGCGCACCGCGATGCCGGCCAGCTCCACCGGGGCACCGACCCGAGCGGCGAGCTCGTCGGCGTCGTCGATGAGCATGCGCGTGACCTCGCTGCCGACCGTGCCGCAGCCGAGCAGCGCTACCCGGACCGTCCGCCCGTCGAGCGTGGCCACGCTCATGACACCTCCAGTCGCAACATGTCCTCGTTCGTCTCCCGCCGCAGCAGCAACCGGTGGCTGCCGTTGCGCACGGCGACCACCGCCGGGCGGGGCTGCCGGTTGTAGTTGCTGGCCATCGAGTAGCAGTAGGCGCCGGTCGCCGCGACGGCGAGCAGGTCGCCAGGTGCCAGGGTGTCGGGCAACCAGCAGTCGCGGACCACGATGTCGCCGGACTCACAGTGCTTTCCCACGACTCGGGAAAGCACGGCGGTCACGGGCTCCGGCTGGCCGTCGTCGCTGGAGCGGGAGACCAGGCGGACGTCGTAGGCGGCGTCGTAGAGCGCGGTGCGGATGTTGTCGCTCATCCCGCCGTCGACGCTCACGTACCGGCGCACCTCGCTGTCGCCGAGCGCGACGTCCTTGATCGTGCCCACCTCGTAGAGGGTGACCGTGCCGGGGCCCGCGATCGCGCGGCCGGGCTCGCCCGCGATGCGCGGTACCGGGATGTCGGCGAACGCGCATTCCTTGCGCACGATGTCACGGATCTGCGTGACCAGCTGCGCGGGCGGCGGCGGGTTGTCCTTGTCGGTGTAGGCGATGCCGAACCCACCGCCGAGGTCCACAGTGGACAGATCGGCCAGCGCGTCGGCGCCGTGCTCCTTGCGCAGCTCCGTGAGCAGCCCGATGACGCGGCGCGCGGCCACCTCGAAGCCGTCGGCGTCGAAGATCTGCGAGCCGATGTGGCTGTGCAGGCCGACGAGGCTCAGCGACGGCGCGTTGAGCACCCTGCGCACCGCCTCGGCGGCGTCGCCGGCCGCGAGCGAGAAGCCGAACTTCTGGTCCTCGTGCGCGGTGGCGATGAACTCGTGCGTGTGCGCCTCGACGCCCACCGTGACGCGCACGAGCACCTGCTGCACCACGTCGTGCCTCGCCGCGATCTCGGCGAGCCGGGCGATCTCGTAGAACGAGTCGAGCACCACCGTGCCGACCCCCGCCTCGATGGCTGCCTCCAGCTCGGCGATGGACTTGTTGTTGCCGTGGAAGGTGATCCGCTCCGGCGGGAACTCCGCCCGCTGGGCGATCGCCAGCTCGCCGCCGCTGCACACGTCGAGGCTGAGCCCCTGCGCGGCGACCCACCGCGCGACCTCCGTGCACAGGAACGCCTTGCCCGCGTAGTGCACGAGCGCCGGGTCGTCGAACGCCTCCGCGTACTCGGCGCAGCGGGCCTTGAAGTCGGCCTCGTCCACGACGAACAACGGCGTGCCGTACGTCCGCGCCAGCTCACGGACGTCGACGCCGGCGATGCGCACGACGCCGTCCGGGGCACGGTAGGTGTTGCGGGGCCACACCTTCGGATACAGCTTGTCCAGCTCGGCCGAGGTGGAGGGCGGGAACCCCGCCTGGTCGACGTGCGGGTAGACCTCGGCGTGGCGGGGCCCCGCTGGGTGAGCACACATCTAGATCGTTACATCCGTTCCGGGGCGGAAACCCCGAGCAGCGACAGTCCGTTGGCGAACACCTGGCGAGCGGCCTCGCACAGCGCCAGGCGGGCGTGGGTGAGGGGCGTTGCCTCCTCGTCGCCCTGGGGCAGCACCCGAGCCACGTCGTAGAACTTGTGGTACGCCGACGCGAGCGACTCGAGGTAACGGGCGACGCGGTGCGGTTCGCGCAGCTCGGCCGCCTTCTTGAGCACGGAAGGGAACTCCCCGATCGTGCGGATCAGGTCGCCTTCCCTTGGATGGCCGAGCAGGCCGAGGTCGACGTCGGCCGCGCGCTCGATGCCCAGCTCGGCGGCGTTGCGCTGCAGCGACGCGAGCCGCGCGTGGGCGTACTGCACGTAGTACACCGGGTTGTCGTTGCTGTGCTTGCGGAGCAGGTCCAGGTCGACGTCCAGACTGGAGTCCACGGAATACCGGGTGAGCTCGTAACGGGCCGCGTCGACGCCGACGGCCTCCACCAGGTCCTCCATCGTCACCACGGTGCCCGCCCGCTTGCTCATCCGCACCGGCTTGCCCCCGCTGACCAGATTGACCATCTGGCCGATCAGCACCTCGACCGCGTCGGGGCTGTGCCCCATCGCGGCGGCGGCCGCCTTGAGCCTGGCGATGTAGCCGTGGTGGTCGGCGCCGAGCATGTAGATGCACAGCTCGAAACCGCGCCCGATCTTGTCGCGCAGGTAGGCGAGGTCACCCGCGATGTAGGCCGGGTTGCCGTCGCTCTTGATGACCACGCGGTCCTTGTCGTCGCCGTGCTCGGTGGAGCGCAACCACCACGCGTTGTCGGCGTGGTACAGGCTGCCCGACTCCTTGAGCTCCTCGACGACCTTCTCGACCTCGCCCGAGCTGTGCAGCGAGTCCTCGTGGAAGTACACGTCGAAGTCGGTGCCGAACTCGTGCAGGCTCTTCTTGATCTCGTCGAACATCAGCCCGACGCCGATACGGCGGAACAACTCGTGCCGCTCGTCCTCGGGCAGCGACAGCGCGCTGGGCTCCTTGCGGATCACCTCGGCGGCGATGTCGTTGATGTAGGCGCCCGCGTAGCCGTCCTCAGGCGCGGACTCGCCCTTCGCGGCGGCGATGAGGGACCGGACGAACCGGTCGATCTGCGCACCGGCGTCGTTGAAGTAGTACTCGCGGGTCACGTCGGCGCCCTGGGCGCTGAGCAGGCGGCCGAGCGCGTCGCCGACCGCGGCCCAGCGGGTGCCGCCGAGGTGGATCGGGCCCGTCGGATTGGCCGAGACGAACTCCAGGTTGATCTTGACACCGGCCAGCGCATCGCCCCGGCCGTAGGCGTCACCCTCGCTCAGCACGCGGCTCACCAGCTCGCCCTGCGCGTCGGCGGCGAGCCGCAGGTTGAGGAAACCGGGGCCCGCGACCTCGGCGGCCTCCACGCCGTCGGCCTTCGCGAGCGCCTCCGCCAGCGCCTCCGCCAGCTCGCGCGGCTTCAGCCCGACCTTCTTCGCCACCTGCAGCGCCACGTTGGTGGCGTAGTCGCCGTGCTCGGGGTTGCGGGGTCGCTCGACCGTGACCGGGTCGGGCAGGACGCCGTGGTCGAGGCCACGCGCCGACAACACTTCTACCGCGGACGAACGCACGAGGTCAGCAAGGGCGGAGGGAGTCACCAGCCGAGTGTACGGCTGGAGACCCCGCGACCCGTCCACCACCCAAGCCTCCCGACCGAGCCGCTACACGCCCTCCCGCCGGCCCGACCACCACCCCCCAAGGAGGCACTACGCGCCCCTCACGCCCTCCCGCCGGCCCGACCACCACCCCCCAAGGAGGCGCTACGCGCCGCTTACATCTTCTTCCCTACACTTCACAGCCGGTACGCGTCCGTCCTCGAGGGAAACACGGGAGCCATGGCCAGCGGCACGAAGAAAAAGGGCAGCCCGAAGAAGAACGCGGTCAAGGCAGCCCGTGGATCGGTCGTCACCAAGAAGCACACGCCGTGGGGGACGATCTTCTCCGTCGTCGTGATCCTGCTGCTCGCGGTGGGTGTGTTCGGCTACTACTGGATCGCCTCGAGCGACCAGCGGGAGCAGCGCGACCGCGAGGAGGCCGCGGCCGCCTTCGCGCCGTCGCAGCAGAACCCGGACCCGTCGAAGGACATCGAGGGCGTCGTCACCGCCGAGTACGCCGCGGGGGCGCACGTGCTGCCCACCGAGCGCGTCGCCTATGACAAGACCCCGCCCTTCGGCGGCCCGCACGACGGCTACTGGGCCGCCTGCACCGGCATCGTCTACCCGAACGCCGTGCGCACCGAGAACATGATCCACTCGCTCGAGCACGGCGCGGTGTGGATCGCCTACAACCCCGACCGGGTGCAGGGCGACGAGCTGGAGAAGCTGCGGGTGCGCACCGAGGGCAAGCCGTTCACGATGATGTCGCCCTACCCCGGTCTCGACACACCGATCTCGGTGCAGTCGTGGGGCCACCAGCTCAAGCTCGAGAGCGCCGAGGACCAGCGCATCGACCAGTTCATCGCGGCGCTGCGGCGCAACCCGAACACCTACCCGGAGGTCGGCGCCTCGTGCGACGCGCTCGGCCCCGGCGCGTTCGACCCGGACAACCCGCCGCCGTTCGACCCGTCGAAGCCGGGTCCCGACGCGAAGCCCATGGACTACCAGGGCTCCGAGGGCGCTCAGCAGGACCAGCCGATGAGCGGCACCCCGTCCGCTCCCCCGGCCGGCGGCTGATCCATGGCACCTGACGAGCACGGCGAGCTCGTCGATCAGGAGACCCCGGGCTGGTCCCGGGTCCTGATCTTCGGCGCGGCAACGCTCGCGGTGCTGTTGATCGGCGCGACGATCGGGCTCGTGCTGGCCCAGGCGGTCGGCGACGAGGAGCAGCCGGTGCCGACCGCGGGCTCCGTGGACGTCGGCTTCGCGCAGGACATGTCGGTGCACCACCTGCAGGCCGTGACCATGGCCAACTGGGCGCGGGACCACAGCACCGACCCCGCGATCGTGCAGCTGGCCTTCGACATCGCCAGCACGCAGACCGAGCAGGTCGGGCGGATGAAGGGCTGGTTGATGCTCTGGGAGCAGCCGGAGGAACCGCTCGGCGAGTACATGACGTGGATGACCGAACCCGGCGGGCACCAGCACGGCGGCGGGCCGGGCGGCGACAGCTCCGGCGGCCCCATGCCGGGCATGGCCACCGAACAGGAGCTGCGGAAGCTCCGTTCGCTCTCCGGTCGAGAGCTCGACGTCTACTTCCTGCAGCTCATGCTCCGCCACCACCAGGGCGGCACCGAGATGGCGGAGTACGGCAAGGAGCACGCGGCCGTGGGCGCGGTGCGGACGCTCGCGGACAGCATCCTCAAGTCACAGGTCCCTGAGGCGAACCTCATGCGGCAGCTGCTCGCCAAGCGCGACGCCGAGCCGCTGCCCTTTCCCTGATCGTCACCAGGTCAGCTCCTCGCAGCGCCGCGCCGACTCCCTCGGCTCGATCTGCAGGGTCGCGTGCTCGATCGAGTACTCCTGCGCCAGCAGCCGCTGCGCGGAGGCCAGCACCTCCGAGGTGTCCGCGTCGGGCGCGACGGTGAGGTGCGCCGAGGCCACCTCCATGCCCGAGGTGAGAGTCCAGACGTGCAGGTCGTGGACGTCCTCCACGCCGTGGAGTGCACTGAGCTGCCCGCTGAGCTTCGCCACGTCGATACCGCGCGGGGCGTGCTGGAAGAGGATCCGCAGCGTGCGCGCGGCGAGCGACGCGGCCCTCGGCAGCACCCACACGCCGATCGCGACGCCCACGATCGGGTCGGCGTAGCGCCAGCCGGTGAGCATCGTGACGGCCGCGCTGATCAACACGCCGACTGAGCCGACCAGGTCGGCCAGCACCTCCAGGTAGGCGCCGCGCACGTTGAGGCTCTCCTTGGCGCCCGAGCGCAGGAGGTAGAACGACACGAGGTTGGCGACGAGCCCTGCCGAGGCCGCGAGCAGCACGGGGAGGCCGGGCACGGCGGGCGGGTCACTGATCCGCTGGATCGCCTCGTACACGACGTAGGCGGCGACGCCGAAGAGCAGCAGCACGTTGCCGAGTGCCGCGAGGACCTCAGCCCGGTAGAGGCCGAACGTGCGCGTGTAGGTGGGGCCGCTGCGGCGGGCCAGCGCGACGGCGACGAGCGCCATCCCGACGCCGAGCACGTCGGTGAACATGTGGGCCGCGTCGGAGATGAGGGCCAGCGACGACGTGGCGAACCCGACCACGAACTCCAGCACCATGAACGCGGCGCCGATGACGAGTGCGGCGGCGAGCCTGCGCACGTAGCGAGCGGAGGCGCTGCCCGGCCTCGCCGGGTCGACGTGCCCGTGGCCGTGCCCATGGCCCATCGCGTCACCTCCTGGTTCGTTTCGCCGCACGAAAATATAGTCACATGCGCATAAGTGCAATACAGGTGAGGCTAACCTCGCATTACTCTACGGCGGAATTCCCCCACGCCGGGGTGAACAAACGGCGCGTACCGTCACCTCCCGTGGATGTCGCCATCGTCGGGACCGGCCCCAACGGACTGGCCGCGGGAGTGATCCTGGCCAGAGCCGGACTCTCCGTCCATCTCTTCGAGGCAGGCGACACGTTCGGCGGCGGGCTCCGCTCGATACCCCTCTTCGACTCCGAGGTCGTGCACGACATCTGCTCGGCGGTGCACCCCCTCGGCGCCGCGTCCCGGTTCTTCCGCGAGTTCGACCTCGAAGCGCGCGGTGTGGAGCTGCGCGTGCCCGACGCGAGCTACGCGCACCCGCTCGACGGCGCGCCGCCGGGCGTCGCCTACCGCGATCTGGAGCGAACCTGTGAGCAGCTGGGCCGCGACGGCGCGCGCTGGCGCGGGCTCATGGAGCCCCTGGTGAAGCACAGCGAGAGCGTGGTCGACCTGGTGCTCTCCGATCAGCGGCGCCTGCCCAAGGACGTGCTCGCTCCGCTGCTGCTCGCGCCTCGAGCCCTTCTGGGCGGCTCACCGCTGACGAGCAGGCTGTTCGCGGGGCGCACGGCGCGGGCCCTGCTCGCCGGGGTCGCGGCGCACTCGCTCGGCAGGCTGCCGAGCCTGCCGGGCGGCGCGGTCGCGATGCTGCTGGGCCACCTCGCGCACGCGAGCGGATGGCCGCTGCCGAGGGGCGGCAGCCAGCGCCTCGCCGACGCGCTCGTGGCCGACATCGAGGCGCACGGCGGCACCTGTCACGCGTCGACGCCCATCGAGGACCTGCGGGAGGTCGGGCAGGCGAAGGCCGTGCTGCTGAACGTGAGCCCGAAGGTGTTCCTCGACCTGGCGGGTCCGCGCCTGCCTGCCCGCTACCGGCGTCGCCTCGGGCGGTTCACCCACGGCCCCGGGTCGGCGAAGGTCGACTTTCTCGTCTCCGATCCAGTGCCCTGGCGCGACCCTGAGGTGGGCAGAGCGCCGACGGTGCACGTCGGGGGCGACGAGCGGGAGGTCTTCGCCTACGAGTCCGCGGTGCAGCGCGGAGAGCGGCGAGGCGAGCCCTTCGTGCTGCTCGTCGACCCGGCGGTGGCCGACCCGGACAGGGCCCGCCCCGGCAGGCGACCGCTCTGGGCGTACTGCCACGTCCCCAACGGCGACCCGGTGGACCCGACGGAGGCGATCACGGCCCGCATCGAGCGGTACGCGCCCGGCTTCCGCGACACGGTGCTCGAGAGCCGGGCGATCACGGCCCCGGAGTTCGAGCGGTACAACCGCAACTACGTGGGCGGCGACATCGCGGGCGGAGCGGTGACGGTGCCGCAGATGCTCGCCAGGCCGGCGCCGCGGGTGAACCCGTACGCGACGCCGCTGCCTGGCGTGTACCTGTGCTCGGCGTCGACGCCCCCTGGCCCGAGCGTGCACGGCATGGCGGGCTACCACGCGGCGCGTGCCGTGCTGCGCAAGGAGTTCGGCATCCGCACCCTCCCGGCCCTCGAACCGGGGCCGCCGGTGAGCCCGGGAGGGATGGTGCGCTAAGCTGCACAGGTCGCACGGCGATGGGCCCTCGTAGCTCAGTGGATAGAGCACTGCCCTCCGGAGGCAGGTGTCGCAGGTTCGAATCCTGCCGAGGGCGCCCAGATCGTTTTGCGGGTGCAGGGCCTCGACCAGCGGAAACGCCGGTCGAGGCCCTTTAACGTCTCACCCGGCGGTCTCGACCTGCCTGCGCACCATCTCGGTGATCCAGATCGGCGCGAACGGGGACGTGCAGTTCGGTGGGGTCGGGTAGTCCTTGAGCACTTCCAGGCGTTCGCCGACGTCGATGGCCCTGGCCCGGTGCTCGGCGTGGTCGATCCCGATCTGGGCCAGGCAGTGGTTCATCGCCCACTGCAGGCGGTCCGGGGCGGCCTTCATCTCCGCCTCGATGACGTCGAGCAGTCCCGCGAGATCGAGACCCTCGGGCTTCTTCGCCACGCGTTCGGTGGTCAGCGCCCAGCCGGCGCTCGCGACCACCGGATCAGGGTCGGCCGACCAGTCCAGGCGCAGCCCTTCGGCATGCGGGCTCTTCTTCACCACGTAGTTCACGAGCCAGTCGTGCACCTTGGGGCTGCGCGCCTCGCGCACCATGGCATCCAACTCGGCACGCTCGAACGCCTTCGGACGGCAGATCAGGATCGCCAGCAGCCTTGCCGCGGTGTCCTTGGTCTCCCACAGCTCGCGCGCGAGGTCCTGCTGGGTTCTCAGCCGCTTCGCGAGCGCGCGCAGCTTGCTGAGGTTCACGCCGTGATCGTCACCGTGCCTCTCGTTCACCGCGCGTGCCTTCGGATCCTCGAGCGCGGCCAGCTCGGCCATCACGTCGGCCACCGTCGTCTCAGCCACCTGAACCTCCACCCCTCACGGTCCGGGAGTACCGCCGTCAGTCGCGGGTGCACTTCGCCGTCGAGCCAGTGTCGCATCGTTTCGTTGAACAGCGCGACGTCCTCCACGTTCCAGATGTGGTGCATCCCAGGGGCAACGTGGATCTTCGCGTGCGGGGCGGCGGCCCGGATCGCGTGGAGTGAGCGGCGCGTCGACTCCGGTTCCCGTTCGCCGACAACGGCCAGCAGCGGAGCCGTGGAGTCGGCCAGGCCGGTGGGAACCCCGCCCGCGGTCACGTCGGCGAGCACCCGCCGGGCCGTCTCCCTCGACACGCTCAGGCCGTGTTCCACATACGTCTTCCTGCCATCCTCGGGCAGCCGGAACGCCGCCGCTTGCGCTTGCCAGAACCAGGGGGCCTTCCAGAGCAGGAGTTGCAGCTTCGCGGTCGCTCGCACCGTCGCCCCCAGCGGCGACACCATCGCGCCGGTGACGAACAGGCGACGCACCACGCGCGGATGCCGGGCCGCGAGGTGCAGCGCGACGATTCCGCCGAGCGAGAGCCCGACGACGTCGACAGGAGGCGTGATCCGCAGCGCGGCAAGGCGGTCCGCGAGACCGTCGGCGACTTCGGCCATGCCGGGCCACACCTCGCCGGCGTGCGCGCCGAATCCCGGGAGGTCCGGTGTGACGACGAGCCGGTCGCCGAGTGCCTCGACCTGAGGTGACCACATCCAGCTCGCCGCGGCGTTGCCGTGCAGCATGAGCACGGGAGGGGCAGCCGTGCTCATGGCCGGTCGGTGCAGCTCCGCGAAGTCCGTCACGTCAGCTCCTTCTACACATCGGCAAGCCAGTCCAGTTCGGTCCGCACCTGGGCGATCCCGTAGTCCAATGTGGCCAGACGCAGCCGGGCCCGCCGGTCGGGCGGGTCCGGCAACGAGCGCCGCATCTCCTCCAACTCCGCCAGCAAGGACTCGGCGTCCGCACGTCGCGCCGCCAGCAGTTCCTCCACTTGCGACTCCGGGAGGCCGCCGGAGAAGAAGAGCCGCGCCAGGAAGGCATCGCGCTCGGGTTGCCGTTCGAGCTTCGACGTGAGCCAGTCGTTCAGGACCTCGCGGCCCCGCTCGGTGATGTGGTGGACCTGGCGGGCAGGGCCGCCGACACCGGGTGCGGTCTCGACGGCGGCCAGGCCGTCCGCGGTCAACTGGGACAGCGTCCGGTAGATCTGCGCCTTGTCGGCCTGCCAGAAGTACTTGATCGTGGTGTCACAGTGCCGTTTGACCTCGTACCCGGTCATCGGTGACAGATCGAGCAGGCCGAGTATCACGCGCGCCAGAACCATGGCTCCAGCATTCCAGCTAACTAGTAGACTTGTCCACTACTCCAGCCGCGGCCAGGAGAGACCGAGCAACAGACTCCCGGCGGAGGGCACTAGCTATGGTGGGCGGATGGCGTCTGTCAAGCAGTTCCAAGTCACCTTCGACTGCGCAGAACCTGAGCGCGTCGCTCGTTTCTGGTGCGACGTGCTGGGTTACGTCGTGCCGCCGCCACCGGACGGGTTCGCCTCCTGGGAAGACTTCGATCGCTCGCTGCCGCCTGAGCAACAGGGTTCGGCGTTCGCCTGCGTCGACCCCGCAGGTGTCGGCCCGCGGCTGTTCTTCCAGCGCGTTCCCGAAGGCAAGGTCGTGAAGAACCGGCTGCATCTTGACGTGCGGGCCGGCACGGGGCTCGTGGGTGAAGAGCGCCTCGCCACACTCGAGGCCGAATGCGCACGGCTGGTCGCGCTCGGCGCGAAGCGCGTGCGACTACTGCGTGCCGATGGCATCAACGAGTCGTGCATCGTGATGCAGGACATCGAGGGCAACGAGTTCTGCCTCGACTGACGCACCCGCATCTGGGCGGCACGGCCGACGTTCGTCCGTAAATCGGTTCGACGGCTCCGCGGAGTCCTGCCAGAGTGGCACGCCATGAGGCACGCTATGAGCAACGCCGAGCTGCTGACCGCCGAGGACGTGCGGCTCATGCAGCGTCTGGCGCAGCGGGTCACCGCCGCACGCCCGGATCTGGTGAACAGTGACGCGTCGTTCGGCGAGCTGGCCTGGAACTGGGGCAGGGGGCATGCCGACCACGGCGCGACCTGGCCGCGTCAGCTGTGGTTCTCCGGCGGGGAGCTGGTGGCGTGGGCCTGGGCCTTCCTTCCGCACCAGGTGAGGCGCAGCGACGGGTCGGTCAAGGACATCACCGGCGCCTACCTGGCGTATCAGGTCCACCCCGACCACGCCGAACTGGTCGACGAGGTGATCGACTGGTACGACGCCACGGCGGACGACGTCGATCGCACGGTGCTGCCGAGCATCGCCGACGAGTTCGCACTGGCCCGATGGGCGGCACACGGCTACGAGACCGACCCGGCTTCGCTCGGCGACACCGGGAACTGGACCCAGCTCAACGTTCGGGACCTCACCGACGTGGAAGAGCCGAAGCTGCCGGCCGGTTTCCGGTTCCGCACCGCCGACGAGGCCGGACCGGAGGCCGCGGTCCAGGCCCATCAGGACGCCTGGGCTACCACCACGTACACGGCCGAGAGTTACGAGGGCGTCCGGCGGACGGCGGCGTATCGTGGCGACCTGCACGTGCTGGTGGAGGCTCCGGACGGAACGATGGCGTCCTCGACGATCATGTGGCTCGACGAAGCGAACAAGACCGCCGAGTTCGAACCCGTCGGAACGCATCCGGGCTACCGGCGGCTGGGACTGGGCAGGGCGATGCTCCTGCACGGCATGCAGCTGGCGCGAGCCGCCGGGGCCACTCAGGTGACGGTCGCCTGCCTGGGTGCGCCGGGGCATCCCCAGGCGCGCGGGCTGTACTACAGCGTCGGGTTCCGGCAGTTCACGCGGGATGCCCCGCTCATCAAGACCGCGGGCTGAGGACTGAGCAGCCACGGATTGGAATGTGCGCCCCGCATGCCGGGCGCACATCGTCCACTTCGGACCCGGCAGGCGCCGTCGCCGATGGCACACGTTCGCGCGAGAAGGACACGCATGGCCGCGACCGCGGAGAAACATCTGGTGTACTGCTGGATCAACGCGCGGGAACGGTGCTGTTCCTGCGGCGCGCGCCGGGGACCTTCCTCGGCGGCAACTGGGAACTGCCCGGCGGCACCGTCGAGCCCGGCGAGGACCCCGAGTCGGCCGCCGTCCGCGAGATCGCCGAGGAGACCGGGCTCGCCGTGACGGTGACCCGCGAGCGCGGCAGCCACACCTGGATGGACGTCACCGGCCGGAATCCGCGCGTGCACGCCGTCGTCTACGAGGCGCGGGAGCCGGGCGATGCGGAGGTGGTGCTCAACCCGGCCGAGCACGACGACCATGCCTGGCTCTTCCCCGCGCAGGCGTGCGGTCTGCCCATGGCGGCGCACTTCGTGGAGGCGCTGCGCCTCGGCACGGCCCGGTAAGGTCGGCGGTGATGAGCTCCCTGATCCGCGAGGCGAACCCCGCCGACATCGATCCCGCCACCGAGACCCTGTGCGCCGCGTTCGCCGACTACCCGTTCACCCGCCACACCATCGCCGCTGACGACCATCTCGACCGGCTCGCGCGGATGCAACGCCGGTTCCTCAGCCGGATCGGCCTGCCCCACGGCCGCGTGTGGGTGAGCGACGACGCCGGGGCCGTCGCGGTCTGGACCACGCCTGCGTCGACGGGCATCGGGCGCGTCTTCACCGAGCTGGCTCCCGAGCTGGCCGCCATCGCGGGCGACCGGGCCGCGATCGCGGCGGCCACCGAGGCCGCGCTGGCACCGCACCGGCCCACCACACCCAGCTGGTTCCTCGGCACCGTGGGCGTGCGGCCCGATCGGCAAGGCCGAGGGCTCGGCAGGGCGGTGATCGAGCCGGGGCTGCGCGCCGCCGAGGCCGAGGGGGTGCCCGCGTTCCTGGAGACGTCGCTGGAGGGCAACGTCACCCTCTACCGCAAGCTCGGCTTCGAGGTGGTCGCTGAGATCGAGCTGCCACACCACGGGCCGAGGACGTGGGCCATGAGCAAGGAGCCCTAGATTTCCCGGAGCGCGGCTCCCACGGCCGCGACGCCCGCCTGGATGTCGCCCACCGCGTTCGCCGCGTAGCCGAGCACCAGTCCCGGCGGCCCTCCGCGCTGGCTGTGCCACGACAGCGGCTGCACCTTGACGCCCCGCGCAAACGCCGCCGCGGCGAGGTCGGTGTCGGAGAAGGACCCGGCGAAGGTGATCATCAGGTGCAGCCCGGCCGCCGCGCCGTGCACGACGGCGCCCGGCAGGTGCCGCTCGATCGCCGCGATCATGGCGTCTCTGCGACGGACGTGGCGACGGCGCAGCAGGCGCAGGTGCCGCTCCAGCTCGCCCGACTCCATCAGCTCGGCCAGCACCAGCTGCGGCAGCGCGGCGTTGCCGAGGTCGGCATCGCGTTTGGCCGCGGTCACCGCCTCCCGGTAGCGCGTGGGCGCCAGCAGCCAGCCGACGCGCAACGCGGGCGCGAGCAGCTTCGACACGCTCCCGGCGTAGCAGACATGCTCAGCCAGCGTCGCCCGCAGCGCGGGCACGGGCGGGCGGCCGTAGCGGTGCTCGGCGTCGTAGTCGTCCTCGATGATCAGCCCGCCCGCCTCGGCCCACTGCCGCAGGCCGCGCCGCCGGTCTCCGTCGAGGACGACCCCGGTCGGAAACTGGTGCGCCGGGGTCAGCATCACCGCGGGATGGCCCGCAGCGGTCAGCTCGTCGACGCACAGGCCCGCGGCGTCGACCCGCACCGGCGGGGTCTCCAGCCGCCAGCTCCGCAGGTGCTGCCGGGCCCCGAGCGAGCCGGGGTCCTCCACCGCGACGGTGGTGATCCCGTTGTCCCGCAACACCTGCGCGAGCAGGCCGAGTGCCTGCGCCACGCCGGCGACGACCACGACCTCCGCGGGGTCGACCCGGATACCCCGATAGCGCGCGAGCCAGGTGGCGACGGCCGTGCGCAGCGCGGGCGTTCCCCTCGGGTCGCCGTAGCCGAAGTCGGCGGGCGCCAGGCGGCCGAGCACGGCCCGTTCCGCGCGCAGCCACGCCGAACGCGGGAACGCCGCGAGGTCCGGCACTCCCGAGGACAGGTCGATCCGGGCTCGCGCGGTGCGCAGCGTGTCGAAGACGTCGACGCCGGGCGTCACCGGGAACGGCGTCGGCGGCTCCGGCGGGGACGCCGACGGCACCGGCGCCAACGGAGCCGACACGACGACGGTGCCGGCCCGGCCGCGCCCCACGACATGCCCGTCCTCGGTCAGCCGCTGATAGGCCTCGGTGACCACGCCCCTCGACACGCGCAGGTCCGCCGCCAGCACGCGCGTGGCGGGAAGCCTGCCGCCGACGGGCAGGCGGCCGTCGGCGATCGCGAGCCGCAGACGCTCGGCGAGCCACGCCGCCCGGCCGCCCGCGGGAGCCTGTGCGATGTCCAGCTGCAGGAAGTCGGAGCCCGGCGACGTTATGGACCCCTTCGATGGCCTGCCTTTGGCCCTACTCATCGGGCCATTGTGGCAGGACAGTGAAGGCATGAACGCGGCATTCCTGCTGAACTCGCTCGTCGTGGCCGCTGTCCCCGGCACCGGCGCGATCTACACGCTCTCCGCGGGCGTCTCGCGGGGCAGGCGCGCCAGCCTTGTCGCGGCGTTCGGCTGCACCCTCGGCGTCATCCCGCACATCGTCGCCACCCTCACCGGCCTGGCCGCGCTGCTGCACACGAGTGCACTCGCCTTCGAGGTGCTGCGCTATCTGGGGGTGGCGTACCTGCTCTACCTGGCCGTGACGACGCTGCGCGACCAACGGACGCTCGTCGTGCGCGAACACGCGCCGCCGGAGCCCGCGGCGAAGGTGATCACCTCCGCGGTGCTCATCAACGTCCTCAACCCCAAGCTGACGATCTTCTTCGTCGCGTTCCTTCCCCAGTTCGTACGCCACGACGACCCGCGTTCGCTGGCGAAGCTGCTGGAGCTGAGCGGGGTCTTCATGCTGGTGACGTTCCTCGTGTTCGCCGCGTACGGGCTGTTCGCGGCGGCCGTGCGCGACCACGTGATCTCCCGGCCTCGCGTGCTGACGTGGAGCCGCCGGGTCTTCGCGGGCTCCTTCGCCGGCCTCGCCACCAGCCTCGCCCTCACCGACCGATAGCGAGAAGCGCGTGTACTTCCAGCACTCACCGGGGATCCGGGCCCGGCACCCCGAGCTCGCCGCCGGAGCGATCGTCGCGGACGGCATCACGAAGCACGCCGCCGTGGCCGAAAGCGTCGCCGCCCACACCGCCGTCGCGGCGGACAGGCTCTCCTCCGGCACGGAGGCCGTCCTGCCCGAGATCCAGGCGTGGCGGCGGACGTTCTCGCGCATGGGCCTCAAACCGACGCGGTACCGCTGCGCCGCGGAGTCGCTGCTGCGCCGCTTCCGCAGGGAGGGCGAGCTGCCCGCGATCCATCCCCTGGTGGACCTCTGCAACGCGGTGTCGATGGCCTTCGCGATCCCCGTCGCCGTGCTCGACCGGGCCGCGATCCGAGGTGGGCTGGAGGTCCGGCACGCCACGGGCGGCGAGCGGTCCCTGACGCTGTCCGGCCAGCCGGAGCACCCCGCCGAGGGCGAGGTGACGTTCGCCGACGCCGAGGGCAACGCACACGCGCGGCGCTGGACCAACCGGCAGAGCGGGCTGTCGGTGGTGCGCGACTCGACCGCGTCGGTGCTGATCGTCGCCGAAGCCGTGCACGCCGGCGCGGCCGAGGACGTCGCGCGGCTCGTCCCCACGCTCGCCGGTGAGCTGACCGCGATCTGGGGCGTAGCAACGAAAACGGCACTGCTGACCGCCGATGAGCCTCGCTTCGAGTTCTAGAGCGGTTCTGAAGCCCGCACGGCCACGCAAGCAACCGGAACCCTCTCTAGGGGATCATCTTGCCGGGGTTGAGGATGCCGTGCGGGTCGAGCGCGGCCTTGACGGCACGGTGCATGTCCAGCACGGGCGGGTCGAGCTCGCCGGCGAGGCCGTCGCGCTTGAGCAGCCCCACCCCGTGCTCGCCGGTCACCGTGCCGCCGAGGTCGATCGCGTCGGCGATGATCTCGTGGAACGCCCGCTGTGCGCGCACCCGCGCGTCGTCGTCGCCCGGCGGCGTGATGAGCAGCGGGTGCAGGTTGCCGTCCCCGGCGTGCGCGATGTTGGCGATCAGCGTGTCGTGGCGCGCGGCCGCGGCCTCGATGCGCGCGAGCATCTCGGGCACGGCCGCCTTCGGCACGCACACGTCCTCGGTCAGCACCGGGCCGAGCCGCTCCAGCGCCGGGTAGGCCAGCCGCCGCGCGGCGAACAGCGCGTCGGCCTCCTCCTGGTCGGTCGAACGCGCAGCCCAGCTCGCCCCCGCCTGTTCGAAGCATTCCAGCATCGCGGCGGCCTCGCGCTCGCCCGCGGCGCCGGGCGCGTCGGTGCGGCCCAGCAGCACCACGTCGGCCTCCACGGCGAGGCCCATGTTCTTCCACTGGTCCACGGCGGCGAGGCAGTGCTTGTCGACCAGCTCCAGCGCCGACGGCGTGAGCCCGGCGGCCGCGACCGCCGACACCGCGCGGCCCGCGTCGACGACCGAGGAGAAGTACCCGGCGACCGTGTGCTCGGGATCGCGCAGCGGGCGCAGCCGCACGGTCACCTCCGTGATTACGCCGAGCGTGCCCTCCGAGCCGACCATGAGCCCGGCGAGGTCGTAGCCCGCGACACCCTTCGCGGTGCGCCTGCCCAGCCGAACCAGCTCACCCGTGCCCGTCACGACCTGGAGGCCGAGCACGTAGTCGCGGGTCACGCCGTACTTCACGCAACACAGCCCGCCCGCGTTGGTGGCGACGTTGCCGCCGATGGTCGACCACGGCGCGCTCGCCGGGTCCGGCGGGTACCACAGGCCGTGCTCGGCGCAGGCCGCTCGCAGGTCGTCGTTGACGACGCCAGGCTCCACCACGGCGAGGCGTTCCAGCGGGTTGATCTCGCGGATGGCCGACAGCCGCTCGGTCGAGAGCACCACGCCGCCTTCGACGGCGTTGGCCCCGCCCGACAGGCCCGTGCCCGCCCCGCGCGGCACCAGCGGGACGCCGTGCCGCAGGCAGGCCCTGACCACCGTCTGGACCTCCTCGGCCGTGCGCGGCCGGACCACCACCACCGGCTTGCCGTGCGGCGCCCATTCGGCCTCGTCGTGGCTGTAGCCGGAGGCGACGTCCTGGTCCTCCACGAGACGGTCGGGGGCCAGCTCGCGCCTGAGGTCGTCGATCAGCATGTGGGCAGGCTACGTGCGGGCCCCGGCCGCCGACCTCCCGCGCAGGCCGAACGGCAGCACCGCCACCACCACGAGCGCGAGCCCGAGCGCGGCGGGCAGCCCCGCCACCGCCCACGCCGCGTAGAGCAGCAGCCCGGCCAGGTCCGTCCCGAGTCCGGCCACGGAGGTGACCGTGGCACGAGCGGTGCCGTCGATGCGCTCCTGCAACCTGGCGTTCGCGACCACCAGCACGGCCCGGTACGCCGCGTAGAACAGGCCCACCAACACCAGGCCCAGCGGCACCCCGAGCAGGCCCGCGAGCGCGAACACGAGCACGCCCGCGAGGAGCACGAGCGCGAGCGAGAGCGGGCGAAGGCGGTCGAGCCTGCCCGCGAGCGCCGAGCCGGCGGCACCGGCGAGCGGGATCGCCACCACCGCGAGCGGGATCGCGTCGACAGGCACGTGCCAGTCGCGGGCCAGGAGGGGGAAGTACTCCTCGATGCCGTCGAGCGAGGTCAGCAGGGCCACGGCCACGACGGCTCCGCGGACGGCGGGACTGCGCACCGCCTCGACGACACCCGTTCGCAGGGCCGCGAGGTAGCTCGCCTCGCCGTCTTCCTCGCCGGATTCGGTGCGCGGCGGTTCGGGGACGCGGGACGCGACGAACGCCGCGGTGAGGCACGTGGCGACGCTGGCCCAGCCCACGAGCTCGTAGCCGCCGAGCGGGAACAGCACCGTCGCGGCGACGGCGGCCGGGATCTGCGCGATCAGCTCGAACGCGCCGACCTGGCCGTAGATCCTCGTGAAGTGCTCCTGCGCGCCGGTCGCGACCAGGCCGTCGTAGAGCAGGGCCTCCACCGAACCGGACACGAGCGAGCCCCCGAGTCCCCACAGCACGAAACCGGCGGCGAACGCGGTGAAGCCGGGAGTCGCCGTCCACAGCGCGTAACCCGCCGCCTGCAGCACCCCGCCCGCCACGAGGGCGCTCTTGCGGGAGAACCGGTCGGCGAGCGCGCCCGTGGGCACTTCGACGACGATGCCGACCACCGACCAGATCGCGAACAGCGCGGAGATCTCGGCGTCGGACAGCCCGGTGTCGGCGAACAGCAGCGCGTACAGCGGGTACAGGGGCACGACATCCGCCAGCAGCGCCCAGAGCCGGATCAGCCGGACGAACGGACGGGCGTCGGCGGGAAGCGGTGTCCTACGTCAAAGGAACGGCATGCGGCGAGGTTAGCCCGATTCGCCCGTCCTGTCGCGGGTTTTCCGCGCGAAGCGAACGGTCGCGACCACAGCCGTCAGCGCGAGCGCGATCACCACCAGCCCGTAGCCGGTGGCGGTGGGATGCAGGCCGAGGTTCGTCGCGGCGAGGCCGGCGGCGAGCGAGGGCAGGCTGAACGACAGGTACGACGCCGTGTAGAGGGTCGCGACGAGCGCGGCCCGGCTTCCCGGCTCGGCCAGGCCCGTCGCCGTGCGGAACGCGCCGAGGAACGACGTGCCGAAACCGAAGCCGCTCACCACCGTGCCCGCGAAGAACAGCGCGGGCGATGGCAGGGTGAGCGCCAGGAGCAACAGCCCGACCCCGCCCGCGAGGAACAGTCCGCCCGCGACGATCGCCGTGCGGGAGTCCCGTCCGCGCAGCAGCATCGACGCTGCCGACCCGGTGCCCATCAGCAGGAAGATCACGAGCCCGCCCGCGATCGGCGCGGTGACACCCAGTACCTCCACCACCAGCGAGCGACCGAGGGAGAGGTAGAGCCCGCCGAGCGACCACGTGGCCATGAGCGACGGCAGCACCACCGCGAACGCGAGGCGCGCGCGTTTCGGCACGCCCAGCTCCGGCAGCAGCGAGCGCAGCACACCCGGCCTGCGGCGCACCGGCTCCGGCATGACAGCGAGCGCGAGCCCGGTGAGCACGAAGGCGACGAGCAGCAGCGCGTACACCAGCCGCGTCGGCGCCGGGGCGTACTGCACGAGCAGGCCCGTGCCGAGCGCGCCGGCCGCGAGCCCCGCGGTGGGCACGGCGCTGTTGACGAGCGCGCCGAAACCCGGCCTGCGTTCGAGGTCGATCAGCGACGCGCTGATCGTGCCCGTCGCGAGCCCCGTGCCGACGCCCTGCAGGATCCGGGCCGCGTAGAGCCAGCCGACGCCGTCGGCGAGCAGGAACAACAGCATGCTCGCCGCCTCGACGGCGATGGCCGCCGCCAGCACGGGCTTGCGGCCGACGAAGTCGGACAGCCCGCCAGCCGACACGAGCATGGCCAGCAGCGCGAGGACGTAGACCGCGAACACCGCGGTGAGCGTGGCCGGGCTGAACCCCCACAGCCCCTGGTACACGACGTAGAGCGGCGAGGGCGCGCTGGCGGCGAACATGAGCAGGAACAGCACGGTCGCCACCAGCCAGAACCCGAGGCTCCGGCGCCGGGCCGCGTGCCGCTCCAGCAGATGCACCCCCGCATCCTCACACGCGGTGGGCCCGCATACGGCAGACTGCGGGCCATGCCACTGCCGAGGGGACTCGCCCGCTTCAACCGCGTCGTCACCAACCGCATCGCGAGCGCGGGCGCGGGACGGCTGCCGGGGTTCGGCATCCTCGTCCACCGGGGCCGCAAATCCGGCAGGACGTACCGCACGCCGCTGAACGTGTTCCGGATCAAGGGCGGCTACGTCATCGCGCTCACCTACGGCCCGGACACCGACTGGGTGCGCAACGTCCTCGCCGAGGGCGGCTGCGAGCTGGAGACCCGTGGCCGCACGGTGCGGCTCGTGCGGCCACGGCTCGTGCACGACGAGAGCCGCGGCGCGCTCCCGCAGCCGGTCAGGGCGTTCCTCGGCGTGCTGAGCGTGAACGACCTGCTCTATCTGGCCGAGGAGTGACGCTACTTGCGGATGCCGTTGATGGCGCGGACCACTGCCATGCACTGGTCCTCGACGTAGGTCAGCCCGGCCTCCTCGGCGATCGCGCGGGCCTCCGGCGAGACGATGTCCTGCTGTAGCCACAACGCCTTCGCGCCGATGCGCACGGCCTCGCGCGCGACCCCGGCGGCCTCGGGCGAGGGCCGGAACACGTTCACCACGTCGACCTCGTCCGGGATGTCCGAAAGCGAGCGGTAGACGCGCTCGCCGAGCAGTTCGTCGGCGGTCGGGTTCACCGGGATCACGCGGAACCCGGCCGCCTGCATGGCGGCGGGCACGGAGTGAGCCGCCTTGGCGGGGTGGCGGCTCAGTCCCACCACGGCGATGGTCTTCGACTCCCGGAGAATGCGCGCGGCTGTGTCGTCCATACCGCCATTGTGCGTCGTGCCCGGCCTACTTGCGGTACCAGCGGGGAGAGGTGTTGAGCGGCGGGCTCAGCTCGGCGCTCACCACCAGCACGTTCGGCTCGTCGGCGCGTGTGAACTCCCGCAGCAGCCTGCGGAACGCCCTGCCGAACCCGTCCACCCGGTCGGCGTAGACGCCGAACGACTTGGCCAGCCCGACGAAGTCCGGCGTCACGAGGTCGACGCCCCGATGCGGCAGCCCGGCCCTCGTCTGGTCGTAGCGGAGCATCCCGTAGCCGCCGTCGTCGACGACGACCACCGTGATCGGCAGGTTCTCCTGCACCGCCGTGGCCAGTTCGCCGACGCCGTAGAGGAATCCGCCGTCACCCGTGACGCACACCGCCCTGCCCTGCTCCGCGGCGGCGACCCCGAGCGAGGCGGGGAAGCCGAACCCGAGCGTGCCCCAGCCCATCGGGTAGGCGAGTTTGCGCGGTGCGGCGATCCGGTAGAAGCCGCCGACCCAGTAGCCCGCCACGCACATGTCCGACACGAGCACCGAGTCGTCGGGCAGCGTTTCCCCAAGCGCGGCCAGGAACTCCGCCGCCTGCGGCTCCTCCTTGCGGACCCGCCGCCGCACGCGCAGCTCGATCTCGTCGAGCCTGCGGGAGAGCGCGTCGAGGCCCGGCCGCGCGGACAGGCCGACGAGCAGCCGTTCCACCACCTGCCGCGCGTCACCGAGCAGCAGCAGGTCCGGTGGGTAGTTCTTCGCGGCGTCGGCGGGGTCGACGTTCACGGCGATGAGCCGCGGAGGCTGCGGCATCCGCCAGTTCTGCGTCATGAGCCCGTCGAAGTCGGTGCCCACGGCGAGCACGACGTCGGCCTCGTCCCACAGGGCGCCGACCTCCGGCGTGTGCACGGGGTTCGACGCGCGGCACGGGTGGTCGGGCGGCACGATGCCGCGGGCGGCGAACGTCGTGATGATCGGCGCCGCGAGGGTCTCGGCGAGCCGGCCGACGGCCTCGCCCGCGCCCGAGCGCAGCGCGCCCCCGCCCGCCCAGATCAGCGGCCGTTCGGCGGCGGAGAGCACCTCGCGGGCCCGGTCGAGGTCCTCGACGTCGAGGGCGTGGAGCAGCTCGGTGGGCTCGGAATCGTTGCGGTCAAGGCACTCCGCGGTGAGGAAGTCCGTCGGGATTCCGACGTACACGGGCCCGCTCTGCGGCCGCAGCGCGAGCCTCGCCGCGCGCCGCACCGTGCCCGCGAGGTCGTCGGGGTGCTCGACGGTGAAGCCCGCCTTGGTGACCGGCGAGAACATCGCCTGCTGGTCGCTGGTCTCGTGCAGGACGCCGCGCACGATGCCCGGTCTGCGCAGCGTCGACGGGATGTCGGTGGCGAGCACCAGCACCGGCGACGCCGACGCCATCGCCTCGCCAACGGCTCCGAGGGTGTTGGCCGCTCCCGGACCGGTGGTGACCACGGCGACGCCGAGCCTGCCGGTGGCGCGGGCGTAGCCGTCGGCGGCGAACCCGGCCGCCTGCTCGTGGCGGACCCCGACGATCCGGATGCCCGCGGAGGAGAGGGCATCCCAGATCGGGAGGTTGTGCACGCCGGGCAGGCCGAACGCGATGTCGACCCCGAGCTCGCCCAGTGCGGAGACGAGATGTTGTGCTCCGGTCCGACCCACGACGCGAGGATACGAGCAGCGCTCACCATTGCGGCGGCAGGGACTCCTCGCCCGGCGGCGGACCGGGGGGCGTACCGTCGCCGAACGGCCTGCCGCCGAGCGCCTCACGCCCGTGCGGCGTCGCCCACAGGGAGAGGTCCGGACCTTTCGGCACGATGCGCGTGGGATTGATCTGCTCGTGCACCTGGTAGTAGTGGCGCTTGATGTGGTCGAAGTCGACGGTGTCGCCGAACCCCGGAGTCTGGAACAGATCGCGCGCGTACGCCCACAGCACGGGCAGCTCGGTGAGCTTGTCGCGGTTGCACTTGAAGTGCCCGTGGTACACCGCGTCGAAGCGGACGAGCGTGGTGAACAACCGGATGTCGGCCTCGGTGATGGTGTCGCCGACGAGGTAGCGCTGGTTCTCCAGCCGCTTCGACAGCTCGTCGAGACGGGCGAAGAGCCGGTCGTAGGCGTTCTCGTAGGCGGCCTGCTTCGACGCGAACCCCGCCTCGTACACGGCCGCGTTGACGTCCGCGTACACGCCGCGGTTGACCTCGTCGATCTCCTCGCGCAGTTCCTCCGGGTACAGCTGGGGCGCACCCTCGCGGTGGTGGGCCGTCCACTCCGTCGAGAGGTCCAGCGTGATCTGCGGGTAGTCGTTGGTGACGAGCTTGCCGCTGGGCACGTCGACGATCGCGGGCACGCTGATGCCGCCGTCGTAGTCGGGGTCCGCCTTCGCGTACGCCTCGTGCAGATACCGGATGCCCAGCACGGGATCGACGCCGCCGGGGTCGAGCGTGAACCGCCAGCTCCGCTCGTCCTGGATCGGATCGGCCACGGCGACGGACAGCACGGACTCCAGCCCGAGCAGCCGCCGCACGACGAGCGCCCGGCTCGCCCACGGGCACGCCCTGCTGACCACGAGCCGGTAGCGGCCGGGTTCGACGGGCCAGCCGTCGCGACCGTCCGCCGTGATCCGCTCGGCGAACCTGTTGGGGGCCCGATGAAACTCGCCGGTTTCGGGATCGGTCGGAATGGTCATGCCAGTGACCCTAGTGCCCGTCAAGGACGGTTGGGTGCTGAACCGTTCTTGACGGGGCACTGGTACGTAGACTCGCCACACGGCGCACATCGAACGCCGGCCGAGCGACGCGAGGGTGGACGTCATGCCGATGATGCCAGTGACGGACTCGATGTTCCTGTTCATCGAAACCAGGGAACACCCCATGCACGTGGGTGGCCTGCAGCTGTTCACCAAGCCCGACGGCGCGGGACCGGATTACCTGAAATCGCTGCGCGAGGGCCTGCTGGAGAACTCCAGCGTGCGAAGCCTGTTCCGGCGCCGCCCGGCCCGCCCCGTCAACACCGGGGGCTACCTCGCGTGGGCCGAGGAGTCCGAGCTCGACCTCGACTACCACTTCCGGCATTCCGCCCTGCCCCAGCCGGGCCGGGTCAGGGAGCTGCTCGAGCTGACGTCCCGCTGGCACAGCACGCTGCTCGACCGGCATCGGCCGCTCTGGGAGGTCCACCTCGTCGAGGGCCTCAACGACGGCCGGTTCGCGATGTACAGCAAGATCCACCACGCGCTGATGGACGGCGTCTCGGCCCTGCGTCAGCTGCAGAGCACCCTGAGCGACGACCCGCTGGCGATGGACGGACCCGCGCCGTGGGGGTCGCGCGGACCGGCCCAGCCGAGGCGCGGCAGGCCCGACGCGCTCGCCCTGCTGCGCGGGGCGTGCAGCACGGCGAAACAGCTCGCCGGCGTGCCGAGGATGACGGCGAAGGTGGCGACCGAGGCGTTCCGCGAGCACACGCTGACGCTGCCGTTGCAGGCGCCGAGGACGATGTTCAACGTCGCGATCGGCGGTGCGCGCCGGTTCGCCGCGCAGTCGTGGCCGCTGGAACGGGTGCGGAAGGTGGCGACGGCGGCCGGGGTGTCGCGCAACGACGTGGTGCTCGCGATGTGCGCGGGCGCGTTGCGCGACTACCTCATCGAGCAGCGCGCGCTTCCGGACGCGCCGCTCACCGCGATGGTGCCGGTGTCGCTGCGCAGCCGCGCCGACTCGGGCGAGGCGTCCGGCAACCAGATCGGCGCGCTGCTGTGCAACCTCGGCACCGACCGGTCCGATCCGGCGGAGCGGCTCGCGGTGATCTCCCGTTCGATGGCCGACGGCAAGCGCCTGTTCAAGGAGCTGACTCCGTTGCAGATCCTGCTGCTGTCGGCGCTCAACATCGCACCGCTGGGCGCCTCACCGCTGCCCGGTTACGCCAACCACACGCGCCCGCCGTTCAACATCGTGATCTCGAACGTGCCGGGCCCGCGCAAGCAGATGTACTGGAACGGGGCGACGCTAGACGGCATCTACCCGGCGTCGGTGCTACTCGACGGGCAGGCGCTCAACATCACGCTGACCAACAACGGCGACAACCTCGACTTCGGCATCACCGGCTGCCGCCGCAGCGTCCCCCATCTCCAGCGGCTCCTGCTGCACCTGGACACCGCACTGGCTGAGCTGGAGTACGCGGCCCGGTAGCCCGCCCGACTGCAGTGAAGGCCACCTTCACTGCGGTCGGACCGCGCTAACCTCCAAAGAAGTGTTTGACAGTTGGCTCGCCTGGCGCGATGCTGAGCGGGATGGCGGAGAAATCACCACTCGACGGGCTGCGCGTGCTCGCGCACCCCCTGCGTTTGCGCATCCTGTCGCTGCTCACCGCCGCGCCGATGAGCGCGGCGGAGGCGGCGAGGGAACTGGGCGAGAGCCAGGCCAACGTCAGCTACCACCTGCGCAGGCTCGCCGACGCCGGCCTGCTGTACGTCGCGGAGGAAGTGAGCATCCGGGGCGGACGCGCCAAGCGTTACCGGCACGACCCGGAAAGCGGCACCGGACTCCTGGGCCGCGAACCCGCCGAGGAGCCGGTGCTGCTCACCGCGCTCGCCGACGAGCTGCACCGCAGGGCCTCCTACCGCGCGCCGGGCAGGCCCGCGTCGCTCATCGACGCCGAGGTGTGGGTGGACGAGCAGACGTGGGAACGGGCGCGGGAGCTGTCGCTGCGGCTGTCCGAGGTGCTGCACGACGCGGCGAAGCCGCCCCGCACACCCGGCACGAACCGCGTCAGCGCGACCGTGGCCCTGTTCATGCTCGAGGACGGCGGCCGGTAGTGAGAGCCGGACTGGGGGCACCGCTGCGGCACCCCGACTTCCGCGCGCTGCTCGCCGGGCGCACGGCGGCCGAGTTCGGCAACGCCATCGCGCCCGTGGCGCTCGCGTTCACAGTGCTCGACCTCACCGGCTCGCTGGTGGACCTCGGGCTCGTGGTGGCGGCGAGATCGCTGGCCAACGTCGCGCTGCTACTGCTCGGTGGCGTGCTCGCCGACCGGCTGCCCCGCGGCGTGATACTGCAGGGCACGGAGCTCGCGGCGTTTCTCACGCAGGGGCTCATCGCACTGAGTGTCCTCAGTGGATTCGCGTCGATCCCGCTGCTCGTGGTCGTTGGCGCCGCCAACGGTGCGGTCGCGGCGATCTCCCTGCCCGCGGCGGCGTCGCTGACCCCGCAGACCGTACCGCCGGAGCTCCTGACACCCGCCAACGCGCTGGTGCGCATGGCGGTCAACACCGGGCGCGTCGCGGGAGCCGCGCTCGGCGGCGTGCTCGTCGCGGCGGCGGGCTCCGGCTGGGCGATTGCGGTGAACGCCTGCGTGTTCCTCGCCGCCGCGCTCGCCTATCACGCCGTGCGGGTGCGCGGGCCCGTCCGCACGGAGCGGCAGAGCCCGCTCGCCGAACTGGCCGCGGGCTGGCGCGAGTTCACCGCGCGCCGCTGGGTGTGGCTCGTGGTCGTGCAGTTCATGGTGGTCAACGCGGTGATCTCCGGCTGCGTCGTGGTGCTGGGCCCCGCGATCGCCGACGACACCATCGGCAGGGCGGCGTGGGGGTTCGTGCTCGCCGCGCACACGGCTGGTGCGTTCGTCGGCGGTGTGCTCGTGGCGCGCTGGCAACCGCGAAGGGCGCTGCGTGTCGGCGTGGCCGTGACGATGCTCGACGCGGTGCCGCTCGTGCTGCTCGCCGAGTTGCCGCAGGTGGTCCCCCTGCTGCTGGCGATGTTCGTCGCCGGGGTGGCGACCGAGCAGTTCGTGGTGGCGTGGGACGTCTCGCTGCAGGAGAACATTCCCGAGGACCGGCTCGCGCGCGTCTACTCCTACGACATGCTCGGCTCGTTCGTGGCACTGCCCGTCGGCGAAGTCGCGGCGGGCCCGCTCGCGGCGCGCTTCGGCGTGGAGGCGACGGTGCTGGGCGGCGCGGCCGTGCTCACGGTCGTCACCCTGCTGACGCTGCTGAGCGGAGAGATCCGTGGGCTGGAGCGGAAACTGGTAGGAACGAGGGAATGACGGGCTTCTACCATCTGTGCTTCGTGGTCACCGACATCGAGCGCGCGCAGGACGAGCTGAGGCGCACCGTGGGGGTGACGTGGTCCCCCGCGCGCGAGGGCCGGCTCGGCGACTGGGACTACCGCATCGCGTTCTCCGCCGAGGGGCCGCCGTTCTTCGAGCTGATCACCGGGACCGAGGGCAGCCCGTGGGACACCTCGACGGGCAACCGGTTCGACCACCTCGGCTACTGGTCGGCGGACGTCGCCGCCGACAGCGAACGGCTGGCGGGCGAAGGGGCGCCCGTGGCGTTCGACGCGTGCCCGTACGGCAGGCCGTTCAGCTACCACCGGCTCGACAGCATCGGCGCCCGGCTCGAACTGGTCGACGTCTCGGCGCAGCCCGGCTTCCTCGCCAACTGGAACCCCGGAGGCGCCGCGATGCCCCCACTCGCGCCCGGTTGACGCTCCCCAAGGCCACCTTTGTTGCGTTCAACGCACCCAAGGTGGCCTTGGGGGACGATCAGCGGCCGGAGCCGGCGGCGCGGTCGGTGACCCAGGGACGGATCTCCTCCACCAGCTTCGCCACCGCGAGCACGAGGTCGTCGGAATGCCTCGGGCCGACGATCTGCAGGCCCACCGGCAGGCCCTGCGACGTGAACCCGGCCGGCACGGTGATCGCGGGCTGCTGGGTCATGTTGAACGGGTACGTGAACCGCGTCCACTGTGGCCAGCTCTCGAGCCCGCTGCCGGGCGGCACGTCGTGGCCGGCCTCGAACGGCTGGATCGGCATCGTCGGCGTGATCAGCACGTCGTAGCGAAGATGGAACTCGCCCATGTGGATGCCGAGCGCGGCGCGCTTGGCCTGCGCGTCGAGGTAGTCGCTCGCCGAGTAGGTGCGCCCCTGCTCCCAGACCTTGCGCAGGCCCTGGTCGATCCGTTCCTCCGAACCCGCCGGGAACGAGTCGAGCCACTTCGCGGCGCCGGTGGACCACAACACGTCGAACGCCTCGACGGGGTCGGCGAAACCGGGGTCGGCCTCCTCGACGGACAGTCCGGCCTCGCTCAGCGCGGCGACCGTCGACACCACCGCCTGCGCCACCTCGGGGTCCACGTCGATGTAGCCGAGCGCGGGCGAGAACGCCGCCCGCAGGCCACGGACATCTCGGCGCACGGCCTCGCGGTAGGTGCCGATCGGCGGCGTCAGCGCGCTCGGGTCGCGGTGGTCCGGCGTGGCCAGCACGTCCAGCAGCAACGCGATGTCGTCCACGGAGCGCGCCATCGGCCCGGCATGGGCGAGCGCGCCGAACGGGCTCGCGGGGAACAGCGGGACGCGCCCCGCTGTCGGCTTGAACCCGACGACGCCGCAGAACGACGCGGGAATGCGCACCGAGCCGCCACCGTCGGTGCCCACCGACAGCTCGCTCATGCCCGTGGCCACCGCGACCGCGCTGCCACCGCTGGAGCCGCCCGGCGTGAGCGCCGGGTTCCAGGGGTTGCGGGTGATGCCGTCGAGCGGGTTGTCGGTGACGCCCTTCCAGCCCAGCTCGGGAGTGGTGGTCTTGCCGAGCAGCACGAGCCCGTTCTCCCGCATGCGCGCGGTAACCGGACTGTCCACGTCCCACGGCTGGTCGCGGTCGATGCACACCGAGCCGCGCAGGGTAGGCCAGCCCTGGGTCAGGAACATGTCCTTGATCGATGCGGGCACGCCGTCGAGCCAGCCGATCGGGTTGCCCTCGCGCCAGCGCTCCTCCGAGGCCCGTGCCTGGTCGAGCGCCACCTCGGGGTCCACAAGCGTGAAGGCGTTCAACTCCTTGTCGCGTTGCTCGATCACCTCGAGGGAGGCCTCCGTCGCCTCCACCGGAGACAGTTCCCCCGACGAGTAGGCCGCGACCAGTTCGCTCGCGGTCAGCAGGGTTCCGGTGCTTGGCATGTCTCTCCTCGGTACTGGTAACGGCTCGGCGTGCGGCATCACCGGCGAGGCCGGCCGCCTCGCCCGTCAACCATCTGACGGAACGTAGCCCAAACCCTTGTCGACCACGTTGACGAGGGGCTGTCCGGCGCGCCATCGCCGGAAGTTGTCGGCGAAGACCTCGACCAGCGCGTTTCGCCAGCCGACGAAGTCACCCGACATGTGCGGCGAGATGTGCACGTTCTCCATCGTCCACAGCGGACTCTCGGCGGGCAGCGGCTCGGTGTCGAAGACGTCGAGGGCCGCGCCGGCGATCCGCTCCGCACGCAGGGCCTCCACGAGGTCACCGGTGACCACGAGCTCGCCCCTGCCGACGTTGACGAACCGGGCACCCGGCTTCATCGCGGCGAAGGCGGACGCGTCGAACATCCCTTTCGTCTGTTCGGTCAGCGGCGCGACGGCCACCACGTAATCGAACTCCGGCAGGTGCTCGTTCAGTCGCGCGGAGGCGTGGACGGTCCCGAAGTCGGGGTCGCCCTCGCGGGCCGTGCGGCCCGCGCCCGCGACGCGCATGCCCACGGCCCGCAGCAGCCGCGCGATCGACCGTCCGATGGGGCCGGTGCCGACGACGAGCACCGACCGGCCCTCGATCCGCTCGCTCTCGCGGTGCAGCCACGTCCGCTCACGCTGGAGCTTGATCGATCTGGCGAAATCCTTTGCGAACGCAAGGACCTGCCCGAGGACGTACTCCGCGATGGAGTTGTCGAACACACCTCGCGAATTGGTCAGCACCACGTCGCTCTCGCGCATCGCGGGAAACATCACGGGGTCGACGCCCGCGCTCGCGATGTGCAACCAGCGCAAACGGTTTGCCGCATGCCATGCGCCGGGTACTGCCGTGGAGAGGAAGTCGTAGACGAACAACGCGTCGGCGTCGCGCAGGGCATCGGCAAGGCCGTCGGCATCGGTGTAACGAACTGCCGCCTCTTGCTCGATGGGCTCCATGTCCGGGGGGTGCTTGTCCCCGCAGAGCACCGCGAGCACCGGTGATTCCGTGCCACTCACGTTGACACGGTAAGAGCCGGTCGTATGATTGTCAACAATCCGAGGAGTCACCCCGGAGGCACACTCCTGCAAAGAAAGCCGTCGGAGGTCGGAGCCTTGGATTTCGCAGCCCTGGACTTCCCCGCCTTCGAAGGGCCGTTGGCCCAGCGGGGAATCGGCGTGATCGCGCCGTTCGATCTCGCGCTGGAGCGTGAGCTCTGGCGCTGGGTGCCGATGGAGGTCTCACTACACCTCGCCAGGACTCCGTACGAACCCGTGCCGGTGAGCATGGAGATGGCCCACCTCGTGAGCAACGCCCACCACCTCGCGGCGGCGACGCGCGACGTGCTGCACGTGGAGCCGGAGGTCGTGGCATACCTCTGCACGTCGGGCAGCTTCGTCAGTGGTGTGGACGCGGAAAGGACGCTGCGCAAGGTGATCTGCGACGCAGGCGCCCCCGCCGCCGTGACGACCTCGGGTGCGCTCGCGGAGGTGCTGCAGCAGCTCGACCTCGCCCGGATCTCGGTGCTGACGCCCTATGACGCGGACCTCACCGGCAAGCTGCACGAGTTCCTCGACGAGCTCGGCGTGAAGACGATGTCCAGCGACCACCTCGGACTGGGCGGCGGCATCTGGAAGGTCAGCTACCGCACCATCGCCGAGCGCATCCTCGCCGCCGACCACAGCGCCGCCGAGGCCATCTTCGTCAGCTGCACCAACCTGCCCACCTACGACGTGATCGAGCCGCTCGAGGAGCGGCTCGGCAAGCCGGTGCTCACGGCCAACCAGCTGACGATGTGGGCGTGCCTGAAGCGCATGGGGCTGCCGATCGTCGGGCCCGGAAAGTGGCTGCGTGAGGTATCTTGACCAGCTCTAGTAGGATTGTCGACAATCTGCGAGGAGGTGCACCAGTGCCCACGGTCGGCTTCATCTACCCGGACCACGCGGCGGAGGACGACTACCCGCTCGCCGAGCGCATGCTCGGTGACGGTGCGAGGCTGCCCGTCGAGCACATCTACGGCACCGACCTGCACGCGGTCGCCGAGCTGCTCGACCTGGGATCCCCCGACCGGCTCGCCGAGGGCGCCGCGCTGCTCGCCAGGCATGAGCCGTCGGCCGTGGTCTGGGCCTGCACGAGCGGCAGCTTCGTCTACGGCTGGGACGGCGCGGAGGAGCAGGTCGCCAAGCTCTCCGCCGCCGCGGGCGGTCTGCCGGCGTCGAGCACGTCGTTCGCCTTCGTGCGGGCGGCCACCGCGCTGGGCCTGCGAAAGGTCGCCGTCGCGGCGAGCTACCCCGACGACGTAGCCGAGCTGTTCGTGGAGTTCCTCGGCCGGGGCGGCATCGAGGTCGTCTCCATGTCGGCCGCGGACATCGACACGGCGGCCGAGGTCGGCGAGCTGGCCCCGGAGCAGGTCGTCGAGCTGGTCGTCAGCCGCGACCACCCCGACGCCGACGCGCTGCTCGTGCCCGACACCGCGATGCGCACGCTCGCGCTGATCGACACGATCGAAGAGCGGCTCGGCAAGCCCGTGCTGACGGCCAACCAGGTCACCGTGTGGGAAGGCCTGCGCCTGACCGGCACCACCCGCGAGGTCCCCGGCCTCGGCACGCTGTTCCGGGCGAAGGGCGCGTGAACATGCTTGCGGACATCGAACCGGTCAACCGGGAATCCACCGCGGCCATCATCGCGCGCCAGCTGAGGGACGCGATCATGACCGGTTCGCTGCCCCCTGGCACTCAGCTCGGCGAGACCGAGCTGGCCGCGCGGTTCCAGGTCTCGCGCGGGCCGCTGCGGGAGGCCATGCAGCGGCTCGTGTCGGAGGGCCTCCTGCGCAGCGAACGGCACCGGGGCCTGTTCGTGATCGACCTCGAACCTGGCGACGTCTACGACATCTACTCGGCACGCTCCGCGGTCGAGCGGGCGGCCGCGACCCGGGTCGTGCGCTCGGGCGACCGCGAACGGGTGGCCGGGATCCTCGACGAGGCCGTGGAGGCCATGGCCCACGCCGACGAGCAGGACGACCCGACCGCGCTGACCGAGGCGGACCTGCGCTTCCACGAGGCGCTGATCGAGGCGTCGGGCAGCAGGCGCCTGGCCAGGATGGCGCGGACGCTGCTCATCGAGACCCGCATGTGCCTGTCCGCGCTGCAGAACACCTACAGCAAGAACTACCAGGGCGTCGACGAGCGAGTCACCGAGCACAACAAGATCATCGAGGCCCTGCGTGCCGGCGACGAGGAGTCGATGCTGGCGCTGCTCGAAGCGCACATGGACGACGCTGTGCAGCGCCTGGCACCCGGCACGAGCCTGCACTCCGGCGCCGCGCCGGGCCTGACGCGCGACGGCGTCGACCTGGCCTGAGCGGCACTGACGATCACTCCGGGCTGGCCACGGGCACACCGTGCTCGGCGGCAGCGGCCACGAGCCGCTTGTCGTAGGACACGAGGTAGGCGAGCGCGGAGCCCAGGCTGAGCGCGGCGGCGAGGTGCAGCGCTTCCAGCGAGCGCAGGCGGGCACCCGGCGCGAGATCGCCCGCCTGGTCATACACGGCGGCGGGCAGTGCCACGTGCGCGCAGCGCTGTAGCCATTGCTCCGCTCGCTGTAGCATCTCGGAACCGGCGCCGATGGCGTGCAGCCCCCGGCGCAGCTCGGTACGAGTGAGGTAGCTCGTGAGCTGGCGGGCGGGCGTCTGCCCGGCCAGCCACAGGGAGAGCCGGTCCGACTCCACCTCCTCTTTGAAGAGCTTGATCGCCGCACAGCTGTCGAGATAGACGAACCTCATCCGGCGCCGTCCTCGCGCATGGCCAGGATCGCCTCGCTGCCGGCCCGGTTCCCCTGTTCCGAGGGTTCCCGTTCAGGCAGCTCGTCCACTGCGGGCAGCGAATCCAGCACCGACGGGTCGAGCACCCGGCGGCCACCGCCCGCTCGATGGCCTTGTCCGCGGGGTCGGGCGGGAGGATGCGCGCGACGGTCTCGCCGCGCCTGGTCACCAGGAAGCTCTGACCATTGCGCGCACGGTCCAGCACCTCCGCGGCGTTGCGCTGCAGCTCGCGGGCGGTGATGCGCTCGTCTGACAACTCGGCATCCATGCCTGACATCGCAGCAGCGCGTCCGTCACTGCACGACCGCTCCGAGGACGCTCGCCGCGCTCGCGCTGCCCAGCGCGATGCCCCAGCCGACCGGGCCCAGCGGCGTGCAGCCGAAGAACCGGCTCACCCCCGGCGTCTGGATCACCGCGGCGAGCACCGCCGCCGAGCCGAGGCCGCTCGCGAGCACCGCCGGGCTGCGCCCACCGGTCAGCAGCGTCTGCCCGAGCTGCGTTCCCACCAGCGCCGCCAGCGCCACCGTCGAGGCCCTTCGCCGCCTGCCGGTGACCCGCGCGAGCGACCACGCGGCCGTCGCGCCCGCCGTCGTCGATCCCGCCCGGAAGCCGATCTCCCGGTAGAGCCTGCCGCCGAGTGAACTCTCCGGGCCCTCCTGCAGCAGCTCCTCCACGGTCTCGTTGTCGGGCCGCCGCAAGGCGATCGCCAGCGACGGCGCCAGGTCGGTCAGCAGGTTCACCAGCAGCAACTGCCGTGCGGTGAGCGGCGAGCGGCCGGTCAGCGCGGCGCCCAGCACGTTGAAGCCGATCTCGCCGAGGTTCCCGCCGAGCAACACCCCGAGCGCCGAGCGCACCGACGCCCACATCGCGCGCCCCTCCACGAGCGCCGCGATGATCGTCTCCAGCCGGTCGTCGGTCACCACGAGGTCGGCCGCAGCCTTCGCGGCCGGGGTGCCGTGCCCGCCGAGCGCGATGCCGACGTCGGCGAGCCGGATCGCGGGCGCGTCGTTGGCGCCGTCGCCGGTCATCGCCACGGTCTTGCCGAGGCCCTGGTACGCCTGGATGATCCGCACCTTCTGCGCCGGGCTGCACCTCGCCACCACGTCGACGCCGGGCAGTACCTCCTTGAGCCGCTCGTCGTCGAGCTCGTCGATGTCGGCGCCGGTCACCACGTGCAGGTCGCGCTCGCCGTTGATCTCCGACGCGATCGCCTCGCCGGTCACCGGGTGATCACCGGTGATCATCACGATGTGCACGCCGGCGTCCCGCAGCTGCGCGGCCGCCGGTGCCGCGCTTCCTCGCACGGGGTCGGAGATGGCGACGAAGCCCCGGAACGTCAGGTCCCGCACGAGCTCGTCGGAGACCTCACCGGTGTCCACGGCGCGCTCGGCGACCGCGAGCACCCGGTGCCCCGCCTTCGCGAGCGCCCGCATCCGGCCGCTCATGCGCTTGCGGGCACGGCCGTCGAGCGAGCAGCGCGGCAGCACCTCCTCCGGAGCGCCCTTGACACTCAGCAGCAGGCCCTTCTTCGTCCGGCCCACCGCCGCGTGGTAGCCGCGCGACGGCTCGAACGGCGCCGCCGCCTCCAGCGTCCACCCGGACGCGCCGGCCGCGGCCGACATCTTCAGCCGTTGTCCCGCCTCGACGATCGCCCGGTCCGTCGCGTGGGGCAGGTCATCGGGGCTGTCCGCGTGCGGCGTCGCGCGCAGCGCGGCCGCGAGCACCGGCCGCACAGGCTCCTGCAGCGCGTCGACGCGACACCGCCGCTCGCCGTCGTCGAGCTCGCTGACACTCAGCTTGCCCTCGGTGAGGGTCCCGGTCTTGTCGAAGCACAGCACGTCGACCCGGCCGAGCGCCTCGATACTGCGCGGGTTGCGCACGAGCGCGCCGTGCTCGGCCAGCCGCCTCGCCGCTGCCAGCTGGGCGGCGTTGACCAGGAACGGCAGGCCCTCCGGAACGGAAGCGACGGCGAGGTTCACCGCCGCGCCGAGGCTTTCCCGCAGTGGCACGCCCCGCAGCAGCCCGGCGCCTGCCACGGCCGCGGCCGAGCCGACGGCGAGCGGCATGCTCTTCTCCGTCAGCTCGGTGAGCCGCCGCTCGACCCCGGTGCTCGGCGCGCCCTGCCGCGCGATCGCCATGCTGCGCCCGGCCTCGGTGTCGTCGCCGACGGCCACCACCACGGCCGTCGCCTGCCCCGCCGCCACCGTCGTGCCCTCGTACAGCATCGACGTCCGGTCGGCGAGCTCGCCGGCCACCACCGGGGCCGGGTCCTTGGCCACCGGCAGCGACTCCCCGGTGAGCGACGACTCGTCGGCCTCCAGCCCATCGGCCTCCAGCAGGCGGCAGTCGGCGGGCACCACGTCGCCGGCCGTCACGGCCACCACGTCGCCTGGCACGAGGTCGTCAGCGCTGATCACGCGCTCCTCGCCGTCCCGTAGCACGGTCGCGCTGACCGACGAGCGGCGCAGCAGATCGGCCAGCTCCCGCTCGGTCCGCACCTGCTGGATGCTGCCGATCAGCGCGGACAGCCCGGTCACCCCGGCCACCAATGCGGCGTCCACCGGAGAGCCGACCGCGGCAGACAGCGCGGCACCGCCGGCGAGCACCGGCGTCAGCGGGTTGGCCAGCTCCTCCACGAACGCCTCGCCGAGACTCTTGCCGATCCGGCCGCCGTCCCCGCCGCGCGCCCGGCGGCGGGCCCGCTGCTCGGTGAGCCCCTCGGCCGTCACGTCGAGGCGCTCCAACACGGCCTCGACGGGCATGAGGTGCCACGGCACGGTGGCCGGGACCGCGCCCTCCGGCACCTCCAGCCTGCTCGCCCTGCGCCGCGCGTTGACGAGCGCGATGCCGGCACCGGCGTTGACCGCCCGCATGCCGCGCGAGGTCGGGCTCGTGCGGCCCGGCTGCAGCGCCGTCACCACGCCGACGCCCGTGGACGCCTGCGCGATGCGGATGCTGTCGGAGTTCACGGTCTTCGCCGCGGTGACCGCCTCCACGAGCAGTGCGACGGTGCCGACGTCGTCACCGGCCAGCACATGCGCGCCCCACGGCGCGGGCTCGCCGTCACGGTGGGTGCCGACGCCGCAGTCGGCGGCGCCGAGCGCACGCCGGTCGGTGGAGACCAGCAGCACGCCCGCGCCCTGCTCCTGCAGCTCCCGCACGCTCGCGAACGGCTTGTCGGCGTCCACCACGCGCAGGCCCGACCGCTGCGCGGCCGCCGTCAGCGTGTGCACGCCGGGAAGGGACTCCCCGCCGAGCGCCAGCACGGCCTGCAACCGCTGACCCTTGACAAGCCCCAGCACCCCGGTCGCGCCCTGCTGTTCGAGCCGCTTCCGTTCGTCGTCGCCGCCGTCGACGTCGAGCGCGTCGAGCGGCCCGAGCCGCCACTCCCCCTCGGTGCGCACCTCCTCGGCGGCGGCCGGATCGAACAGCCGCCACGCCAGCTCGGCCACGGCGTGCTGGTCGGCGTCCGGCAGCGGCGCGAGGTCCTTCAGCACCGACCGGCCCGTCTCCAGCGCGGACCGGTCGAGCACGAGCGTGTCGACGCGGTCGAGCCTGCGCAGCGCCAGGCGGTCCATGACGAGCGCTCCCCTGCGGGCCAGCACCGCGCCGAGCGCGCTCGCGAAAGCGGCCCTGCCCACCTCGGCCGACTTGGGCACGGCCGAGTAGCCGAGCGCGATCGCCCTGCGCGGCCCCGCGAACGGCGTCGTCACCGCGCTCGCCGCCGCACCGAGCGCGAGGATCTTGCGTTGGTACTGCTCGACGTCGCCCTCGGGCAGCGGCACCGGCCGCTCGATCGCACACGGCTCGGCTCCGGCGAAGTCCGGTCCCGTGATGAGCCCGTTCTCGGCGTCGCACCACGCCCGTTCGTGCGCCCGCGCCTCGCGCCATTGGCCCATCCGCTGCACGGCGTCGAGCACAGCGCCTTCGCCGCCGCCTGCCAGTCCCTGCGCCAGCGCGGCGAACATCGACGTCATCGAGTCGGCCCGCTCGTGGCTGTGCGCGCGCTGCGCCATCCGTTCCTTCAGCGCGGGGTGGTGGTCGATCAGCGCGGGCAGTGAGGCCAGCTCGGAGGGCATGGGCGCCCACGGCGCGAGGCGCGTGACCAGCGACATACCGAGTCCGAAGACATCGGTCGCGAGCGTGGGCAGCAGCCGCGTGCCGCGCAGCCCGTCGGCCGGGTGGTGCAGCTCGTCCTCGGCCGCCTCCTCTTCGGGGCAGGACGGCTCCGACTCGGCGCGCTCGACGATCCGCACGAGCTCGTGGGTCCTCGGCGGCGGGTCGGTCACCGCGACGATCACACGCGAGGACGGCGCGTTGACCCGAGCCCACTCCACACCCGCGTGTTCCTCCAGCGCCCGCTCGATCCGCCTGGCGATGCGGTCACTGCCCGCGCCGTGCACGCCGTGCGCCTCGATGTGCAACCGCCCCGGGCAGGACCACACGTGCCGTCGCGGCCGCGTGGCCAGCGCGGCGAGCCCGCGAGCGGTTCCCACGGTCGCGCCGACGACGGACAACGGACCCGGTACGGACACCCCGAACAGCTTCATGCGGGAAGTAGTGCCCAGATCCGCCGAAAGGTATGCATGAGCAGGGCAGGTCCTTGATCATCGCGAGCGGCCGTGACCCGTCCGGGGCAAACCCCTCGAGACACACTGCGGGGGCGCTGGTCCTGCCGCTTCAATGACAGGGTGCTCACGAGATCCAGGGTGCTCACGCTGCTGCGCCTTGCCGGGTTCGGACTGGTCGTCTCCGCGGAGATCTATCTGATCGTCCACCTGGGCCCGCGCTTCAACCCGGTAACGCACTTCGGGTACTTCACGGTGCTCTCCAACGTCTTCGCCGCGCTCGTGCTGCTGGCGGGCGCGTTCACCGAGGTGCCTGGACCGGTCAGGGGCGCGGCCGTGCTCTACATGCTGACCACGGGGATCGTCTACGCGATCCTGCTGCGCGGCGTCGACGTCGGTACCCCGTTGTACGCCAACCGGATCCTGCACGTGGTGCTCCCGATCCTGGTGGCGGTGGACTGGCTCGCCGACCCGCCGCGCAGCCGGATCGCACTGCGGAAAGCGTTGTGGTGGCTGGTGTTCCCGGTCACCTACCTCGCGTTCACCCTCCTGAGAGGGCCGATCCTGCACTGGTATCCCTACCCGTTCCTCGACCCGGACCAGAACGGCTACGGCGCCGTCGCGGTGATGAGCCTGGTGATCGCCGTGGTGTTCGTGGCGCTGACGTGGCTGATCACGACGGTGGGCAACGCCAAGCGCGGACAGCCGGGCCCGGTCGTGGAAGCCTGAGCCGTGGCCGACGAGCCTCGCGCTCGGCCGGACGCTGGTCACGGCCGAACAGCAGTGAAGGCCACCATGCCTGCGTTGAACGCAGGCATGGTGGCCTTCACTGCGGTTGGATGAAGCTAGATCGCCTCCGCGATCGCTGTACCGAGCTGTGCGGTGGTGGCCTTGCCGCCGAGGTCCGGGGTCAGCGCCACGCCCTCGCTCAGCACCTTCTCCACCGCCGCTTTGATGGCCGTCGCGGCGTCGGTCTCGCCGAGGTGCTCCAGCATCATCGTGGCGGCCAGCACCTGAGCCACTGGGTTCGCGATGCCCTGGCCCGCGATGTCCGGCGCGCTGCCGTGTACGGCCTCGAACATCGACGGGTGCTCGCGCTCCGGGTTGAGGTTGCCCGACGGCGCCATGCCGAGCCCGCCCGTGACGGCCGCCGCGAGGTCGCTCAGGATGTCGCCGAACAGGTTGGACCCCACGACGACGTCGAGCCGGTCCGGCTGCTGCACCATCCGCGCCGCGAGCGCGTCGATGTGGGTCAGCTCGGCCTTCACATCCGGGTACTCCGCGGCGACCTCGGCGAAGATCTCGTCCCAGAACGGCATCGTGTGGATGATGCCGTTGGACTTGGTCGCCGAGGTCACGCGGCCGCTGCGCGTGCGCGCCAGCTCGAAGGCGTACCGGACGATCCGCTCGACGCCGATCCGGGTGAAGACGGCTTCCTGCAACGCGAACTCGCTCGCCTGCCCGGAGTTGTGCCTGCCGCCGAGCGTGGAGTACTCGCCCTCGGAGTTCTCGCGGACGATCACCATCTCCAGCTCGTCGGCCGACCGCCCGGCGAGCACCGACGTGGTGCCGGGCAGCAGCCGCACGGGCCGCAGGTTGACGTACTGCTGGAACGCCCTGCGCACCGGGATGAGCAGGCCCCACAGTGAGACGTGGTCGGGCACGCCGGGGAAACCAACGGCGCCCAGCAGGATCGAGTCGAATCCGCTCAGCTGCTCGATGCCGTCCTCGGGCATCATCGTGCCGGTCTTGGCGTAGCGCTCGCAGCTCCAGTCGAACTCCGTCCACTCCAGACCGAAGCCGAACCGTTTCGCGGCAGCGTCAAGGACCTTGCGTGCCTCGATCTGGACGTCGACGCCGATGCCGTCGCCTGGGATCGAGGCGATCCGGTAGTCGTTCACAGGCTCACCGCGATGTACTTGGTCTCGAGGAACTCGTCGATGCCGACCGTGCCGCCCTCGCGCCCGAGGCCGGACTGCTTCACGCCCCCGAACGGCGCCGCCGGGTTGGACACGATGCCCTGGTTGAGGCCCACCATGCCGGTCTCCAGCCGCTCGCACACGCGCAGCGAGCGCTTGAGGTCGCTGGTGAATACGTAGCTCACGAGCCCGTACTCGGTGTCGTTGGCCTTGGCGATGGCCTCGTCCTCGGTGTCGAACACCGAGATCGGCGCCACCGGGCCGAAGATCTCCTCGCTGGTCATCCGCGCGGACTGGGGAACGTCGGTGAGCACGGTCGGCTGGTAGAAGTGCCCCGGACCGTCCACAGTGGCCCCACCGGTGAGCACCTTCGCGCCGCGCCCCGCGGCGTCGCTCACGAGCTCGCTGACCTTCTCGATCGCGGCCTCGTCGATGAGCGGGCCCACCACGACGCCGTCCTCGGTGCCCCGGCCGATCGGCAGTGCGGCCATGCGCTCGGTGAGCCTGCGCGCGAACTCGTCGGCGATGCCGCGCTGCACGTAGAAGCGGTTGGCGGCGGTGCACGCCTCGCCGATGTTGCGCATCTTCGCTTGCATGGCGCCCTCGACGGCGGCGTCGAGGTCGGCGTCGTCGAAGACGAGGAACGGCGCGTTGCCGCCCAGCTCCATGGACGTGCGCAGCACCTTGTCGGCGCACTGTTCCAGCAGCTTGCGGCCGACGGCGGTCGAGCCGGTGAAGGAGAGCTTGCGCGCGCGGCCGTCGCGGATCAGCGGCTCCATGACGGAGCCCGCGCTGGAGGTGGTGACGACGTTGAGCACGCCCTCCGGCAGGCCGGCGTCGGCGAGGATCTGGGCGAGCGCCAGCATCGACAGCGGCGTCTGGGCGGCCGGCTTGATCACCATGGTGCACCCGGCGGCGACGGCGGGCCCGATCTTGCGGGTGCCCATGGCCATCGGGAAGTTCCACGGCGTGATCAGCAGCGACGGCCCCACGGGCTGCTTGGCGATGAGGAAGCGGCCGCTGCCGTTCGGCGCGGTGGCGTAGCCGCCATCGATACGGACGGCCTCCTCAGCGAACCACCGGAAGAACTCGGCGGCGTAGGCGATCTCGCCCCGCGCCTCGGCCAGCGGCTTGCCCATCTCCAGGGTCATGAGCAGCGCGAGCTCGTCCTGACGCGCCATGAGCGCGTCGTAGGCCCTGCGCAGGATCTCGCCCCGCTCGCGCGGCGGGTGCGCCGCCCAGTCCGCCTGCGCGGCGACCGCGGCGTCGAGGGCGGCGATGCCGTCCTCGGGCGAGGCGTCGGCGACCTCGCACAACACCTCACCGGTCGCCGGATCCTGGACGGGGAACGTCCTGCCACCGCTCGCGGCGGTCCACTTCCCGCCGATGAACAGCTCCTTGTTCACCGCGCTGACCACGCCGGACTCGCTGACCGTGCTCATTCCACAGCTCCTGGGCTCCCTTGGTTTTGACCGCGCTACGACGGCCATGCTACGAATATTGTTGACAATCTACAACCCTCCAGGTCCTACCCCTTCCATGTCCGAAGGAGGCCGCTGCCATGGCCAAGCTGTCCCCCATCCTCAAGCAGGCCACGCCGGTCGTCGTCGACCACGGCGAGGGCGTCTACCTCTACGACGTCGACGGCCGCCGCCACCTCGACTTCACCGCCGGCATCGGCGTGACGAGCACCGGCCACTGCCACCCGAAGGTCGTGCGGGCCGCCCAGGAGCAGATCGGCAAGCTCATCCACGGCCAGTACACCACCGTGATGCACAAGCCGCTGCTCGAGCTGACCGAGCGCCTCACGGAGGTGCTGCCAAGCGGCCTCGACTCCCTCTTCTTCTCCAATTCCGGCAGCGAGGCGGTGGAGGCCGCGCTGCGGCTGACCCGCCAGGCCACCGGCAGGCCCAACGTCATCGTGTTCCAGGGCGGCTTCCACGGCCGCACCGTCGCAGCCGCGACGATGACCACCTCGGGCACCCGGTTCAGCGCTGGCTTCTCGCCCCTCATGGGCGGCGTGCACGTGGCGCCGTTCCCGTTCGCCTACCGCTACGGCTGGGACGAGAAGACCGCCACCGACTTCGCGCTGCGCGAGCTGGACTACCTCTTCGCCACGCAGACCTCTCCGGGCGAGACGGCCGCGTTCTTCATCGAGCCGATGCTGGGCGAGGGCGGCTACGTGCCCGCCAACCCCGAGTTCATGGCCGGGCTGCGTGCCCGCGCCGACGAGCACGGCATCCTGCTGGTCGTCGACGAGATCCAGACCGGCTTCGGCCGCACCGGCAGGTTCTGGGGCCACGAGCACTTCGACGTCCGGCCCGACGTCATCACGATCGCCAAGGGCCTCGCGAGCGGCTTCCCGATCTCGGGCATCGCCGCCTCGCAGGAGCTCATGGCCAAGGCGTGGCCGGGCTCGCAGGGCGGCACCTACGGCGGCAACGCCGTCGCGTGCGCCGCCGCGCTGGCCACCCTCGAGGTGATCAAGGAGGAGGGCCTCGTCGAGAACGCCGCCGCCCGTGGCCGCCAGCTGCTCGACGGCGTGCGCGCCATCGGCGACAAGACCCCGGCGATCGGCGACGTCCGCGGCCTCGGCCTGCTGGTCGGCTCTGAGTTCACCACCGCCGACGGCAAGCCCGACAACGCCACGGCGCAGGCCGCGCAGAAGCTCGCCGCCGAGCGCGGGCTGCTGATGCTCACGTGCGGCGCCTACATGAACGTCGTGCGGATGATCCCGCCGCTGATCGTCACGTCCGAGCAGATCGACGAGGCACTCGAGATCTGGACCGACGTGGTCGCGACCGTCACCAAATAACCGAAGAGAGTTTCGAGGAGAAGCCCAGTGGCCCGCTACATCACGATCACCCTCGACAAGCGCGGCGTCTCGTGCCGTGCGCGGCTGCTCGACGACGAGGCGCCGCGGACCTGTCAGGCGGTGTGGGACGCGCTGCCGCAGAGCGGCTCGGCCTACCACGCCAAGTACGCGCGCAACGAGGTCTACACGCTCGTGCCGCCGTTCGCAGACCCGAAGCCGGGCCGCGAGAACCCGACGATCACGCCGATCCCCGGTGACGTCGTGTACTTCGGCTTCGAGCCGTGGGAGATCGGCAACCCGGCCTACGGCTACGACGAGGGCAGCGAGGCACACAGCGCGCAGGGCGCCACCGATCTCGCCATCTTCTACGGCCGTAACAACCTCCTCATCAACGGCGACGCGGGCTGGGTGCCCGGCAACGTGTTCGCCACGATCGAGGAAGGGCTGCCGGAGATGGCGGCGGCCGCGCAGGACCTCTGGCTACGCGGCGTAGAGGGCGAGACCATGACCTACGCCCGCGCGTGAGGTCACTCGGACGGGTGGAAGACGCGGATTCACCTTTAGTACCACCGCATTGACACGTTCGTGGGCCGACAGCCCCCGAATACCGCATCAAGATCACCATCACCCGGGGTGAACGCTCCGTTGGCCACTACAGACCGTCACCAACGGAGCGGAACCCCAGGGCCGGGGCAAAACCCGAAAGCCTTACGTGTTTAAACTGAGGGGATTTCGGGTTTCGCCCCGCCGGTTCTCCGGCTCTTTGACAGGGGCTCAGCCGCGCTGAAAGCCTTGCCTGGCTTTCGAAAGCAGCTGTGTGCACACGGCAATCCGTGTAACCGATTTCCTGTTAAGGAGCCCCTCGAAATGCAGATCTTCGTCACCCACGGCGGCGACATCCTCACCGGCATCCTCGCGCACCTGGCCAACATCCTGGGCTGGCTGGTCTGAGGCCGAGTTAGCTGAAGCCGAGGGCGGGGTCGGCACGTTGGCGCGGACCGGCCCCGCCCCCGGCGGCGAACATGAATGGCTTTCAGTCGCGCCGTCGTACTAGGCTTCCGCCATGGGCGACGTTGCGCAGCGACTGGCCGACATCGTCGGCGAACAGCACCTCCTGACCGGCGAGGCCGTCACCGAGGACTACGCGGGCGACGAAGCACTCGTCGGCGAACCCGTCAAGCCCCGGTACGTGGCCAAGCCGGCCACCACCGACGAGGTCGCCGCCATCCTGACCACGGCGACCGAACACCGGATCCCCGTCACCGCCCGAGGTTCCGGCAGCGGGCTCTCCGCCGCCGCCCGGCCCCATCCCGACGGGATCCTTGTCTCCTTCGAGCGCATGAACGCGATCCTCGAGATCGACACCACCAACCACGTCGCGGTGGTACAGCCCGGTGTCACACTGTCCGAACTGGACGAACGGACGGCCGAGAGCGGCCTCGGCTACACCGTCTACCCCGGCGAGATGAGCGCGAGCGTCGGCGGCAACGTCGGCACCAACGCGGGCGGCATGCGGGCCGTCAAGTACGGCGTCACGCGCAACAACGTCCTTGGCCTGCAAGCGGTTCTTGCCACCGGCGAGGTCATCCGCACCGGCGGCAAGATCGTCAAGACCTCCACCGGCTACGACCTCACACAGCTCGTGATCGGCTCAGAGGGCACGCTCGCGCTGGCCACCGAGATCACCGTCCGGCTGCACCCAAGGCTCACCCACGGGGCGACCGTGCTCGCCCCGTTCAGCGACCTCGACCAGGTGATGGCCGCGGTACCCGCGATCGTGTCGAGCGGGCTCGCCCCGCACATCCTGGAGTACATCGACGCGCTCACGATGGCCGCGATCACCTACACCGCGCGACTGTCCCTCGGCATCCCCGACGAGGTACGCGACGCCTCGCAGGCGTACCTCGTGGTGGGGCTGGAGAACCGGGAGGCCGACCGGCTCGACGGCGACGTCCAGGCGCTCGGCGAGCTGCTGTCCGGGCTCGGCGCCACCGACGTCTACGTGCTGGAGGGCGGCTCGGCCCGCAAGCTCATCGAGGCCCGCGAGAAGGCGTTCTGGACGGCCAAGTCGGCGGGTGCCGACGACGTGATCGACGTGGTGGTGCCCAGGGGGGCCATGCCCGAGTTCCTCGGCAGGGCAAGGGAGATCGCCGCCAGGACCGAGTCGGGCGTGGTCGGCTGCGGACACGCCGGCGACGGCAACGTGCACCTCGCCATCTTCCAGAAGGACCCGGCCAAGCGTGCGAGCCTGCTGCATGACATCTTCGCCGCCGGCATGGGGCTCGGCGGCGTGATCTCCGGCGAGCACGGCATCGGCCGCGCGAAGAAGGAACACTGGCTGGAGCTCGAGGATCCGGCCAAGGTGGAGCTGATGAAGCGCATCAAGACCGCCTTCGACCCGGCCGGGATCCTCAACCCCGGCGTGCTTTTCGACTGACCACTTCCCGAGGAGGACCATGAACGGCGCGCAGTCGCTGATCCGCACGCTCGTCGACGCGGGGGTCGACGTGTGCTTCTCGAATCCGGGCACGTCCGAGATGCACTTCGTCGCCGCGCTCGACACTGCTCCGGAGATGAGGGGCGTGCTGGGGCTCGCGGAGGGCGTGGTCACCGGTGCCGCCGACGGCTACGCGCGGATCGCGGGCAAGCCCGCGGCGACCCTGCTGCACCTCGGCCCCGGCCTCGGCAACGGCCTGGCGAACCTGCACAACGCGCGCCGCGCCAACACCCCGGTCGTCAACGTCATCGGCGACCACGCGACCTACCACAAGCGCTACGACGCGCCGCTGGAGTCGGACATCGAGGCCGTCGCCGGTTCGTTGAACGGCTGGGTGCGACGCAGCGAGAGCACCGCCGACGTCGGCGCGGACGCGGCCGCCGCGGTGGCCGCCGCGCAGGACGCACCGGGACGCGTCGCGACGCTGATCCTGCCCGCGGACATCTCGTGGGGGGACGGCGGCAGGCCGTGCCCGCCCATCCCGCCGCGCACGGCGAAGCCCGTGAACGAGGCCACGGTGAAGTCGGTCGCCGAGGTGCTCCGCACAGGCGAGCCCGTGGCGCTGCTGCTCGGCGGCGACGCGTGCCGCGAGACCGGGCTGCGCGCCGCGAGCCGAATCGCCGAGGCGACCGGGGCGAAGCCGTTCATCGAAACCTTCCCCGGCAGGCTCGAGCGCGGCGCGGGCGTGCCCGCGATCGAGCGGCTCGGCTACCTCGCCGAGCAGGTGGCCTACCAGCTCGACGGCACGCGGCACGTGATCGTCGCGGGCACCAGGCCGCCGGTGTCGTTCTTCGCCTACCCCGGCAAGGCGAGCGACCTCGTGCCAGAGGGCGCGCAGGTGCACACGCTCGCGGCCGTCGAGGACGACGTCGTGGGCGCGCTGGAGGACCTGGCCGAGCTGGTCGCCGCGGGTACGGAGCCGGTGCTCGCGCAGCCGCAGCGGCCCGAGCTGCCGAGCGGGGAGCTGACCGCGCAGAACTGGGTGCAGGTGATCGGCGCGCTGCTGCCCGAGCAGGCGATCATCTCCGACGAGGCCAACACGTCCGGGCTGCTGCTGCCCGGCGCGACCGCCGGTGCGCCCCGCCACGACGTGCTCACCCTCACCGGCGGCGCGATCGGCCAGGGCATGCCAGTGGCGACGGGCGCCGCGATCGCGGCACCGGACCGCCCGGTGATCAACCTGGAGTCCGACGGCAGTGCGCTCTACACGATTTCCGCGCTGTGGACGCAGGCGCGCGAGAATCTGAACGTCACCACGGTGATCCTCAACAACCGCGCGTACGCGATCCTGCGGATGGAACTGCAGCGGGTCGGGGCGGAGGGCTCGGGACCGAAGGCCAAGAGCCTGCTCGACCTCTCCCCGCCCGAGCTCGACTTCGTGAAGATCTCCGAGGGCCTCGGCGTACCGGCGACCCGCGCGACGACCGCCGAGGAGCTGGCCGAGCAGTTCTCGCGGGCGCTCACCGAGCCAGGTCCGCACCTGATCGACGCGGCGATCCCGCCACTGCTGTGACCGGGTGACGGGAATTCACAGGAAACTCTTGGAGTAGGCGCGGCCGTTCCGGCGTTGAACAGGTAACGGCCGATCGTCGGGGGTCGGCCACCGCCCGGAGGAGGCACGGCCGTGCTGACCACTCCCCACCTGCCGCTGACGGTCCACACGCGCTCCGACGCGGCGAGCGACCGGGGCCCGCGCGACATCAACGCCGACGCCGTGGCCACCCACACGGACGAAGCCAGCGGGCGCATGGCGTTCGTGGTCGCCGACGGCGTCGGGGACCACCTGCTGGCCGCCCGCGCGGCCCGGCTTGCGGCGAGCACGACGGCCGCGGAGGCCGTGCACCACGGAGCCGTCGGCGGACTGCTACGAGCGCAGCGGGAGCTGCTGGCGCAGTTCGAGCAGCCGAACGCCGACGCCGTGCTGGTCGTCGCCGTGTTCCCGCCCGTCGGCACCGATGAGGAGACGGTCGACATCGCGTGGGTGGGCGACTGCCGTGCCTACCGCTGGAACGGCCGCGTGCTGCACCAGATCACGGTGGACCACACGCTCGCGGAGTTCTGGCGCCGGAGCGGCGTCGAGCCGTCGCCGAGGCTGGAGCACATGGTGACCGACTCGGTGCGCACGGCGAAGGCCGAGGACATCGGCCGGGCGCGGGTCGGCGCCGGCCCCGGCAGGCTGGTGCTGAGCAGCGACGGCGTGCACAAGCTCCTCGACCTGGTGCAGCTCAAGGGGATCCTTGCCGACGGGGTTCAGGCCGGCGACACGGCCAGCGCGCTCGTCACCGCGGCGAGGACGTTCGGCAGCCGAGACAACGCCACCGCGATCGTGGTAGACCGCCTCCTCCTCTGAAAGCTGCCCCTCAATGCACCCAAGGCCACCTTTGGTGCGTTGAACGCACCAAAGGTGGCCTTGGGGGACAGTCGGCGGACCTACTCGAAGATCTCGCCCTTCTCGGCCTTGTCCACCAGGGACTGCGGCGGGTTGAAGTGGTCACCGTAGCGCTCCGCCAGCTCGCGCGAGCGTGCGACGAAGCCCTTCAGGCCGCCCGGGTACTGGTTGATGTACTGGATGACGCCACCGGTCCACGCCGGGAACCCGATGCCGAAGATGGAGCCGATGTTGGCGTCCTGCACCGAGGTGAGCACGCCCTCGTCGAAGCACTTCACGGTCTCGAGCGCCTCGGCGAAGAGCATGCGCTCCTTGAGGTCCTCGAACGGGATCGTCGCGGAGCCCGAGTTGAACGCCTCACGCAGCCCCGGCCAGATGCGGGTGCGCTTGCCGCTCTCGTCGTACTCGTAGAAACCGGCCCCGCTGGAGCGGCCCTTGCGGTCGAACTCGTCGATCATCCTGTCGATGACGGCTTCGGCGGGGTGCTCGGTCCACGTGCCGCCCGCGGCCTCCACCGCGGCTCGCGTCTCCTGCCGGATCTTGCGCGGCAGAGTGAGCGTCAGCTCGTCCATCAGCTGCAGCGGCGGCGCTGGGTAACCGGCCTGCGAACCGGCCTGCTCGATGCTGGCCGGCTCCACGCCCTCACCCACGGCGGCGACGGCCTCGTTGATGAACGTGCCGATCACGCGGCTGGTGAAGAACCCACGGCTGTCGTTGACGACGATCGGGGTCTTCTTGATCTGCAGCGTGTAGTCGAAGACCTTGGCCAGCGTGGCGTCCGAGGTCTTCTCGCCGCGGATGATCTCCACGAGCGGCATCTTGTCCACCGGCGAGAAGAAGTGGATGCCGATGAAGTCCTCCTGCCGCTGCACGCCCTCGGCGAGCCCGGTGATCGGCAGCGTCGAGGTGTTGGAGCCCAGCACCGCGTCCGGGTTCACCACGCCCTCGATCTCCTGGAAGACCTTGTGCTTGAGCTCCTGGCTCTCGAACACGGCCTCGATCACGAAGTCGACGCCCTTGAAGTCCGCCGGGTCGGCCGTGGGCTTGATCCGCGCGAGCAGCTCGTCGGACTTCGCCTGCGTGGTCTTCCCGCGCTTAAGGGCCTTCTCCTCCAGCTTGGCGGCGTAGCCCTTGCCCTTCTCGGCGTTCTCCTGCGAGACGTCCTTGAGCACCACCTCGATGCCGGCCTTGGCGGAGACGTAGGCGATCGCGGCGCCCATCATGCCCGCGCCGAGCACGCCGACCTTCTTCGCCTGGTACTTCTCGTAACCGTCCGGCCGCGAGCCGCCGGAGTTGATGTGCTGCAGGTCGAAGAAGAACGCCTTGGTCATGTTCTTCGCGACCTGGCCGATCACGAGGCTCGTGAAGTACCGGGTCTCGATGAGCGAGGCGGTCTCGAAGTCCACCTGCGCGCCCTCGATGGCAGCCGACAGGATCGCGCGCGGGGCCGGCATCGGCGCCCCCTTGAGCTGCTTGCGCAGGTTCGCGGGGAACGCGGGCAGGTTCGCCGCGAAGCTCGGGTTCGACGGGCTGCCGCCGGGGATCTTGTAGCCCTTGGCGTCCCACGGCTGCACTGCCTCGGGATTGGCCTTGATCCACTCCTTGGCCTTCGGCACCAGCTCGTCCACACTGGACACCAGCTCGTGCACGAGGCCGAGCTCCAGCGCCTTGGCCGGCTTGTGCCGCTGCCCCTGCACGAGCACGTTCAGGATCGCGTTCTGGATGCCGAGCAGGCGCACCGTGCGCACGATGCCGCCGCCACCGGGCAGCAGGCCCAGCGTCACCTCGGGCAGGCCGATGACGCTGCCCTTGACGTCGGCGGCGATGCGGTGGTGGCACGCGAGCGCGATCTCGAGCCCGCCGCCCAGCGCGGCGCCGTTGATCGCGGCGACCACCGGCTTGCCGAACGTCTCCAGCCTGCGCAGCTGCGCCTTGAGCTCGTTGCCCTGCTGGGTGATCTCCTCGGCGTGCTCGGGGGTGGCCTTGATCAGGTCGTTGAGGTCACCACCGGCGAAGAACGTCTTCTTCGCCGACGTCAGCACCACGCCGGTGATCGAGTCCTTCTCCGCCTCGAGCCGGTCGACGATGGCGCCCATCGACTCCCGGTAGTCGGCGTTCATCGTGTTGGCCGACTGCTTCGGGTCGTCCATCGTCAGCAGGACGATGCCGTCGGCGTCCTGTTCCCAGCGGATGGTCTTGGCCTCGGCCATGCTCAAACCCTCTCGATGATCGTGGCGAGGCCCATGCCGCCGCCGATGCACAACGTCACGAGCGCCCGCCGGGCCTGGCGGCGCTCCAGCTCGTCCACCATCGTGCCGAGGATCATCGCGCCGGTGGCGCCGAGCGGGTGACCCATGGCGATGGCACCACCGTTGACGTTGACCTTCTCCTCGGGCAGCTTCAGGTCCTTCATCCACTTGAGGACGACGGACGCGAAGGCCTCGTTCAGCTCGAACAGGTCGATGTCGTCGGCGGTCAGGCCCGCCTTCTTGAGCACCTTCTGCGTGGCGGGCGTCGGACCGGTGAGCATGATCGTCGGGTCGGTGCCGGTGACGGCCGTCGCGACGATCCTCGCGCGCGGCTCGATGCCGATGGTCTTGCCGACCTCCTCGTTGCCGACGAGCACGAGCGCAGCGCCGTCGACGATGCCCGAGGAGTTGCCACCGGTGTGCACGTGGTTGATCTTCTCGACGGAGTGGTACTTCTGCAGCGCCACGGCGTCGAAGCCGCCCATCTCGCCAATGCCCTCGAAGGCCGGCTTGAGCTTGCCGAGCGACTCCACGGTAGAGCCGGGACGCCGGTGCTCGTCGTGGTCGAGGATCGTCACGCCGTTCATGTCCTTGACCGGCACGACCGACTTGGCGAAGTAGCCGCCCGCCCACGCCTTCTCGGCCAGGTCCTGCGAACGCACGGCGAACGCGTCGACGTCCTCACGGGAGAAGCCCTCGATCGTGGCGATCAGGTCGGCGCCGATGCCCTGCGGCACGAAGTAGGTGTCGTAGTTCGTGGCCGGGTCGGTGAACATCGGACCGCCGTCGGAGCCCATCGGCACGCGCGACATCGACTCGACGCCGCCACCGATCAGCAGGTTGTCCCAGCCGGCCCGCACCTTCTGCGCGGCCTGGTTGACCGCCTCGAGCCCGGAGGCGCAGAAGCGGTTCAGCTGCACACCGGCCACCGTGTCGGGCAGGCCGGCGGCCATCGCGGCGGCGCGCGCGATGTCGGCGCCCTGGTCGCCGACGGGCGACACGACGCCCAGGATGATGTCGTCGATCAGCGCGGGGTCCAGGTTGGGGTGCCGCGCCTTCAGCTCGTCGATCAGGCCGACCACCAGGTCGATCGGCTTGGTCCCGTGCAGGGATCCGCCCTTGTTCTTGCCACGAGGCGTGCGGATCGCCTCGTAGATGAACGCCTCTGTACTCACACCAACGGTCCTTCCTGGCCCACTGTCTCCATCACTGCGCTAATCCAAGCTAATCGCTACTAACATAATCCGCCTCCTTCCCATGCTGTCAACGGGTTGTCATACGGTCAACCGACGCTAAGGTTGGATCACGTATGAACGAGCGAGCCCCGAAGAACAAGCGCCCGCGCGACCGCAAGAGCCAGCTGGCCGCCGTCGCGTCGGAGCTGTTTCGCGCCCGCGGCTACCACGGCGTCGGCATCAACGACATCGCCGCGGCGGCCGGGGTCACCGGCCCCGCGCTGTACCGGCATTTCGCCGACAAGCAGGCCATCCTCGGCCACGTGCTGCTCAGCGGCATCGAGGAGATGGAGGCCGCCACCGAGCGCGCGTTCGAGCTCGCCGAGACACCGACGCCGGAGCAGATCAGGGCGCTGCTCACCAGCCTCGCCACCAAGTCGGTGGAGCGCCGCGAGGTCGCGGCACTGTGGCGCTGGGAGGGCCGCCACCTCGGCGCCGACGACCAGCAGGCCGTCCGCGAACGTTCGACGGCGATGCTCGCGACGTGGGCGAAGCTGCTCATGCGCGTGCGGCCCGAGCTGGCCGCCGACGACGCCGAGCTGCTGTGCTGGGCGGTGCTGTCGGTGTTCGGCAGCGTGTCGGTGCACCACACGAGCGTCGCGAAGCGGCGGTTCGGCCAGCTGCTCGTGGACATCGCGCTGCGGGTGCTGCACACCGGCCTGCCGGAGCCCGACGGCCCACCCGCCCCTGAGCCGCCCACGCCGCTCACCCAGCCATCGCGTCGCGAGCAGTTGCTCACGGCCGCGGCCGAGCTGTTCCGCAAGCGCGGCTTCACCGCCGTGAGCATGGAGGACATCGGCAAGGCCGCCGGTATAGCGGGGCCCAGCGTGTACCGGCATTTCCCGAGCAAGGCCGGCCTGCTGAGCGCCATCGGCCGCCGGGCGGCCGACCGGCTGGCGCTGGCCGCCGATCACGCGCTGCTGACGCGCGCGCCGTCCGACGAGCGGCAGGCACTGCGCGGGCTCGCCGAGTCCTACGTGCAGACGCTCACCGGGCCGCCCGAGCTGTTGGTGTCGTTCTCCGTCGACCGGGTGCACATCGAGGACCGCGACCGTACGGACCTGGTGCGCATCCAGCGTGACTACGTCGCCAGGTGGGTTTCGCTGCTCGAGGCGGCGCACCCGGAGCTGAACCAGCGCGAGGCCAAGATCACCGTGCACGCAGCGCTGACGATCGCCAACGATCTCACCCGGACCCGGCGGGTCAGCGGAAGGCCGGGGCTCGCCGCCGAGCTCGTCGCGCTCATGTCGGCGGCGCTCGATATCGCTTGAGGGAACGAGCCTCCCGCATCAGCCGTGCCGCGTGCCGCCATGCCGCATGCGGCCATCACGTCGTCTGACCGCGGTCACCGAGGGTCATCGGGCTCGCCCTCCTCGCTACCTGGCGGTCGCCGCTTCTGGTCGCACCCGGACATGCACAGGCCCCTCTGGCGCGCGGCCCCCGCGAGGCGTTAACCTACTCGCGAGTAGGTAGTGGAGGGGATGACCGTGAGCCGACAGACTCCGCAGCGCAGGCGCGACGCGATGGGATGGGGCCTCGCCGCTCTCACGCGGCTCGCAGGCAGCAAGGCGATAGAGCGTGCGGGCCTGCGTAAACCCGTCCAGAACGTGGTGTCGGCGGCCACCAGGAGCGGTTTCCGCGCGGTGGGTGCGACAAGCAGGGTGTTCAGGGCGACGTCGCGGCTCGGCAAGCCGGCCAGGCTGGCGCCGGCCCCCGACGCCGGGCTGTTCGACCTGACGCCCACCGAGGACCAGCAACTGATCGTCGAGACGGTCAGCGAGTTCGCCGCCGAGCAGCTGCGGCCCGCCGCCGCGGAGGCCGACACCAAGCTGGCCCCGCCGGACGGCCTGCTCGGGCGCGCCAGCGAGCTGGGCGTGACGCTCGTCGGCATCCCCGAGGAGCTGGGCGGGGTCGGCACCGAACGCTCGGTGGTCACCAACGCGCTCGTCGCGGAGGCGCTCGCGCACGGCGACCTCGGGCTGGCCGTCGCGGTGCTCGCCCCGTCGGCCGTCAGCACCGCGCTCGTGCAGTGGGGCGACGAGGAGCAGCAGGTCACCTACCTGCCGTCGTTCGTCGGGGAGAACGTGCCCGCGGCGGCGCTCGCGCTGCAGGAGCGGACCCCGCTGTTCGACCCGTTCAAGCCCTGGGTGAAGGCCAGGCGGACCCCGAAGGGCTACCGGCTCGACGGCGCGAAGTCGCTCGTCCCGCGCGCGGCGCAGGCGGAGCTGTTCGTCGTGTCCGCGGACCTGGAGGGCCGCGGCCCCGCACTGTTCATCGTCGAGTCCTCCACCGACGGCGTGAGCATCGAGGCGGAACCCGCGATGGGCCTGAGGGGCGCCGCGACGGGGAAGTTGTTGCTGGACAAGGTGAACCTGCCCGCGGGCGCGCTGCTGGGCGGCGGGAAGCCGGAAGTCTTCGCCGACGTCGTGCGGCTCTCGCGGCTCGGCTGGGCCGCGCTCGCGTGCGGCACCGGCAAGGCCGTGCTCGACTACGTGATCCCCTACGTCAACGAACGGCAGGCGTTCGGCGAGCCGGTGAGCCACCGTCAGGGCGTTGCGTTCCAGGTCGCCGACATCGCGATCGAGCTCGAGGGCCTGCGGCTGGTGACGCTGAAGGCGGCGGCGAGAGCCGAGCAGGGCAAGCCGTACGCGCGGGAGGTCGCGCTGGCGCGCAAGCTCGCGACCGACAAGGGCATGCAGATCGGCAGCGCGGGCGTGCAGCTGCTGGGCGGGCACGGCTTCGTGAAGGAGCACCCCGTCGAGCGGTGGTACCGGGACCTGCGCGCGATCGGCGTGCTCGAAGGCATTGTTCTTCTCTAAGGGGCTGCAGTGATCAATCTCGAGATTCCGAAGAAGGCCCAGACGCTGGTCAACCAGGCGTACCAGGCCGCGGCCGAAGTCTTCCGGCCCATCTCGCGCAAGTACGACCGCGCCGAGCACTCGTACCCGGCGGAGCTGGACATGCTGGCCGCGCTGCTCGATGGGCTCAATTCGTCGGGCGAGGGCGGCGCGGGTGCGGCCGGGGTGCGCCGCAGGGAGGACGACACGAAGGGCAATCGCAACGGCGGCAACCTGAGCACGGTGCTCGGCGCGATCGAGATGTGCTGGGGCGACGTGGCGCTGCTGCTGTCGATGCCCCGCCAGGGGCTGGGCAACGCGGCGATCGCGTCGGTCGCCAACGACGAGCAACTGCAGCGCTTCGCGGGCGTGTGGGCGGCGATGGCGATCACGGAGCCGGGTTGTGGTTCCGACTCGGCCGCGATCACGGCGACCGCGACGCTCGACGGCGACGAGTACGTGCTCAACGGCGAGAAGATCTTCGTGACGGCGGGCCAGCGCGCCGACGCCGTGGTGGTCTGGGCCACGCTCGACAAGTCGAAGGGCCGGGCGGCGATCAAGTCCTTCGTGGTGGAGAAGGGCACGCCGGGCTTCGAGGTCGTGCGGCTCGAGCACAAGCTCGGCATCAGAGCGTCGGACACGGCGGTGCTGCGGTTCGAGAACTGCCGGGTGCCGAAGGAGAACCTGCTGGGCACGCCGGAGATCGACACCAGCAAGGGCTTCGCCGGTGTCATGCAGACCTTCGACAACACCCGCCCGCTCGTGGCCGCGATGGCGATCGGTGTGGCTCGGGCAGCCCTCGAGGAGACCGGGCGCCTGCTGGCCGAGGCCGGGGTTACGGTGGACTACGACAGGCCGGCGAACACCCAGCACGCCGCGGCGGCGGCGTTTCTGCAGCTGGAAGCCGACTACGAGGCGGCGTACCTGCTGACGCTGGAGTCGGCGTGGATGGCGGACAACCGCAAGCCGAATTCGCTGCAGGCGTCGATGGCGAAGGCGAAGGCGGGCCGCTCGGTCGTCGACATCACGCTCCGCTGCGTCGAACTGGCGGGCACGCTGGGCTACACGGAGGAACTACTGCTGGAGAAGTGGAGCCGGGACGCGAAGATCCTGGACATCTTCGAAGGCACGCAACAAATCCAGCAACTCATCGTGGCGCGCAGACTCCTGGGAAAGACAAGCGCGGAGCTGAAGTAGCTCAGGAGCACCCCTCCCGCAGTGAAGGCCACCTTGCCTGCGTTCAACGCAGTGAAGGTGGCCTTCACTGCAGGTCAGGCGCCCACGCTCGGGCAAGGAATACCATCGGCCACCCTGCCGTTAGGGTAGGTAGTTGAGCAAGCAACTACTTCCTGGCAAGGTGATTGGGATGCAGTTCGGGATCTTCACCGTCGGCGACGTCACGACCGATCCCACCAACGGCACGACGCCGACCGAGCACGAGCGCATCAAGGCGATGGTCCGCATCGCGCTCAAGGCCGAGGAGGTCGGGCTCGACGTCTTCGCCACCGGTGAGCACCACAACCCGCCCTTCGTGCCGTCCTCGCCCACGACGATGCTCGGCTACATCGCCGCGCGCACCGAGCGGCTGATCCTCTCCACGTCCACCACGCTGATCACCACCAACGACCCGGTGAAGATCGCCGAGGACTTCGCCATGCTCCAGCACCTCGCCGACGGCCGCGTCGACGTGATGATGGGCCGCGGCAACACCGGACCCGTGTACCCGTGGTTCGGGCAGGACATCCGCCAGGGCATCCCGCTCGCCATCGAGAACTACGCGCTGCTGCACGAACTGTGGCGCAAGGACGTCGTCGACTGGAAGGGCCGCTTCCGCACCCCGCTCCAGGGGTTCACCTCGACGCCGCGCCCGCTCGACGGCGTGCCGCCGTTCGTCTGGCACGGCTCCATCCGCAGCCCGGAGATCGCCGAGCAGGCCGCTTACTACGGCGACGGCTTCTTCGCCAACAACATCTTCTGGCCGAAGGAGCACTATATGCGACTCATCGGCCTGTACCGCGAGCGCTACGCCCACTACGGCCACGGCACGCCCGAGCAGGCGATCGTCGGGCTCGGCGGGCAGGTGTTCATGCGCAAGAACAGCCAGGACGCCGTGCGCGAGTTCCGCCCCTACTTCGACAACGCGCCGGTGTACGGCCACGGCCCCTCGCTGGAGGACTTCACCGAGCAGACGCCGCTCACCGTCGGCAGCCCGCAGCAGGTCATCGACAAGACGCTCACGTTCCGCGACTACTTCGGCGACTACCAGCGGCAGCTGTTCCTGATGGACCACGCCGGCCTGCCGCTGAAGACCGTCCTGGAGCAGCTGGACATCCTCGGCGAGGAGGTGGTCCCCGTGCTGCGCAAGGAGTTCGCGAAGGACCGGCCAGCCGACGCCCCGGACGCGCCCACGCACGAGTCGCTGCTCGCCAAGCAGGTCGGCGAGGTCCCCGTGGAGGCACGATGAACCCGCTCAAGCTCGTGGTCGTCACGGCCGGGCTCACCCAGCCGTCGTCGACGAGGCTGCTGTCCGACCGGCTCGCCGAGGCGGTGGCCAGGCAGTTGGCCGACGAGGGCCGCGAGGTGGACGTCCACGTGATCGAACTGCGCGAACTGGCCGTCGACATCGCCAACAACTTCGTCACCGGCTTCCCCAGCCCCTCGCTGAACGCCGAGCTGGAGGCGGTGACGGCGGCCGACGCGTTGATCGCCGTCACCCCGATCTTCACCGCCTCCTACAGCGGACTGTTCAAGTCGTTCTTCGACGTCGTTGACAACACCGCGCTCACCGGCAAGCCCGTGCTGATCGCGGCGACCGGCGGCACCCCCCGCCACTCGCTCGCGCTGGAGCACGCCCTGCGCCCGATGTTCACCTACCTGCGGGCGGTGGTCGCGCCGACCGCCGTCTACGCCGCGGCCGAGGACTGGGGCGCGGCCGACGCCGACGGACTCTCCGGCCGCATCGCCCGCGCGGCGGGCGAGCTGACCGAGCTCATGGCGGGCAGGCCGGCCACGAGTCACGCCACCGAAGAGGTAGTACCTTTCGAGCAGCAGCTGGCGGCCCTGCGGGCGCGGCAATAGCGGAACGCGGGGTGCTCGGCACCCCGCGTTCGGTTCAGGCTCAGTTTTCCGCCAGGTAGGCCGTGAGGCCGTCGAGGAGCATGTTGCTCCCCTGCTCCGCCTGGTCGCGATCCTCGGCGGTGTCGAAGGTCTGCGACAGCGTGATCTTGGTCTTGTTCCCCTCCGCGACGAAGTCCGCCGCCATCAGCGCGGGCTCGTCGCTGCCGGGGACGTTCATGCCCAGCACCAGCCGTTCCTTGGGCACGACCTCGGTGTAGGTGCCGGTCAGCGGCACGCGGGCGCCGCCGGGAATGACCATCACCGATCTCCACTCGCCACCGGGGCGCACGTCGAGTTCGACCTCCTCGGCGTGGGCCCACTTGCCGTACTCGTCGTTCTTCGTCCAGGCGTTCCAGACCTTGTCGACCGGGGCGTCGAGGGTGCGGGTGATGGAGTAGTCGTAGCCCTTGCTGCTCATCTTTGCTCTCCTTGTTTCGGCTTGCGGTAGGTGCGGACCAACTGGAGCCAAGGTATAGTCAATATTGATGATCGTCAAGAATCTTGACTAACTTCCGAGGGGCGTGATGACCATCGAGCGGGAGGCTGATCTGGGGATGTTGATCGGTCAGCTGGGACGGGCGTTACAGGACGAACTGTTCAGCCGGCTCGCCGAGCAGGGGCACCCGCACGTACGGCCCCGGCACGGCACCGTGCTGTCCGTGCTGCCCGAGTCCGGGGCCCGTGCCACCGAGCTGGCCCGGCTGTCCGGGCAGCACAAGCAGATCGTCGGGGTCATCGTGGACGAGCTGGTGGAACTCGGTTACGTGCGCAGGGAAAGCGATCCCAGCGACCGGCGCGCCAAACTCGTCGTGCCGACCGAGGCCGGCGTGGACGAGGTCGCCAAGGCCCGCGCCATCCTCGCGGCGATCGAACAGCGGCACCGCGAGGAGCTGGGCGACGAGACCTACCGGACCTTCAAGACGGCGCTCGAGCACATCACGCACTCCCAGCGCGGGTGGCAGAGCCTTCAGAGGTAGGTCATCCCCATGCGGTCGCGGACTGCATCGAGCGTGCGGTCCGCGACCGCGTTCGCCCGCTTGTGGCCCTCGCGGAGGATCCGGCGCAGCTCCCCGCGGTCACGGGCGAGGTCGGCGCGCCTCGCCCGGATCGGCCGCAGGTGCTCGTTGAGCGCCTCGGTGACCACGGCCTTGAGCCGCCCCGCACCGCCGTCGCCCACCTCCTCGGCGACGTCCTCGGGACGCCGGTCCTGGCACAGCGCGGCCAGCAGCACCAGGCTCGCGACCTCGGGCCTGCGCTCCGGCTCGTACGTGATCATGCGCTCCGAGTCGGTCTTCGCACGCCGGATCAGGTTCGCCGTCTCGTACTCGCCGGCACCGAGCGCGATCGCGTTTCCCCTGCTCTTGCTCATCTTCCTGCCATCGACGCCCAGCAGCGCCGGGGCTTCCCCGAGCAGGGGCTCTGGCTCGGTGAACAGCTGCCCGTAGCGCTCGTTGAACCGCCGGGCGAGCAATCGGGTCAGCTCCAGGTGCGGCAGCTGGTCCCGGCCCACCGGCACGACGTCGGCGCCGCAGAACAGGATGTCGGCCGCCTGGTGCACCGGATAGGTGAACATCAGCCCGCTGACGCGTGCCTGCCTGCTCGCCGCGATCTCTTCCTTCACCGTTGGGTTGCGCCGCAGTTCGGCCACGCTCACGAGGCTCAGCAGCGGGAGCAGGAGCTGGTTGAGCGACGCGACGTGGCTGTGCGTGAAGATGGTGCTCGCGGCCGGGTCGATGCCCACCGCGAGGTAGTCGAGCAGCAGCTCCTCCACGTACTCCGGGAGGTTCTCGGCGACGTCGCGGTCGGTGAGCACCTGGTAGTCGGCGATCACGACGAACAACTCGGCGCCCTGCCGTTGCAGGCGGACCCGGTTGCGCAGACTGCCGAAGTAATGTCCGATGTGGAGCGGTCCGGTGGGCCGGTCGCCCGTCAGCACCCGGATGCCGGTCATGGTCACCCCTTCGAGGTCAGGGGCGGTCTTCGAGCCGGCTGAACACGGGCCGTACGAAGACGGCCCGGTTCGCGCGCACGCGGAAATGGTGGCCGTCCTAGGACAGCCACCACCACTCGCGGCGGATGGTCATGCGCGCCAGTCTACCCCGTCTTGTCCGGCACCAGTGTGTTCTGCCGCGCGATCACCCACCAGCGGCCGTCCTGCTTCACCAGCACGTACAGCGCGACCATCGCGTGGTCGAGGTCGACCAGCTCCCCCGAGGAGTCGGCCGCCCGCGCGCCCTTGTGCGCGAGCGCGACGTCGGGCCGCACGAACAGGACGTCGAGCAACTCGTAGCGCACGTACTGGTCCCGCAGGAACCCGGCCAGAGCCGCGCGGTTGGCCTCCAGCAAAGTGTCCCAACCGGACATTCGCACGCCCATGGCGTTCACGACCGTCGCGTTGCGCGCGAAATGCGCGGTCAACAGGTCGGCGTCGTTGGTGTTGTAGGCGGTTTCGGTGTCGGCGATGATCTGCCTGATCTCCGCGAGATCGGCCTCGTGCTCGGAAGTGTCCTCGATGATGGGTGCTGGGCTCATGCCACCAGCCTGCAACCTCCAGTTAGCTGGAGGTCAACTGCGCGTCGAGGAACGAGTCCACAAAGCGCCACGTCGTCCCACGCGCCCTGCGGCCCGTCAGCACGCCCAGGTGCCCGCCGGGCGCGACCTCGAACCGCACCTCCGGCGCGTTGTCCAGCAGCCCGACGAGCCGCTCGACCGCGCGCCGCGGCGCGATCGTGTCGTTCTCGCCCGCGATCACGAGCGTGGGGACCTTGACGCCGGAGAGCGAGATCACCCTGCCGCCGAGGTCCACGCTGCCCTCCGCGAGGTCGTTGGCGCGGAAGAAGCGGTGGTAGAGCTGGCCGAACGTGCGACCCGGGTAGGCGATCATGTTGTCCATGAAGTGGTCGACGGCCTCGATCTGCGCGAGGAAGTCGCGGTCGTCGAGATTGCGCAGGATCGCCAGCGGCTTGGTGATCTCCTTGCTGATGCCCGTCGCCCTGAACACCTTGCTGACCAAATAGGACGGTGCGCCGCCGAGAGCCCGGTAGAACGGCGTGAGCAGGTGCCCTCCGGTGAACTCCACGAGCGGCCGGAACGGCGCCACGAGCGGGATGGCCGTGAAGTCGAACGGCGAGGCGATGGTGGTGATCGACTCGACCGGCAGCTTCGGCTGGTCGGCCGTGGTGAGCAGGGAGAAGATGCCGCCGAGGCACCACGCGACGACGTGCACGCCCTGCCCGCCGGAGTCGGCGCTGACCTTGCGGATCGCCCTCGGGAGCACCTCCTCGATCCAGTGCTCGATGCCGAGGCGCCGGTCGGAGAACGCGACGTTGCCGTAGTCGACGAGGTAGGTCCGCCTGCCGCCCTCCACGAGGTGCTCGGCGAGACTGCAGCCCCGGCGCAGGTCGAAGCACAGCGCGGGCGCCGCCAGTGGCGGCACGAGCAGCACCGGAGGCCCGCTGGGCGCGCGTTCACCGCTGGTGCCGGTGAGCCGGTACACCGACCGGTTGGGCCCCTGGTCGATGAGCACCCTCGGCACCGGGCGCAGGTCGGCGACGCCGCCCTGAAGCACCTTCGCCGCCACGTTGGACGCCGCCGACATCAGTCGCGCGGGTGGTGATGTCGGTGATGTCATTGCGTCTCCCCTCGGCCTGCCGGGGACACGTTAACCCACGCCCGCGCCGTCGAGCCGGTCCTCGAAGACCTGCCCGACCCAGTCCCCGACGCGGAACCGCTCGGTGGGCGTGAACCCCTGCCCGGTGTAGTAGCGCACGAGCGCACCGTCACCGCCGGCCCAGCAGTCGACACGCACGAGGCCGATGGAGCGCCTGCGTGCCTCCTCCCGCGCGTGGCGGAGCAGGAAGGCGCCGACACCCCGCCCGGTGTGCCGCCGCGCGGTGATCAGCAGGTCGATGTAGAGCTCTCGCTCCGAGACCGGCGGGATGTGGGCTGGCGGCTGCTCGGTGAGGATCAGCGCGCCGGCGGCATCGCCGTCGAACTCGGCGATCAGCAGCTTGCCGCCGCTCGCCATGCCGTTGACGCGCTCCACGCGCTTCGGGTCCTCCGACCACGGTGTCGAGCCCCACTGTCCTTCGCGGCCCCGCTCGGTGAGCCACGCGACCGCTCCGTCGAACATCGCCAGCAGGAGCCCTGCGTCGGCGGCGACACCGGGCCGGATCGTCGGTTCCGTCATAGCGCGGTGAGGATACGCGGACCGTCCTCGGTGATCGCGACCGTGTGCTCGACGTGCGCGGCCCTGCTGCCGTCGGCGGTGTAGAGCGTCCAGCCGTCGTCACCGGCGCGGTAGGCGTCCGCGCCACCGCGGATGAACATCGGCTCGATCGCGATGGCCATGCCGGGGCGCAGCCGCAGGCCCTGGCCCGGCCTGCCCTCATTGGGCACGTGCGGCTCCTCGTGCATCGCGTGCCCGATGCCGTGCCCGCCGTGGTCGGCGAGCAGGCCGTAGCCCGCGCCCCTGCCGATGACGCCGATCGCGTGGCCGATGTCGCCGAGCCGGTTGCCGGGCCGCGCCGCCTCGATTCCGGCGGCCAGGCCGCGCTCGGTCGTGGCGATCAGGTCGAGGTCGGCCTGGTCCGGCGTGCCGACGACGAAGCTGATCGCCGCGTCGCCGTGCCAGCCGTCCACCTCGGCGCCGAAGTCCACGCTCACCAGGTCGCCGTCCCGCAGGCGGTAATCGGTGGGGATGCCGTGGACGACGGCGTCGTTCACACTCGTGCACAGCACCGCCGGGTAGGGGCTTGGCGCGAAGCGCGGGTGGTAGTCCTTGAACGACGAGCTTGCGCCCGCGTCGACCAGCACCTCGGCCGCGATCTCGTCGAGCTCCTTCAGCGACGTGCCCACCACCGCCCCCGCCTTGACCGCCTGCAGGGCCGTGGCCACCACCTTTCCGGCCAGACGCATGGCGTCCAGCTCTCCCGGGGTCTTGAGTTCGATCACCGCATGCTCTCTTCAGATCGGGATACTAATACCGGTATACCTATCACATGCGGCGACGGTGGCGCTCAGCGCAGGCCGAGCTCCCTCGCGATGAGCATGCGCTGCACCTCGCTCGTGCCCTCGCCGATCTCGAGGATCTTCGCGTCGCGGTAGAAGCGGCCAACGGCGAACTCGTTCATGAAGCCGTAGCCGCCGAAGATCTGCGTCGCGTCGCGGGAGTTGTCCATCGCCGCGTTGGACGACGCGAGCTTGGCGATCGCCGCCTCCTTCTTGAAGGGCTCGCCGCGCAGCATCTTCGACGCCGCCTCGTAGTAGGCCAGCCGCGCGGTGTGCGCACGCAGCTCCATGTCCGCGATCTTGAACTGGATCGCCTGGTAGGCGCCGATCTTGTTGCCGAACGCCTCCCGCTCGCCGACGTAGCGGAGGCACTCGTCGACGCAGCCCTGCGCGAGACCCACGCCCAGCGCGGCGATCGCGATCCTGCCTTCGTCCAGAATGGACAGGAACTGCGCGTAGCCACGCCCGCGCTCGCCCACGAGGTTCTCCTCGGGAACGCGGCAGTCGGAGAACGCCAGCTCATGCGTGTCGGAGGCGTTCCAGCCGACCTTCGAGTACTTCGGCGCCACGGTGAACCCGGGCGTGCCCGACGGCACGATGATCGCCGAGATCTCCTTGCGCCCGCCTGCCTCGCCCGTGATGGCGGTGATGGTCACCAGGCGCGTGATGTCGGTGCCGGAGTTGGTGATGAACGCCTTGCTGCCGTTGATCACCCACTCCCCGTTGTCCAGCCGCGCCGTCGTGCGCGTGGCACCCGCGTCCGAGCCGCCTCCCGGCTCGGTGAGCCCGAACCCGCCGAGCGCCTCACCCGAACAAAGGGCGGGCAGCCACTCGCGCTTCTGCTCCGCGGAACCGAAGCGGTAGATCGGCATCGCGCCGAGCGATACCCCGGCCTCCAGCGTCACGGCCACGGACGAGTCGACGCGCGCCAGTTCCTCCAGCGCGATGCACAGCGCGAAGTAGTCGCCGCCCATACCGCCGTACTCCTCGGGGAAGGGCAGTCCGAACAGGCCCATCTCCCCCATCTTCGCGACGAGGGGGTACGGGAACTCCTCGCGCTCGTAGTAGCCGCCGATCACCGGCGCCACCTCGTTCTGCGCGAAGTCGTGGACGGTCTTGCGCAGGGCCTCGTACTCGTCGTCGAGCCTGAAGTCGATCATGATGTGTGCTCCTCGGGGGTTACCAGGGCGAGTGCCTCGTCCAGCGCGACCTGTTGGCCCGCCTGGACGTGGAGTTCGGTGACGACGCCGTCGACCGGCGCGGTGATGGTGTGCTCCATCTTCATGGCCTCGACGACGAGCAGCGGCGTTCCGGCCGCCACCACGTCGCCCTTGGCGACCTTGACCACGAGCACCATGCCGGGCATGGGGCTCGTGACGGGTCCGGCCTCGGCGTCCTCCGCGTGGGACGCCAGCAGGTTCGGCCGCTCGCCGAGCGCGACGCCGCGGCCCTCGCGCGCGAGCCACACCGTGCCGTCCGGCGCCTCGGCGCGCCGGTAGCGCAGGTACTCGCCGTCGTTGCGCACGGCGAGCACCGCCCCTGTTCGCTCGGCCGACGCCGCGACCGGCTCACCGTCGTCGATGCTCACACGGGCGTCCTCGGGCGCGCCCTCGACGCGCACGAGCGACTCGGTCTGCTCGGCGCGCAGCCGGAAGGTCACGCTCGCGCTGGCGCCGAGCCGCCAGCCGCTCGGCATGTCCCACGGGTCCACCACCGCGCCGCTCGGGTGCAGCGCGAGCAGCCGGTCGAGCGCGCCGGCGACGAGGAAGTCGCCGGGAACGCCGTCGGACACGAGCGAGGACAGCTTGCGCTCCACCAGCCCGGTGTCGAGGTCGCCCGCCCGCACGTCGGGGTCCTGCAGGAGCGCACGCAGAAAGGTCACGTTGGTGTGCACGCCGAGCACCGCGGTGTCGGCGAGCGCGCGGTCGAGCCGGTGCAGGGCCGAGGCGCGGTCGGGGCCCCACGCGATCACCTTGGCGAGCATGGGGTCGTAGTTGGAGCCGACCACGCTGCCCTCGGAGAGCCCCGAGTCCACGCGCACACCGGTGCCGGACGGCTCCGCGAGCCCGAGCACGGTCCCGCCCGTGGGAATGAACCCGCGAGCGGGATCCTCGGCGTAGACGCGGGCCTCCACCGCGTGCCCGTCGAGGCGCACGTCCTGCTGGCTCACGCCCAGCGGCTCACCCGCGGCGACGCGCAGCTGCCATTCGACCAGGTCGAGGCCTGTCACCAGTTCGGTCACCGGGTGTTCCACCTGCAGGCGCGTGTTCATCTCCAGGAAGAAGAACTCGTCCGGTCTCGCGGAGGAGACGATGAACTCGACCGTGCCGGCGCCGACGTAGCCGACCGAGCGGGCGGCCTCCACCGCCGAGGCGCCCATCCGCTCCCGCGTCGCCTCGTCCAGCAGCGCCGACGGCGCCTCCTCGATGATCTTCTGGTGCCGCCGCTGCAGGCTGCACTCGCGCTCGCCGAGGTGGATCACGTTGCCGTGCGCATCGGCCAGCACCTGGATCTCGATGTGCCGAGGGCTCTCCACGAACCGCTCGACCAGCAGCCGGTCGTCACCGAACGCGCCCCTGGCCTCTCGCTGGGCCGACTCGACGGCCTCGGCCAGCTCGCCGGGCTCCGTCACCAGCCGCATCCCCTTGCCACCACCGCCCGCGGAAGGCTTGAGCAGCACCGGGTAGCCCACCCGCTCGGCGGCGGCGGCGATGCCAGCCACGTCGTCCACGTCTGACTCACCGGGCACCACGGGGACGCCCGCGGCCGAGACCGTGGCCTTGGCGCGGATCTTGTCCCCCATCGCGTCGATCGCGCTCACCGGCGGGCCGACGAAGACCAGGCCGGCTTCCTCGCACGCCTTCGCGAACGCGGCGTTCTCGGAAAGGAAGCCGTAACCGGGGTGCACGGCCTGCGCCCCGGACTCCACGGCGGCACGCACGACGTCGGGCACGGACAGGTAGCTCCTCGCCGCCTCGGCCGGGCCGATCCGCACCGCGGCGTCGGCCTCCCGCACGTGCCGCGCCCCGGCGTCGGCGTCGCTGTAGACCGCGACCGAGCGGATCCCCATGCGCCGCAACGTGCCGATCACGCGGACGGCGATCTCACCCCGGTTGGCGACCAGAACTGTGTCAAACAACTGTCGAACCAGCCTCTCTCACATCCGGAAGACGCCGTAGCCGACGGGTTCGAGCGGCGCGTTGGCCGCGGCCGACAGCGCGAGCCCGAGCGTCATGCGCGTGTCGAGCGGGTCGATCACGCCGTCGTCCCACAGCCGGGCCGTCGAGTAGTACGGATTGCCCTGCTCCTCGTACTGGGCACGGATCGGGTCCTTGAACGCCTCTTCGTCCTCAGTGGACCATTCGGCGCCCTTGGCCTCCATGGCGTCCCTGCGCACGGTAGCGAGCACCGATGCCGCCTGCTCGCCGCCCATCACGGAGATCCGCGCGTTCGGCCACATCCACAGGAACCGGGGCGAGTACGCGCGCCCGCACATCGAGTAGTTCCCCGCGCCGAACGAACCGCCGATGATCACGGTGAACTTGGGCACGCGCGCGCACGCGACCGCGGTGACCATCTTGGCGCCGTGCTTGGCGATTCCGCCTGCCTCGTAGTCCTTTCCGACCATGAAGCCGGTGATGTTCTGCAGGAACAGCAACGGGATCGAGCGCTTGTCGCACAGCTCGATGAAGTGCGCGCCCTTCATCGCCGACTCGGAGAACAGCACGCCGTTGTTGGCGATGATGCCCACCGGGTGGCCGTGGATGCGGGCGAAGCCCGTGACCAGCGTGGCGCCGTACTCCTTCTTGAACTCCGCGAACCGGCTGCCGTCGACGATCCGGGCGATCACCTCGCGGACGTCGTAGGGCGTGCGCGGGTCGGTGGGCACCACGCCGTACAGCTCGCGGGGATCGGCCACGGGTTCCTCGGTGGGCAGTACGTCCCACGGCCTCGGCGCGCGCGGACCGAGCGTCGACACGATCGAGCGCACGATGCGCAGCGCGTCGGCGTCGTCGGCGGCGAGGTGATCGGTGACACCGGACGAGCGCGCGTGCACGTCACCGCCACCGAGTTCCTCCGCCGTCACGACCTCGCCGGTGGCCGCCTTCACGAGCGGCGGCCCGCCGAGGAAGATCGTGCCCTGGTTGCGCACGATGACGGCCTCGTCGCTCATCGCGGGCACGTAGGCGCCGCCCGCCGTGCACGAGCCGAGCACCGCGGCGATCTGCGGGATGCCGCGCGCGGACATCGTGGCCTGGTTGTAGAAGATGCGGCCGAAGTGCTCGCGGTCGGGGAACACGTCGTCCTGCCGGGGCAGGAACGCGCCGCCGGAGTCGACGAGGTAGACGCACGGGAGGTTGTTGTGCAGCGCGACTTCCTGCGCGCGCAGGTGCTTCTTGACGGTGACCGGGTAGTAGGTTCCGCCCTTCACCGTCGCGTCGTTGGCCACGACCACACACTCGCGGCCGGACACGCGCCCGATGCCGGTGATGATCCCGGCCGAGGGAGCCTCGTCGTCGTAGAGGCCGGTGGCGGCGAGCGGTGAGAGCTCGAGAAACGGCGAGCCCGGGTCGAGCAGCGCGTCGACGCGATCCCTCGGCAGGAGCTTGCCACGTTCCACATGCCGGGCACGAGCCTTCTCGGAACCGCCGAGCCGGGCCGCGGCGAGCCGCTTGCGGAGATCCTCGACGAGCTCGGCGTGCCCGTTGACATTGCGGGCGAAAGCGTCACTGCGCGGATCGGCTGAGCTGGTGAGCGCCGGAGTGTCCATCCCGCCCCTTTGGGGTTAGCTACCGTTAACGTCACTCAGGATGTTAACGGTAGCTAACCCCCGCGTCCAGCGCTCGGACGGACTCAGCCGGTGACGGCCTCCAGAGCGGGCAGGTAGCCGAGCGCCTGACCGTTCACGTTCGGGTGGTAGGACTCGTCGACGGGCCAGGTGAGGCTCTTGAGCCACCAGTCGCTCGAGCAGATCTCGTGACCGGTGAACGGCCCGCGCACGTCGACGAACGTGAAGCCGGCGGCAGCGGCGCGCTGCCCGGTCACCTCGGCGAGCGCGTCGGCGCCGGAGTTGATCGCCTCGCGCTTGACCTCGCTCAACCCGCCCTGGCACGACCCGCCCAAACTGGTAGAAACGCGGGTAGCCGAGCACCACGATCTCCGCGTTCGGCGCCTTGCTCCGCAGCGTCGCGTACACGTTGTCGAGCAGGCCGGGCAGCGTTCCGGTGACGAACGCCTTGGCATCGGCGACCCGGCCGACGCACGCCTGGTCTCCGCCGAGCGTGCAGTCGGTCATCACGTCGGTGAAGCCGGCGTCGTTGCCGCCGACGGAGACGGTGACGAGCGTCGTGGCCTCCGACAGCGCGCCGGCCTGCGTGAGCACGTCGTCCGTGCGTGCGCCGAGGCACGCGACGAACTGGAAGTCGGTGGCACCGTGGGAATCCGCCCACAGCTGTGGATAGGCGTTGGCGCTGCGCTTGCAGGAGCCCGAGTCGCCGTACTCCCCGGCTCCGACACCGGAGGAGTAGGAGTCGCCGAGCGCGACATAGCTGACCGCCTGCGCGGCGGAGGTGATCGCGCTGCCCACCAGCACCAGCGAGGCGACCACGAGAACGGAGAGAAATCGGAAAGCCTTCACCAGCATGGCGGACCCCTTCGTCAATCGCTGACGAGAAGACCATTACCAGCCAAAACGACACCGTGGAAGGTGCCCGATCGGGAGATGACCCGACCGGTTCAAGCCGGAAGTCGGGGCGGATGTTAGCGCTCGCTAACCACCCTGTCCTAGACTGACGCGATGTCCCACGGTTCCGCACCCCTCTCCGGCGGGGAGAAGGCGAGCAGGCGCGAACAGATCCTCGCGGCCGCCGCCGAACTCTTCGCCCAGCACGGTTTCCACGGGGTGGGGATCGACGACATCGGCGCGGCCGTGGGGATCTCCGGACCGGCGTTGTACCGGCATTTCCGCAGCAAGGACGCGATGCTCGGCGAGATGCTGACGTCCATCAGCGAGTACCTCTTCGACGGCGGCAAACGCCACTCGGATCGTTCCGGCGACCCCGACGAGATCCTGGCCGGGCTCGTCCGGTTCCACGTCGACTTCGCGCTCCAGCGACCCGCGCTGATCACCGTGCAGGAACGCAACCTCGCGAACCTCACCGACGCAGACCGCAAGCAGGTGCGGGCACTGCAACGGCGCTATGTCGAGGTGTGGGTTCGCGCGTTGCGCGCGGCCGTGCCGAACCTCGACGAGCCGCACGCGCGCTCCGCCGCACACGCCGTCTTCGGGCTCATCAACTCGACGCCGCACAACCGGCACCTGCCCGACGACGAACTCGCCGACCTGCTCTGCCGCCTGGCACTGGGCGCCCTCTACGCGGCCAAATGACGATCACCCCAGCGGGCGGCACCCAAACGGGCCCGCGCTGGTGTTTGATGGTGCACGTGCACGCGGACCGAAGCGAGAGCGACGAGGAGCCGGCAGGGCTCGTCGAGAAGGCGCAACGCGCTCTCGTCGCCATGCGCTTCGGCGACGACGACGAGGCCCTCACCGTGCTCGCGCCGTCGGCGGCAGAGCGCATGGCCGACACCCGTGAGCTGATGCTGCTGCTGTTCGGCGCGTGCAGCGCGATGGTCAGCACGCTTGGCGACGGCGGCGCGGCACCCGTCAAGGTGCAGGTCTTCGACGAGGCGGGCGAGGAGGTCTCGATCGACCAGGCGGACCCGCCCGTGCGCACAGCCGTTCGCACACTGCTCGCCGAGGTGCACGGCAACACCGAGGCCGCACAGGAGCAGGTGGAGATCGCGCTCGCCAACGCCGCACCCGACGAGGTGGACGCCTTGATCCTGCAGGCCCTGCGCTGGACGATGCGTCTCTCCGCCGAGTGCCTCGACCGCCGCCTCCCGGTGGCCGACTGGATCGCGGAAGCCCTGGCCAACTAGGCCCTGCCC
>NZ_QEQT01000085.1:0-137296 GCF_003311655.1 Prauserella sp. PE36 | reverse complement strand
CCTTCACTGCAGCTCGGGGGCCTATTCCAGGTGGTAGCGGCGGAGCCGCTGGTAGAGCGTGCCCCGGGAGATGCCGAGGCGGGCCGCCGCCTCGGACTTGTTGCCCCCGCACTCGGCGAGTGTGTCGGTGATGACCCGAACCTCGGCCTGCTCCAGCGGGCCGAGGTTGCCCGTGCCGCCGGGATCGAACTGGCCACCGCCCTGGACGGACCCGCGCGTGAGCACGAGCACCACACCGTCTTCGAGCCGGCCGGGAGTGACCGGGTACAGGCGTGCGCGCAGGCCGTCGGCCAGTGCGAGTTCGCTCGCGGACGGACCCGCTTCCAGCACCGCCGCCCACAACGTCGGCCGGTCAAGCCCCAGTTCGGCGGCGTCGTCCTCGACGATCATCGTCTGGCGGTCGAGCGTGACGACCGGACCGGCCGATGCCGACCGCATTGACAGGTGCGCGTCGAGCATCCGCCGCTGACGAGCGGTCGCGGCCTCGTGCAGGGCGGTGGTGACCCCGTCGACCAGCGCCCGGACGGCGACCAGCAGCAGGTGGTTGGCGTTAGGGCACTAGGTGTACCCGGCCAGGACGTTGGTAGCGGCGAGCCTGGTTGAACGGGCGAGAACCTCCGGATGGGATGTGGCTTGTCTAAGGCCCACTCCGACCCGGAGGTTCTCGTGTCCCACGGTAGTGCCCGGCTGGCTGTGCATGGTCGTCGACTGATCGTTCAACGCCACGAAGCAGGCTGGCCGCAGGCCCACATCGCCGCCGCGATGGGCGTCTCTCGCAAGTGTGTGAAGACCTGGATCGACCGCTATGCCGTCGAAGGCGACGCCGGTCTGGTCACGCGCTCGTCCCGGCCGCACACGATGCCCACCAGGACCAGCGATGAGGTCGAGCAGAAAGTCCTGGCTGCCCGCGCCGAGCATCGTGCCGGTCCCGATGTCCTCGGTCCGAAGGTCGGGGTGCCCGCGCGGACGGTGTCACGGATCCTGCGCCGCCATCGCGTGCCCTATCTGCGTGAGTGCGACCCGATCACCGGTGAGGTGATTCGCTGCTCGAAGCAGACCGCAATCCGCTACGAGCGTGAGCGACCAGGCGAACTGGTGCACATGGACGTCAAGAAGATCGGTCGCATCCCCGACGGTGGAGGCTGGCGTGTCCACGGCCGCGCGATTCCACGCAACCGCGTCAACGGGCCCGGATACGACTACGTTCATTCGCTGGTCGACGACCACTCCCGCCTCGCCTACAGCGAGATCCTGCCCGACGAGAAAGGCCCGACCTGCGCAGGCTTTCTCGAACGTGCGATCGCCTACTTCGCCGCCTACGGGATCACTCGGATCGAGCGGTTGATGACCGACAACGCCTGGGCCTACCGCTACTCACTGCGGGCACCGTGTGCCGAGCACGGCATCCTCCAGAAGTTCATCAAGCCCCATTGCCCCTGGCAGAACGGCAAGGTCGAGAGACTGAACCGCACCCTGGCGACCGAATGGGCCTACCGCCAGGTCTTCACCAGCAACGCCGAGCGAGCCACCGCCCTTGCGCCTTGGATCGAGCACTACAACACTCAACGCCGCCACAGCGCACTCGGAGCCAAACCCCCGATCAGCCGGCTGCCACCAACCTGATGGCCGGGTACAACTAGGAGGTCGTGAACAGAATGATCTCGGTCTGTGATTCGATGCAAGCGGTTGGACGATCGCCATGCGCTGTGCGGCATCCCCGTGCTGTGCACGGGGATGCCGTGGGAGTTCCTGCCGCGGACGCAGATGTTGGAACACGCCGGGCTGGATGAGCCGCTGTAGCGGTTCGCGGCGGCCGACGAGTGAAGCTGGGCTCAACGCCGCCGCTTCCGCCCCTTCCCCCGCGCATTCCGAGATGCCCGAGATGTCCCGGCAAGTGGATGGACGGTCGCGAGCCCAGGCCGCCGCGCGGCGAACAGCTCGCGGAGCTCCTCCAGCCCGGTCTCGTCCGGATGACCGGACGCCGAAAGGGCCGCCATCAAGCCGCGCGCCTCGTCCGGCGGGCTCTCGGCCAGCGCGTCGGCAACGGCGTCGGGCCCGCCGACCTCCAGCAGGTGGATGAGCTGCTCGGCCATGCCGCGCAGGCCTTCCTCCTCGCCGAGCTCTTCCATCGCTAGTTCGCCGTCCTCGACCAGCAGGTGCGTCGCGATCGGGCCCAGATGCCGGTCTGAGCGCAGGTTCCGCAGGAGCGCGCATCGGTCGGGGACGGTGTGGGACAGCATGTCGAGCATCGCGGTTGCGCGCGTGCGGAACGGACAGCCGCGGATCGCGTCGAGCAGTTGCGGCAGTCCGCGGTCTCGGCCACCGTGGGCGGCCAGCCATCCGGCGACCTCGTCCGCTGCCGTCTCCGGGCTGTAGTGCTCGGAGAGCATGCCCAGCATGGGCCCGGGTTCGGCGCCGGCCAGCTCACCGACCAGCGGCGCGTGCCGGCCCTCTTCGACCAGCCGGGCGCGCACCGCCCGGGTGGCGAGTGGCGTGAGCGACACCAGTTCCATCGGGCCGGCGCCCGGCCGCAGTGCGGCCCGCAGCCGATCGAGCATGTCCGGCGGGAACGGCGCGACCTCGTCGGGTGCCACGCCCTGGTCGAAGCCCAGGTCGGCGCGGAAAACCGGATCCGGCTCCGCGGTGGTCAGCTCCACCGCGCCGAAGTCGGCAAGCGTGGCCAACAGCCGGCGCAGGTCGGTCCCGACCCCCTTTCGCCACACCGTCTCGGACGCCGCATCGAGGTCATCCGGGTCGAAGGCTTCGTTCAAGGACAGCCAGACACCTGCCTCGAGCCGGACGACCGGCATCGGTTCGGGTAGCCCGTAGAGGGTGTTGAGCAGGTCGGCCAGCACCTCGTCGATGAGGACGCTGAGCAGAGTGGTGTGCTCGGGCGGCCAATGACCTCCTTGCGTGACGAGCTCGGGTGAGGGCAGTTCGCCGAACGCGGCCGTCCACAACGCAAGGCTGTCGCCAAGCAGCCGAGCGTTCTTGGCCACCCTCACCAGCTTGCCTCTTACCACCCGGACGACGCGGATCCTCTTGGCCAGCCCGACCAGAGAGGACAGGACGGGCAGGTCGGCGCTGCTCTGGGTTCGATAGACCCGGTCCCCGATCCGCGGATCGAACCGGTCGCCGGTGTCCAGCAGCGCCACCAGCTCGCGGGCATCGGCGAGCTTCAGGTTGCCGCTCGGGGTCAGCGCTCGACCCTCGCCGACCCATTCGACCAGCCCCCGCAACCGGGCGACGACCGGGGTCCGCTCGGCGGCTGCCGCGAGCTCCGCGTCCGGCGGAAGGGACACCGGCAGCTGGACCACCGCGCGTTCGGGCCGGCCACCGCCATCGAGCACATGTCGCGCGGCGATCTCAGCGAGAACGCCGTCGTCGTAGTCGACCCGGCCCATGCGGGCGTCGTCGAGGAACCCGGCCATGGCGGCACTGTCGGCGAGATCCACCCCCCGTCGGAGGGCGTTCATCGCCCAGAACTTGGCCACGCCGAAGTTGCGTTCGTCGGCCATGGCGGCGGGGAACTCGTTGCCGGCCTTCGTGATGGCCGCGTCGAGATGGTCCTGCGGATCACCGGTGGGATCGGCCAGCCCGGTCGCGTGCAGGTAACGAACGAGCAGGCGCAAGTCCTCGGGTATGTGGGCCACGTCCCGCGCGTTGGCCGACAGGGTGCGCGGCGTGTGCGACAGCAGGAACTCCTCGACCAAGCCGGTGGTCCAGTACCCCAACCGCCCGTCGATGCTGTTGTGCCGGAAGTTCAGCATCGTGTCCAGCGCCATCGGATCGAGTTCCCGGCCCTGTCGCTTCGCCCAGACCACGCAGCGCCGGATCAAGAGGGCTTTGGCCGACTCGAACGCGTCGGTGTCCTCGGGCTCGAAGTAGGTGCGCATTGCCACCCTCACGGTCCTTGCTGTTCGAGGAGTTGCCCAGGGTAGTGCAGACGTGAGGACTGCTGAAACGCGGCCTTGTCACCTGTCCACCGCGCGGGCGGCCGGACAAGGTCGTCTCCGGCACTCGCTTCGAATGCATGGCCTCGCCGCCGAAGTCATGGGATGATCGGCGACAGACGGGCATACGCGTCAGCGATCGGTTCGGCTCCCGACCTGAACCGGCCTCGGCTCTGGTGTTCGACTCCGCCCGCATCGACCCGCGCCCTGCGCGTCACGCCGATGAGCGCCCCGAGACCGCTCCGGCTCATTCCGCAGCTCCGGATGTGACGTCCCGGCTTCTCCTGCCCTCGCCGAACGCAGCCTCACGACCAGCCACGCCGACCGAGGCGGGACCGGACGGATTCCGCCGCCGCGCAAGAGAATGGAGTGAAACCCTTGAGTACCAACCGAATGACCAACGGCGCCGAGCGCGCGATCATCGAGAACATGCTCGATCGCAACCGCGAAGCCCTGATCGAGACCGCACGCGGCCTCTCGGAAGCCGAAGCCCGCCGCCGACTCGTCGCGTCGCTGACGACACCGATCTCCTTGATCAAACATGCCGCGGCCGCCGAACGGATCTGGTTTCAACGATTCTGGGCGGGCCTCGCCGAATCCGAATGCGACGGATACTCGAACCGAGACGAGGGCACCTTCGCCGTCGCAGACGACGAGCTCTTGGCCGACGTCATCGCGGAGTTCGAGCGGGCAAGCGAGCGATCACGGGCGATCGCCGCCCGCTTCGACCTCGACGACACCAAGGAGAACCCCCGCGAGGGAACCGTCAGCATGCGATGGACTCTCCTCGCCATGAGCGAAGAGTTCGCCCGGCACGCGGGCCACGGTGACATCCTGCGCGAACAGATCGATCAGCCCGTAACCGGACGGCCAGAGCCGTCAGTAGCTGCCGCAACGACGAAGCCCCACCGGCGATGACCACCGTTAGGGGTCTGAGTCTGACCCGGGAAAGCAGGCGGTGCGGATACCCGCGCGACCTCCGGGTAGCAGGGAGTAAGGCGGGCTTAAGCCGGTTGTGGGTGGATCGGAGGGCCGAGTTCGCCTGTTGACGAGGAGCCCGCAGTGACCGCCACACCCGGTGACACCGAGGCCGAGTCGCCCGCCGAGCCGGACAGCCGGCGCTGGGTGGTGCTGGTGTTGATGGGGCTCGCGTTGTGTGTCGTGGTGTTGAACAACTCCGCGCTCAACGTGGCGATTCCGGCGTTGATGCGCGACCTCCGCGCGGACCTGCCCGCCGTGCAGTGGATCGTGGACGGCTACTCGATCGTGTTCGCAGGACTGCTCATGGCGGCCGGTGTGTGGTCGGACCGATGGGGTCGCAAGCGGTTGACACTCGGCGGGCTCGTCGTGTTCGCGGGCGCGTCGATGCTCGCCGCACTCGCGCGGGAGCCCTGGCAGCTCATCGTCCTGCGGGGACTGCTGGGTGCCGCCGCCGCTTTCGTCATGCCGGGGACGCTGTCGATCCTGCTGCATGTCTTCGACCGCAAGGAGCGGGCCATGGCGATCGCCGTGTGGAGCGGCATCGCGGCGCTCGGCGTCGCGCTCGGGCCGATCCTGGGCGGCCTGGTGGTCGACGAGTTCGGCTGGGCCGCGGTGTTCCTGCTCAACGTGCCGATGGTCGCGGTGATCGTGTTGACGGGCGTGTTCTTCGTGCGTGAGTCGGCCGACCCGGCCTCGCGGCCGACCGACGCGGTCGGGGCCGTGCTGTCGGTGCTGGCAGTCGGTGGCCTGGTCTTCACGGTGATCGAGTTCGGCGCGTCCGGGCGGCTCGACGCGCTGGTGATCACGGGCGCGGTCGCCACGGTTCTGGCCGGGGTGGCGTTCGTGCGCAGGCTGCGCACGGCGAAGTACCCGCTCATGGAGCTGTCCCTGTTGGCCGACAGGCGATTCGGCGGGGCGGCGATCGGGAACATGTTGTTGTTCTTCGGTCTCGCGGGCGCGCTGTTCGTGCTGACCCAACGACTTCAGGTGCAGCTCGAGATGAGTCCGTTCTCGGCAGGTCTGGCCGTGGGGCCGGTCGCGGTGAGCGTGCTCCTCGGCACGGCGTTATCCCCGAGTCTTGGCAGGCTGGTCGGCGTCCGAGCGACGGTCGGGGCGGGCATGATGCTGTCCGCGCTCGGCATCGGCGGGCTCGGCCTTGCCCACAGCTATCCCGTCATCGTGGTCGCGCTGGTCGCCGCCGGTTTCGGCTTCGGTATCGCCACCCCGGTGGCCACCAGTGTCCTGGTGTCGAGCCTGTCCGATGACCGGGCCAGCTCCGGCTCCGCGGTCAACGACACCATGCAGGAACTCGGCTGGGCGCTCGGCGTCGCGGTGGTGGGGGCGCTGCTCAACCGGGTGTTCCAGGCCGGCGGCGGAGTGGAGACCTTGCAGCAGGCCGTCGACCTCGCCGTCGCCGCTCCGGACGGGGCAGCGATGGTCGCCCAGGCGAACGCCGCATTCGATCACGCGGCGGTCGTCTCCCTCGCTGTCGCCGGCGGCGTCAGTGCCGCGGGGGCCGTGCTTGCCGCCCGGCTGCTGCCCGCCCGTCTCCAAGGCGCGCCCTAAGAGCCGCATCAGACTCCCCGGGCACGCTGGGCAACGCATGCCGCCGCATGGCAGGGAACGAGCAGAGGAGCAGCACATGCAGTGGGACGACATCTACGTGGCGGGACTGGGTGCGTACCTTCCGCCGGCGGCGTCGGCGGAGGACGCCATCGCCGCCGGGGAGTACGACGCCGAGGAACTCGAGGCCAACGGCATCACGTCCGTGCTGGTCGAGCCCAAGCTGGCCGCGCCGGAGATGGCGGTGCTGGCCGCGCGGGACGCGATCACGCATTCGGCTGTCGACGTCGGCGACATCCGCCTGGTCTTCCACTCCAGTCTTTGGTACCAGGGTGTCGACATGTGGCCCGCCGCTTCCTACGTGGCGCGCTTCGCCGTGGGTGACTCGGTGGCCGCCTTCGACGTGCAGCAGCAGTGCAACGCCGCGGTCGGCGCGATGGACCTGGCCGCGTCGCGGCTGCTGTTCGAGCGCGGCCGGGGAATGGCGGGCGGCGCGGCGTTGCTGACCACCGGCGACCGCTTCGCCATGCCCGGTGTCGACCGCTGGCGTACCGAGCGCGGCCTGCCCTACGGCGACGGCGGCACCGCGATGCTGCTGTCCACCGAGAGCGGCTTCGCCCGGCTGCTTTCGACTTACACCGTGTCGGACAACGGCCTGGAGCAGGTGCTGCGCGGCGAGAAGTTCCACGACACCTATCAGCCGGGTCCGCTGGACATCACCAGCCGGATCGCCTACCACTTCGCCAACAACGGCGGCATGCGCGCCTCGACCGTGCGGCTGGCCGAGGCGGTCAAGGCGTCCGTCGCGGGCGCGCTGGCCGAGGCCAAGACCGAGTTCGGCGATCTGGGCGGCGTCGTCATCCCCGCCGCGGGCCGGGCGAAGCTGGACTGGCAGCTCAGCCAGCTCGTCGGTATCTACGAGGAGCAGACCTCGTGGACCTTCGCTCGCACACACGGACATCTCGGTGCCGGCGACCAGTTCGCCGGCCTGCGCCACCTCCTGCTGGAGGGTGTGGTCAAGCCGGGTGACCGGGTGCTGATGGTCGGCGGCGGCGCGGGCCTGACAGCGACCAGCGCCGTGTTCGAGATTCTCGGCGGCATGCCCGCGGCGACCGAGCGGACGTGGCCTCGGTGACGCTGTACGTCCCGTCCCGGACCGGCGGCGCCGCGATCCTCGACGACGCCGCGGGCCGCGCTCCGCAGGCCCCCGCCGTCCGCGACGCGGTGGGGGCGTGGACCTATGCCGAACTGCGCGCCGCCGCGCGTGCGGTCGCGAGGTCGCTGATCGAAGCGGGCGTGCGCAAGGGCGACCGGGTCGCGCTGTGCTCGCGCAACCGCCGCGAGCTGTCCGCGGTGGTGTTCGGCGTGCTGCGTGCGGGCGCGGTGCTGGTGCCGCTGAGCCCGCACCTGCCGCCCGCCGCGCTGTCCGCCGTCGTGGCCGACGCCGAGCCCACCGCGCTGGTCGCCCCCGCCGACGGCAGGCCCGAGGTGCCGTGCCAGGTCCTGTCCATAGAGGACATAGTGACCGGGGAGGGCGAGGACGACCCGGTCGCCGTCGAACCGGACGACACCGCGATGCTGATCTACACGTCTGGCAGCACCTCGGCGCCCAAGGGGGTCGTCTGCCCGCACTCCGCGGTCGAGTTCGCCGCACGTGCGATCCATGCTCGATTGTCCTATCGGGACACCGACGTGGTGCTGGTCGGATCGCCCATGTCGTTCGACTACGGCCTCTATCAGGTGCTGCTGTCGGCGCTGGCCGGCGCCGAGCTGGTCCTCGCCGACGCCGACGACCCGATCGGCATGCTCAAACTCATGCGCGCCGTGCGCGCGACCGTGCTGCCGACCGTGCCGTCGACCGCTCGGATGCTGGCCAGGCTGGCCCGGCGCGGTGATGCCCCCGATCACGTGCGGATGTTCACGAACACCGGGGCGGCGCTGACCACGGCCGACATCGACGAGCTCCGCGCGGTGTTCCCCCGCGCGGCCATCGTCTCGATGTACGGCATCACCGAGTGCAAGCGGGTCACCATCGCCGCGCCCGATGTCGACCGGCGCAAGCCCGGCTCGGTCGGCACCGCGCTGCCCGGCACCGAGGTCCGCATCCTCGGCGAGGACGGCGAGCCGGTCCCGGTCGGCACGGTCGGAGAGATCGTGGTGCTGGGGCCCCACGTGATGGCCGGCTACCGGGGCGCTCCGGAACTGACCGCGCAGCGTTACGACATCGACCCGGCGACCGGCTCGCGCAGGCTGCGCACCGGTGACTACGGCCACCTCGACGACGACGGTCACCTGTATTTCCACGGCCGCCGCGACGACCAGTTCAAACGCAGGGGCGTACGGGCCAGCCTGATCGAGATCGAGTCGGCCGCCGCGCGGGTCGACGGGGTCACCGCGAGTGCCGCGTTGCCCCCGGAGGACGACCACGACCTCGAGATCGTCGTCGTCTCCGAGCGCGACGGCGACGCCGTGCTCGCCGACCTCGCCGGCCTGCTGGAGCCCGCGAAGGTTCCGGCCTTCTGCCACGTCGTCGGCGTCCTTCCCTTGACCGCCAACGGAAAGACCGACAAGAAGCGGCTGCGCGAGCTGGTGCGGCCCGGCAGCGGGAGTGTCCAGTGACCGTGTTCGACGCAGGCCGCGCGGCCGAGTTGATCGCCGCGTACGGCAGTCCCATGTACGTCTACGACCTCGATCGGGTACGGGAGGCGAGGGCCGACCTCGTCGCCGCCGTGCCCGAGGGCGCGCAGTTGCTGTATTCGCTCAAGGCCAACCCGCACCCGGACCTGGTCGGCGAACTGCTCGCCGGGGGCTGCCACGCCGAGGTCTCCTCGACCGGCGAGCTGAGCACCGCTCTGGCCGCAGGCGCCGTGCCGGCCGAGGTGTTCTACACCGGCCCGGGCAAGACGGCCGAGGAACTGGAGATCGCGGTTCGCGCCGGGGTCGGGACGTTCAGCTGCGAGTCCCTTGTGGACCTGCAGCGGGTGGCGGCGGCGGCCCGCGAGTGCGACCGTGAGGTCGACGTCGTGCTGCGGGTCAACGGCGCTGAGGCGCCCGGCGGCGCGGGCATGCGGATGACCGGCGAGGCGTCGCAGTTCGGTACCGACGTCGAGATCCTGATGGGCCGGCGTGCCGAACTGGCCGGTGTGAGGGGCGTGCGGCTCGCCGGCTTCCACTTCTTCCCGCTGACCAACGTCTACGACGAACAGAGCTTGCTCGACGAGATGACCGGCAGCGTCCGCACCGCCGCCGCGCTGGCCGGCGAGCTCGGCATCGAGGTCCGGGTGCTCGATCTCGGCGGCGGATTCGCGTGTCCGTTCGCCAAGGAGGGCGAGCGCCCTCGGTACCCGGGGCTGCGCGCGCCGTTGACCGCGGCCCTCGACGAGCACTTTCCTCGCTGGCGCGCCACGACCAGGGTGCTTTTCGAGAGCGGACGGCACCTGGTCGGCGACAGCGGCGTGCTGTTGTGCACGGTGTCCGACGTCAAGGACAGCCGCGGGACCCGGTTCGCGGTGCTCGACACCGGGATCAACCACCTGGGCGGGTTGTCGGGCATCGGCCGGCTGCTGCCCCTGGCCGCTGCCGTGCTGCCTGTCGGCTCCGGCGACGCGGAGGAGACCGCGTCGGGGAAGATCCGGTTGGTCGGGCCGCTCTGCACACCCGCCGACACCCTGGGCCGCGGCGCGGCCGACGTGTCGGCGCACGTGCGGGTCGGGCAGATCCTCGCCATTCCGAACGTCGGCGCCTACGGCCCGACCGCCAGCCTGATCGGCTTCCTTGGCCGGCCGGGCGCGGCGGAGATCGTGGTCAGCGACGGCGACGTCGTCACCGCCAGCAGGCTCGTCCTCGTGCGCGAGCCGGTCGCGCCACACACCACCTCCCGTCAGGAGAACACGATGGAAACCACCCCGTGGGATGCCCGTTACCCGAAGGTGCTGGCCGAGGTGCTTCCCCGCCTCGGCTCGTCGGTCGGCCCCGACGACAATCTCCGCGCGGCGGGTCTGGACTCGCTGGCGCTGGTGGACCTACTGGTGCGCCTGGAGGAGGCGTACGACGTCACCATCCCCGACGACGACCTGGACCCGGAGGCCTTCGCGACGCCCGCGAGCCTGTGGCAGGTGGTGCAGGCCGCCCTCGCGCGCACGCGGTAGGGCCGGGAGCGAGAGCCGCGCTCGGCGAGGACGGGTGGGCGCCCGCACACCGTTGTGCGTGGCGCCTGGCTCAGGAGGCGGCGACGTCGGCCATGTGGCGGTCGAGGGCCGGATCGGCGCTGAGGACGGCCTGGTGCAACTGCTGGATCGGCCGGCACGGCTCGACACCCAGTTCCTCGCGCAGGCGCGTGCGCAACTGCACGAAGCAGTTCAGCGCGTCCGCCTGGCGTTCCGAGCGGTAGAACGCCAGCATGAGCTGCCGGTAGAACGTCTCCCGCAGCGGGTAGTCGTGCACCAGCCGGATCAGCTCGGCGATCACCGACCGATGCCTGCCCAGCAGCAGGTCGATCTCCAGCCGCAGCTCCAGTGCCGCGACGTACTCCTCGTCCAGGCAGGTGGCGAACACGCCGAGCATCGTGCCGTCGGTCAGGCCCGCGAGCGCGGGCCCCCGCCACAGGTCGAGGGCGCGGCGGACCGTGTCGGCCGCGTCGGCGAGCTGTCCCCTGTCCTGCAACGATCTGGCCCGGCCCATCAACGACTCGAACTCGTGCTGGTCGAAGCCAGCGCCTTCGAGACGCAGGAGATAGCCGGGCCCGTCGGTGATGATCGTCGCCTGGCGATCACCCCCGACGTTCTCGAAGAGCCCGTTGCGCAACTGGGCCATGTAGACATGCAACGCTCCCCGCGCCTTCGCGGGCGGCTGGTCGCCCCAGATCTCGGCGATCAGGCTCTCGGTGGACACGACCTCGTTGACCCTGGACAGCAACGAGGCGAGCAGGATCCTTTTCTTACTCGCGCTCGGTAACAGTGAACGTCCAGCTCCGTTGGCACAGTCCAGCACGGACAGCGGACCAAGGACCTCGAAGCGCACGCGGAACCCCCTAGGCTCTTCACTTGGTGTTGGCAATTGATCCTTACACGCGTTCGTGGCCCGATGAATGAACATTGGAAAGTTTCGATTGTTGTCACAGTGCTTTCCATCAGGGTTCGTGAACGTTGCGCTGAATGGCCGATCACGTGACATTCTCACGTGAATGTCGATCTTGTGGGGTGGGAATTCACCTTCCTGCTGTGTCAATGCTCTGAGCGTCTTCCTTCGTGCACTTCAGCGGTGGTTAAGGCGGACATCAGTCTCCGTCCAGGGCGCGCGTCGGGTGCCGCTCCTAAGGTCTGACGTGGATGTTGGAGGCGGGGCCGTGACAGGTGAGCGTGAGATGATCGAAGAGAGCGACCATTTCATGAGTCGTTTCCGGAGTTGGGTCGACTTTGTGCCCGATGAACCTGCGATCGTTTTTGTCGACGAATTCGGCGAAGTGAACACGAAGGATATTCGGGGCGACGGGCTGACCTATCGGGAACTGGACGAGCGGGCTCGGTCGCTCGCCGCCGGGCTCGTAGGCCGGGGTCTGCGCGGCGCTCGTGTCCTGTTGTCGCATCCTCCTGGCCTCGAATTCACCGTCGCGCTACTCGGCTGTTTCCACGCCGGTGTGATCGCCGTTCCCGCACCCGTGCCGGAGTCCGGTGGACGCGGCGACACGCGACTGACCGGCATCGTCACCGACGCCGAAGTCGGCGTCGTGCTGACCACTCCGGCGACCGCGGGCACCGTGCGCGGCTGGCTGGGCCGCGCGGGCCTGGCTGAGCGGGTCGAGGTGCTGGTCGAGGCGGACCTGCGCGAAGGCCGGCACGAGCCACTGCCCGAACTCGATCCCGAGGCCATCGCCTTCTTGCAGTACACCTCCGGTTCCACCAGCGAGCCCAAGGGCGTCCTGGTGACACACCGGGCATTGGCCAGCAACGCCTCGGAGAGCCGGCGCGCACTCGGGGTCGGCCGGGGGGTCCGGAGCGTGAGCTGGTTGCCGCACTACCACGACATGGGGCTGGTCGGTCAGCTGCTCGGGCCGATGTACTGTGGCGGCACCGCGTACCTGATGGCCCCGATGAGCTTCCTCAAGCGGCCGCACCGCTGGATGCGGTTGATCACCGCGGTCAAGGCGCACGTCACCGTGGCGCCCGACTTCGGCTACGCGCTGGTCACCCGCCGCACCACCGACGAGCAGCTGGCTGAGCTCGACCTGAGCAGCCTCGACGTCGTGATGAACGGGTCGGAGCCGATTCACGCGGCCACATTGGACAAGTTCGCCGCCAGGTTCGCCCCCGCAGGGCTGCGCGCAGCCTCGATCATGCCCTGCTACGGCATGGCCGAGACGACGCTGTTCGTCACCGCGGCCCCGCGAGGCACCGGCTACGTGGCCCGCGACGTCGACGCCGCCGCGCTGGCGAGCAACCGGATCGCCGTCGCCGAGGACGGACGGCCGTCGCGGCGGCTGGTGAGCAGCGGCAGGCCGGTCGACTTCGACATTCGTATCGTCGACCCCGAGACCCGTGCGGAACTGCCGCCGGGTTCGGTCGGTGAGATCTGGCTCGCCGGACCTTCCGTGGCGGCCGGATACTGGGCGCGGCCGGACGTCAGCCAGGACACCTTCCGGGCGCGGTTGTCCGGGTCCGATGCGGACTACCTGCGTACCGGTGATCTCGGTGGCCTCTTCGACGGTGAGCTCTTCGTCACCGGCAGGCGCAAGGAGGTCCTCATCGTCAACGGCCGGAACCTGTACCCGCAGGACATCGAGCGCACGATCCGCGAGGCGCACCCGGTGACCGGCGCGGGGGCGACCGCCGTGTTCACGGTCGAGGCCCAGGCGCCCGCCGCCGTCGCGGTGCAGGAGGTCCGCCCGGCGGACCTGAGGACCGTCGACGTGGACGAGCTGGTCGCCGTTCTGCGCCGGGCCGTTCGCGCCGAGTTCGAGCTCCATCTGGCCGATGTCGTGTTCGTGCCGACGGGCGCTATCGAGAAGACCACCAGCGGCAAGGTCCGGCGTGGCGCGACGAGGGACGCGTTCCTCGTCGACGGACTGCGCACACTGCACACCACGGTGGCCGGGCGATGACCGCGACGGACACCACGTTCCGGCACGCCCCGATGGTCGCGCTGGAGCAGCTGGAGCACCACCTCGGCCCGGCAGGCCCGGCCGCGGAGCGCTCCGCCGACGACCTGGCCGAGGAGTTCCCGGTCGCCGACGTCGCCGCACTGGACGCCTGCGACCTGGCGCTGCACTACGTTCCCGAGGAGTACGGCGGACGGTTGCGCGACTTCGAACGCTCCGCCGCGCTGATCCGTGCGGTGGCCGGGCGCGACCTGACCGTCGCGATCGCCCACGGCAAGACCTTCCTCGGGTGCGTGTGCGTCTGGGTGGCCGGCTCGGCCGAGCAGGCCCGCCGGGTCGCCGCGCTGGTGGCGGCCAAGGTACCGGTGTCGTGGGGTCTCACCGAGCGCGAGCACGGCAGCGACCTGGTCAACGGTGAGCTGACCGCCGTGGTCGACGGTGATGTGGTCCGCCTGACCGGCGAGAAGTATCTGATCAACAACGCAACGCGCGGTGGGCTGGTCACCGTGCTGGCCCGGGTGACGCCTGAGGGCGGGCCACGCGGGTTCGACGTGTACCTGGTGCAGCGCGACCGGCTGCCCGGCGGGGCGTACGAGCCACTGCCGAAGGTGCCGACGGTCGGCATCCGCGGTGCGGACATCAGCGGATTCGCCTTGCGGGAAGCCGAAGTCCACGCCGTGGACGACCGGGTCGGCGAGCCGGGCACCGGTCTGGAAACGGTGGTGCGGTCGCTCCAGCTCACCCGCACGTTGTGCTCGTCGCTCTCGCTGGGCGCCGCCGATCACGGGCTGGTCGAAGCGGTGCGTTTCGCCAGTGGGCGCGAGCTGTACGGCAAGGTTCTCGCAGACCTGCCCGCGGCGGCCCGGACGTTGACCGAGTGCTACGCCGACCACCTGCTCAACGAGGCGTTCGCCACCGTCGCGACGCGCTTGATCCACACCGTGCCCGGCGAGCTGGCGACGGTGTCGGCGGCGGTGAAGTACCTGGTTCCGGTACGCACCGAGGGCCTGCTGGCCCGGCTGCGTGGGCTGCTGGGGGCGAGGGCGTGGTTGCTCGACGTGCGCGGTGACGAGGTGGCGCAGGGCGTCGGCGAGTTCCAGAAGGTCGAGCGCGACCACCGGATCGTGTCGTTGTTCGACGGCAACACGGTCGTCAACCTGAGTTCCCTGGTCAGCCAGTTCCCGATGGTGGCGAGGGGGCACCGCGCCGGCCGCGAGCCGGAGCCGGGCCTTGCCGTCGCCGCCGACCTGACCGCCGAGCTGCCCCCAGCCGACTTCGCCGCGCTGCGGCTGGTGCCGATGAAGGGCGTGAGCGTGCTGCACAACCTCGCGCCCGCCGCCGCGGAGCTGGCGCGGCTCGCGGCGCGCGACCCGGACCTGACTCCGGTCGCCGGGGCCGTCGACGCGCTGCTGGCCGGGACCCGCGAGCTGCTGGGGGAGATCGCCGTGCAGCCCATCGTGCCACCGGACGTGCCGCCCTACGCGTTCGCGCTGGCGCGGCGGCTGGCCACGATGATCGCGGGCGCGTCGGCGGTCGCGCTGTGGCTGGGCAACCAGCAGGCCATGTCGGCCGATCCGTTGTGGCGCAAGGGACACTGGCTGCTTGCGGCGCTGGCCCGCCTCGGCGTCCCGGCCGACGACACCGCGCTGGACGCCAGCCACGCCGTCCTCGGCACGGTGCTGCGCGACCAGGTCTTCGGGTCCCGGCTGACCTCGTTGCTGCACGCGCGCCTCGTCCGGGAGCGAACGGCATGAACGGGGACGCCTTGGAGGAGCTGCTCGGCGACCCGTACGACGGGAGCAACCCGACCGGGCACGCCGCGATCGTCGCCGCGGACGACGCCGGCGAGCCGTGCGCCGCGGGCGAGGCCGTGCTCGACGCGTGGCAGGCCAACGCCGAGTACGTCCCCGCCGAGCTGGGAGGGAGGCTGACCGCGGTGGACGAACTGGTGCGCAGGCTGCGCCCGGTGTTCCGCCGCGACGCGGGCCTCGGCCTCGGCCACGGGCTGACCACGCTGATGGCCTCGCTCAACGTGTGGGCGGCAGGCACCGCTGAGCAGCGGAAGCACCTCGCCGGGAGGTTGCTGGCCGGCGAGCGGGTGTCGGTGGCCTATCACGAACTGGAGCACGGCAACGACCTCACCCGCAACGCGCTGCGCGCCGAGCGGCGTGGGAACGGCTTCGTGCTCGATGGCACGAAGCGGGTCATCAACAACGCGGGCCGCGCCCGCGCCGCCGTGGTGTTCGCCCGCACCGCCGACCCGGCCGCGGCGCCCGGTGGGCGGGACCACTCACTGCTTTTCGTCGACGACCTCGACCGCGTTCCCGGCCTGACCAGGCTGCCCCGGCTGCGCACCTCCGGACTGGCCGGTTGCCTCCTGGCCGGGTTCGGCTTCGATGGGGCCGTCGTGGGGGAGGACGCGCTGGTCGGTGCGGTCGGCACCGGCGCGGAGACCGCGCTGCGGTCGTTCCAGGTCAGCCGGTGCGTCACCGCGGGCGTGGGCACGTCGCTGCTGGAGGGCGCGCTGTTCGGCGTGTACCGGTTCGCCACCGAGCGGGTGCTGTACGGCCGTCCGGTCACGGCGATCCCGCATGCGCGGTCGGTGCTGGCGGGGGCGTTCATCGACCTGCAGGTCGCCCAGGCGCTGGCCCGGGTCGCCGCCCGCGCCCTGCACCTGTACCCCTCGGTCGCGGGCCGGTACGCGGCGGCGGCGAAGTACCTCGCGCCGAAGATCACCGAGAACGCGCTTGCCGACCTCGCGGTCGTCCTGGGCGCGCGCAGCTACCTGCGCGAGGGCGAGTACGCGTTCGTCGGCAAGCACCTGCGCGACATCGCGGGCCTGAGCATCGGCCATGCGGGCGGCGTGAGCTGCCAGCTGACCGTGCTGCCGGACCTGCCGGGCGTGCGGCCCACCGGGGCCGAGGGCGCGCTCTTCGACGACTCGCCGCTGCCGGAGCTGGATCTCGGCGAGTTGCGGATGCGGGCCGGCCGGGCCGATCCGCTGCTCGGCGCGCTGGAGGGCGTCGCCGATGACGAACTGCGGGCCGAACTCGCTAGCGTGCGCGCCGACGCCGCCGCGCTGCCGGTGACCGAGCGCGGAGTCACCGCGTCACACCGGTCGCTGGCGCTGACCGAGCGGTACGCGTGGTTGCTGGCCGCGTCCGCCTGCCTCAACTCGCCGCGCGCTGCGGATCCACAGTGGACGGATGCGGTGCTGGAGCGGATCGGCCTGCGTTCCGGCCGCACCACCGAGCGGACCTCCACAGCCGTTCTGGACGCCGCCTACCAGGACATGGCCGACCGCGCCGCGACCGGCCGCAGCTTCGACCTCGACCCCGAGCCGGTGCTTCGCGCCCTCGCCTGACCAGACAGCAGTCCCGAAAGAGGAGACCATGAACAGTCCGGACAGCACCACCGTCGACGTGACGCCGGCCGACGTGGCGGCGTGGCTCGTCGAACGGATCGCCGAGTACCGTGAGGCGCCGGCAGCCGAGATCGACACCACCGTGCCGCTCGCCGAACTGGGCCTTGACTCGGTCTACGTGCTCAGCCTGTGCGGCGACGTCGAGGACAAGTGGGGTCTGGTGGTGGAGCCCACCGTCGCCTGGGACCACCCCACCATCGACGCCCTCGCCGTCCACCTGCACGGGGAAATCGCGTCGTGACCGCCCCACGCGGCGCCATCGCCGTGGTGGGCATCGACTGCCGGTTCCCCGGTTCCCCCACGGTCGAGGACTTCTGGCGGCTGCTCCTGGACGGCCGCGTGGCAGCGGGCCCCGTTCCCGGCGACCGCTGGGACCCGGCGACGCTGACCGATGTCAAGTCCGGTGTGGACACTCCCGCGGCGTTCATCGACGACGCGGCGGCGTTCGACCACCGCTTCTTCGGCATCTCGCCCATCGAGGCCGCCGCCATGGACCCGCAGCAGCGGCTCCTGTTGCAGGCGGCCTGGCGGGCGTGCGAGGACGCGGGTTACGCGCCGAGGTCGCTGGCCGGCACCGCGACCAGCGTGCACGTGGGCATCATGTCCAGCGAGTGGGGCAACATCCACCTCACCGACTACCGCGGCATGACCCCGCAGCGCGGATCGGGCAACGGCTACTGCATGGCGGCCAACCGCATTTCCTACCATCTCGACCTAAAGGGTCCGAGCATGGCCGTGGACACCGCGTGCTCGTCCTCGCTCGTCGCCGCTGCGCTCGCGGCGACGACGCTGCGGGCGGGCGAAGCGAACATGGCCATCGTGGCCGGAGTCAACCTGATCCTGACGCCGGCACTGTCGATCTTCTACGACCAGGCCGGACTTGCCGCGCCGGACGGCCGCTGCAAGCCGTTCGCCGCGGACGCCGACGGGATCGGCCGGGGCGAGGGCGTCGGCGTGGTGATCCTGCGCAGGCTGGCCGACGCGGTCGCCGACGGACAGCGGATCTACGCGGTGATCGAGGGCGGCGCGGTCGGCTCGGACGGGCGCAGCAACGGCCTGACCGCGCCGAACCGGTTCGCCCAGGCCGACGTGATCCGGAACGCGCACGAGCGGGCCGGTGTCGACCCGCACGACGTGACGTTCGTCGAGGGGCACGGCACGGGCACGCGGCTCGGCGACATGATCGAGGTCCGCGCACTCGGCGACGTCCACAAGGGACGAACCAGGCCAGTGCTGCTCGGCTCGGTCAAAGCGAACCTGGGACACCTGGAAGGCGCGGCGGGCATCGCCGGCCTGATCAAGGCGTGTCTGTCGCTGGAGCGGCGCACCCTGCCCGGCACACCCGCGGGCGCGGAGAACCCCGACCTGAAGCTGGCGGACAACGGCTTCCGGCTGGCCGCAGGCACCACCCGGCTGCCCTCCGGGACCGTGCACGCGGGGGTGAGCAGTTTTGGCCTCGGCGGCACCAACGCGCACCTGGTCCTCTCGTCGCCGCCGCGCACACCCACGCCGGCGATGAGGGACGAGCAGGCGGCCGTCCTGACCGTCACCGCCGCGACGCGGGAGGCGCTGGCCGCCAACGTGGCCGCGCTGCGGGACGCGCTGGCCGCCGAGGTACCCGGCCGGGTCGCGCAGTTCGCGTGGACGTCCACCCGGGTCAAGACCGGCCTCCGGTACCGGGCCGCGGTCGGCGGTATCGGCCGCGACGCCCTGGTCGCCGCGTGCGACACGCTGACCCGCACGCTGCCGGGCGACGGCAGGCCGGCCGCGCCGCGCGTGGCGCTGGCGTTCACCGGGCAGGGCAGTCAGTACGCGGGGATGGCCGCACCGCTCTACCGGCACTGCGCGGCGTTCCGCCATCATCTCGACGAGGCTTCCGCGGCGCTGGGCGAGCTGCCCGGCGGCACCCTGGTCGAGTTGCTGCTGGCCGGTGCCGACCTGGAACCGACCGGGCTGGCCCAGCCCGCGCTCTTCGGCGTCGAGTACGCGATGGGCCGGACCCTGGTGGAGCTGGGCGTCCGCCCGGTCGCACTGCTCGGGCACAGCGTCGGCGAGTTCGCCGCCGTGTGTGTGGCGGACGGGATCACGCTGGCCGACGCCGCGAGGCTGGTCGTCGCGCGCGGCACGCTCATGCAGGCCCTGCCCGGGGGCGGTGCGATGCTGGCCGCCGCGGTTTCGAGCGCCGAACTGGCCGAACTGGTCACCGTTGAACCGGGAGAGGTGCTCGACGTCGCCGCGGTCAACGGGCCGCGCGCGGTCACGCTCAGCGGCACCGAGGCCGCCGTCGAGCGGGCGGCCGACGCGATTCGCGCGGCGGGCCGCTCCGCCACCCGGCTGCGCGTGTCCCACGCGTTCCACTCGGCACTGATGCGGCCGATGCTGGCCGAGTTCACGGAGCTGGCCGAGCGGGTCTGGCCGGGATCGCCGCGGTATCCGTTGTACTCCACCGTGCGGCCGGGCGTTGCCGGCAGCGTGGACGGGGCGTACTGGGCCGAGCAGGTGTGCGGTCCGGTTCGCTTCGCGGAGGCGGCCGGCCTGCTCGCCGAGGCCGAGCCCACCCACGTGGTCGAGGTCGGCCCCCGGCCCGTCCTGCTCGGCTTGCTGCGCGACGTCCTCCCCGCGCACACGTCTCTGGCCTGCTCACCCGGCCCCACGGCCACCGGAGGCGAGTTGGCGTCGGTGGTTGCCGCGCTCTACCGCGACGGCGTCGACCTCGACTTCGACCACTGGTTCCCGCCATCGGCCAGGGTCCGCCGCACTCTGCCGGGCTACGTCTTCGACCGTGACACCCGGTTCTGGTTCAGCGCCGACGACGGCCGTTCCGTCGCGGCGCCGCAGCGGAGCGAGCCCGCGGAGCAGGCCGCACCGGGCGCCGGCACGGGCACACCGGCGGCGGGCATCACCACGCTGGTCCTGGCGGCGATCGCCGCGGTCACCGGGCACGCGGAGGCCGCATTGCACCCGCACGCACAGCTCGAGGAGCTGGGCTTCGACTCGATCATGGCGATGCGGTTCGTGGACGAACTCGAACCGGCCATCGGCCCGCTCGACCTGGAAGCCCTGCTGCCCAACCTCACCACCGTCGGCACGCTCATCGACCACTTCGAGCGCACACACCAGATCGCGGAAGGAGCGTCGGCGTGAACCACCTGCTGCTGGGCAGCGGCATCGCCCTGCCAGGGGAGCCGATCGACAACGTGCGGCTCGGAGAGAAGTTCGGCACCGACCCGCGCTGGGTGGAGCGGTTCATCGGCACCAGAACCCGTCACCTCGGCGTCGACCTCGACACCGGCAAGCCGACCCACACGCTGGTCGACCTGGCCGCGGAGGCGGGCGCGGCGGCGATAGCCGACGCCGGGCTCGAGCCCGCCGACATCGACCTCGTGGTGCTGGCCACCGCGTCGCCCGACCACCTGATGCCGGCGTCGGTCAACCTCGTCGCCGACCGGCTCGGGATGCAGTCCGTGCCGACCTACCAACTCCAGTCGGGCTGCGCGGGCGCGGTGCAGGCGCTCGCACTGGCGCGCCGGATGCTCGACGACGAGCACGCGACGGCCCTGGTCATCGGCGGAGACAGCTGCGCCAAGCACCTGGTCCTCGACCACGACTTCCCGGCACTGCCGCCGAGCGAGCTGGTCAACTACGTGATCTTCGGCGACGGTGCGGGCGCGGTCGTGCTGGCCCGCTCCGAGGAGGAGTCCGGCACCCGGCTCGGCCCGGTGTGCAACACGTTCGTCGGCCTCGGCCGCGACCCCGGCCAGGTCATCCGCTGGTTCGGCGCGGCCGACAGGGACAGCGGCGAGCAGCCGGTGGACGAGAACTACAAGGCGATCGAGGCGGACGTGCCGACGCTGGCCGGCGAGATGCTGACCGAACTGCTGGACCGCACGGGGTGGCCGGCCGAGTCGATCACGCACCTGATGCCGCCGCAGCTCGGCGGCCGGATGACCGAGCACATCACCGCGGGCCTGCTCGACCGGTTCGGCCTGACCGCGCGGGAGATCAGCTGCGTCGCCGACACCGGCAACAACGGCAACGCGCTGCCGTTTCTGCAACTGCACCACACGCTGCCGCTGGCTCCCGGCGACCGGGCGCTGGCCGTGGCGATCGAGTCGAGCAAGTGGATCCGCACCGGGTTCGCGCTGGAGGGACTGTGAACACAGACCGGATTCGCGCGCTGCGCGACGAGGGGGCGCTCGCCGAGCGCTATCTGGAACTCGGGCCGCTGCTGGCCGCCGCGGACACCGCCACGGTGCGACGCGCGGGCGCGTTGCTCGGCGGACTGTCCTGTCAGGACGTCGTGGCGGCCAACCCCGGCATCCCCACCATCGCCATCTCCGTCACCGGCAGCGGCACGATCGCGCCGCTGCTGCCCGCGCTGACCGGCGAGCTGGCCCGGCACGGTCTCGCCGGGCAGGTGTCGGTGGGCGACCCCGGCGCGTACGCGTTGCACCTCGCCCGGCCCGCAGCGGCCGACCTGACGCTGTGCCTGCTCGACGCGTCGGCCGTGTTCGACCGGATCGTTTCTCCCGTGTGGACGGTCGACGACGTCGGCACCGCCGCCGCCGAGCTGCTCGGGCTGCTGCGCGGGTTCGCGGCGTCGCACACCGAGCGGGGCCGGGGCGCGCTGGTCCTCACCACCGCACCGCTGTGGTCGTCGTGGACGAACCAGGTGCTCGACCTTCGCGAACGTGCCAGGCTCGGCGCGGTGTGGCGCCGGTTCACCGCCGACCTGCTGGAGCTGGGCACGTCTGCGGACACGGTCTACGTCATCGACCTCGACCCGCTGCTCGGCGACCTCGGCCCGGCCCGCGACGCGCGGCTGGAGGGCTACGCGCACGTCGCCTACACCGACGCGTTGCTCGGCGCGCTGGCGCGCCAGGTCGGCCACCTCGCCCGCGGGCTGTGCGGCCGGCCTCGCAAGTGCCTTGTGCTCGACCTCGACGGCACGCTGTGGGGCGGCACGCTGGCCGAGTCCGGCGGTGACGGCCTGGACATGGCGGAGGGCTTCCGCGGCGAGGCCCACCGCCGGTTCCAGCGGGCCGTCGCACAACTCGGCAGCCAGGGCGTGCTGCTGGCTGTGTGCAGCAAGAACGACGCCGCCGAGGTGGACCAGGTGTTGCGTACCCACCCCGACCTGCTGGTCCGTCGCGACGACTTCGTCACCGTGCTCGCCGGCTGGGAACCCAAGGTCGCCACCGTGCCGCGGGTGGCCGAGCGCATCGGCATCGGCGTCGACAGCCTGGTCTTCGTGGACGACTCGACCACCGAGACGGGCCTGATCCGGGCCAACCGGCCGGAGATCGCCGTCGTCGACGTCGACGCGGACGAGCCCGCCACGCACGTCGACCGGCTGCTCGCCGAAGGCTGGTTCGACGCCACCACGATCACCGCCGAGGACCGCGAACGCGCCGAGGCGTACCGCACGGAGGCCCGCCGCGCGGACTTCCGCACCGGGTTCTCCTCGCTCACCGACTACCTCGCCGAACTGGACACCCGGCTGGACATCTTCGCCCCCGGCCCCGCCGACGTGGCCCGGCTCGCCCAGCTCACCCAGCGCACCAACCAGTTCAACCTGATGACGCTGCGGCTCGACGAGTCCGCGGTGCGCGCGGCTCTGTCCGATGCGGACAGTGTGGTCGCACCGATCCGGGTCCGCGACCGTTTCGGCGACCACGGCGTCGTCGGGGTGGTGTTCGCCCGGCGCGACGGTGGCACGGTGCTGATCGACAACCTGGTCATGTCGTGCCGGGTGCTCGGCCGCGGCATCGAGTCGGCCTGGATCGGCGAGCTGCTGCGCTGGGCTGCCGCGCAGGGCGCCTCCGCCGTGATCGGCGGCTACAAGCCGACCCCGCGCAACGGCCGAGTGGAGAACCTGCTGCCGGAGCACGGTTTCGCCCCGATCGACACCCCGGCTGGCTTCGACCCGGCCGCCCGCTGGTTCCGCCACGACCTCGCCGAGCTGCCCGGCCCTGTTGCCAACCTGACCGTCGAATCCGCACTTCCCGCGCCGGCCGGAGGAACCCGATGAGCCCCGACGCCTTCCTCGAGCTCGTCCGCGACGAGGTCGGCCTCGAACTCGCCGAGCCCGATCTGGACACCGCGTTCGACGACCTGGAGGGCTGGGACTCGGTGATGATGCTCAAGCTGCTCGGCGCGGTCGAGCAGGCGACCGGGCGGCCGGCGCCGATGATGGCCTTCCTGGAGGCCACCAGCCTGCGGGGCGTCCACGCGGTGATCGGGCCGTGAGCCCGGCCATCACCGCGCTGCCCCGGCAGCGCAGGCACACCCTGCACTTCCTGGCCTCCGTCCGCGCCGCCAGCCCGGTGCACCTCGACGCCGAGGTCGACGTCACCGAGCTGATGGCGCACCGGGCGTCCGCCGAGCGCCCGGCGTCGGTGCTGACGTACGTCGTCCACGCGGCAGGCCGGGTCATGGCCCGGCACCCGGACGCGAACTCCGGCATCGGCGGGCTGATCCGGCACAGGGTCGCGCGTTACCCGTTCGTCGACGTGAAGCTCACCCTCGACCGCGAGCTCGGGGGCACGCGGGTGGTGCTCTCCGCGGTGCTGCAGGACGCCGACCGGGCGTCGCGGTCGTTCCTGCAGCACCGCATCACCCGGCTGGCCGGTGCGAACCCGGCCACGCTGCCCGACTTCGCGGGTGCCCGCGCGCTGCAGCGTGTGCCGTTTCCGCTGGGGCGACTGGTGTTCCTCGCCGCGGGCCGCCTGTCCGGCCGACACCGGCACCTGGGCACCGTCGCGGTCACCTCGCTGGGGCACCGTCGCGTCGGCCGGTTCTTCTCCAGCGGCGGCACCGCGATCACCATCGGCGTCGGCCGGGTCGAGCAGCGGGCCGTGGTGCGGGACGGCGAGATCGTCGCGCGCCCGGTCCTGCCGCTGAGCCTGACGTTCGACCACCGCGTGCTCGACGGCGCGCTCGCGGCCGACGTACTCGACGACCTCGTCGAGACCCTGCGGAACACCCCGGAGCCCAGCGATGCCGCTCGTTGACCCGCCGGTCGCCCTGCGACCCGGTCTCGGCGCACAGCGGTGGGCGCGGGTGCGGGCGCATTGGTCGAGACGCGGCGTCCTCGTCGGCCACGGCACGTCGCACGAGTGGGGCGCTGGCCGTGAGGGCTCGCGATCGATGATCACCACCACGCTGTCGCGGCTGCTGGAGATCGATCCCGGCCACGTGAGGATCGACCGCGATGCCCGGCGGCGTCCCTACCCGGTGGACATCCGTACCGGGGAGCGGATTCCGGTCGACATCAACCTCAGCCACACCGAGGACCTGCTCGTGCTCGGCGTCAGCCGGGTGGGCCGCATCGGCGTCGACGTCGAGCGGACCGACCGCGAGATCGCGGCCGAGCCGTCGATGCTGGCCCGGGTCTGCCATCCCGACGAGCACGCCGTGCTCGCCGGCCTGCCGCGGCGGGTCCGTACCGAGGCCATCGCACGGATGTGGGTCCGTAAGGAGGCCGTGGCGAAAGCCGACGGGCGAGGGCTGGCCATCGACCTGGCCAAGCTCCGTGCGGACGTGCCGCCACCCGGCTACCGCCTCGCGGCCACCCGGCTGTCCGAGGGCTACTGGCTCGGGGTCGCCCTGCACGAGGGCGCGCCGACGACCCAACCGCCGAGAAGGTTGTTAGAGGGGGTGAATCGGTGACCGAGCCGACGCTCGCGGAGCTCGCCGACTTCGCGGGACTGCACGCGCGCGCCCAGGGCCTCGACCCGGGGTCCGTCGCCTCGGCGCTCGCCAGGATCAAGGCCGGCGGCGATCCCGCGGCGTGGCCGAGAACCTGGTCGGAGCTGGGCGATAGACAGCTCGCAGAGGGAAGGCCGCTGCAGGCGTGCCGATACTTCGTCCTGGCCCGTTTCCCGTACCCGGCCGACGATGTGCGCGCCGCGGCGGGCAGGTCCGCGGTGGCGGCGTTCGACACGTGGCGGCGCCGGCAGGGCGGGATCGAGCGCCGCGAGTTCGCCCTGCCCAGCGGTGACGTGGCGGCGTGGACGGCCAACCTGCACGAGGGCAACCCGGTCCTGCTGGTCATGGGCGGCATCATCAGCGTCAAGGAGCAGTGGGCGCCGTTCCTCACCTCCGCCCGCCGGCTCCGTGCCGGCGTGCTCGTCACCGAGATGCCGTCGGTGGGGGAGAACACCGCCCCCTACGGCAAAGGCAGTGACGAGTTGATCCCGGAGATCCTCGACGCGCTCGGCGCACGCGTCTGCGCCGCGGGCGTGCACGTCGTGGGCCTGAGCTTCGCAGGGCACCTGGCGCTGTCGTCGGCCCGCCACGACCCTCGCATCTCCAGCATTCACACCGTGGGCGCGCCCGTGTCCGGCGTGTTCGGTGACCCGGCGGCCCTGCCGGCCACCACCACGTCGACGCTGGCACACCTGAGCGGCGGGGCGGACCTGTCCGGAATGGCGCTCACTCGCGACGACCTGGCCAGGGTGCGTGTGCCCGTGCGATACGTGGCGAGCAGACGCGACGAGATCATCCCGCGTCGCGAGTGGGAGCTGCTCGCCGAGCACGTCGCCGACTTCGAGTGGGTCGAGTTCGATGACGTCCACGGCTCACCCGGCCACCTCGCCGACACCCGCCTGTGGTTGCTGCGCAACGTGCTGGCCCGGCTCGGTGACCGCAGGGCCACGGTGCTCGGGCTGTTGCTGGCGCTGCGCGGACGCACCGGCCGCGGCGGTCTGACCCGGGTGGCGCCATGACCGTCAACCTGTTCTGCTTCCACCACGCCGGTGGCACAGCGTCGGTGTTTCGCGCCTGGGAGCACGGCCTGCCCGACGGCTTCACCCTGCGTCCCGTTCAGCTACCCGGCAGGGACAACCCGGCGACCGTCGTCCGGTACCACGACCTGCGCCCGCTGGTCGAGGATCTCGACGAGCTGCTCGACGCCGACCTGGCGGAGCCGTACGCGACTTTCGGCCACAGCATGGGCGCGCTGATCGCGTACTGGCTGGTGCAGCGCCGCATGGCCAGGGGCGCGACCCTGCCGCTGGCCTACCTCGTCGCCGCGTACGCCGCACCGCATCTGACCAGACCTCGGCTGGTCGGCGAGAACGTTCAGGACCTGGACGACGTCACGCTCGCCCACCGGCTGCGCGCCGTCGGCGGGATGCCGGAGGAGCTGCTGAGCCGGCCGGAATGGCTCAGGCTGTTGCTCGGCACCGTGCGCGACGACCTCATCCTGTGCGCCAGCCACCGCTACATCGCCGCCCCCAAGCTGCCGATGCCCGTATACGTGTTCGGAGGCAGGCGAGATCCGCTCGTCGACATCGGTCAGCTGGGCGGCTGGCGCGATCACGCCGCGGACGTCTTCGGCATCGACCTGCTCGACGGCGGCCACTTCCTGGTACAGGACCGCAACAGCGGGCTGTTGCCCGCCGTCCGCGCGCGCCTGGTCGAGGCCGTGCCCACCGTCCCTTCCCATCCGCTGTCGCAGTAGGAGCACAACAATGAACAGCCACACGACCGACGTCTGCGTCGCCGGGGCAGGCCCCGCCGGGCTGTGCCTCGCGCTGTGCCTGGCACGCGCGGGCCACCAGGTCACCGTGCTGGAACAGAGCCCGCGCTTCGACCGCACGTTCCGCGGCGAGTCGATGTCGCCGGACGGCGTCTGGCTGCTCGACCAGCTCGGCGTGCTCGACACCATCGTCGAGCGTGGCGCCCTGAAGATCGAGCGGCTGGAGATCGCCGAGGGCGGCAAGGTCGTCATGCACTCCGAGTTCTCCGAATGGGACTACGCCCAGCGCTACCCGATGGAGATCCCGCAGCCCACCCTGCTGTCCGTGCTGGCCGAGTCCTCCGCCGAGCACAGCGGATTCGACCTGCGCACCGGGGCGAAAGTGACCGAGTTGATCGACGAGGATGGCACGGTCGCCGGCGTGCGCTACCGCGGAGCCGACGGCGAAACACACGAGGTCCGAGCCGCACTCGTCGTCGGCTCGGACGGCCGGTACAGCAAGATCCGTGACCTGTCCGGCCTCGAGTTCGAGAAGACCATGCTCGACCGCGACGTCGTGTGGCTGCGCGTGCCCCGGCCCGAGGGCTGGGAGCGGGGCATCTACCGCATCCGCCTGTCCGGCTCCCGGCACGGGCTGTTCATCCCGACCTACCCCGACGACATCCGCGTCGGTTTCAACATCCCCAAGGGCGGTCTCAAAGAGCTTCGCGCGGGCGGCATCGAGGCGCTGCACGCCCGGATGGACGAGATCGCGCCGGAGCTGACGCCGACGCTGCGGCAACACGTGACGAGCTGGTCGGGCACCACCGTGCTGGACATCTTCACCGTGCTGACCCCGCGGTGGTCCCGCCCCGGCCTGGTGCTGATCGGCGACGCCGCGCACACCCTGACCCCGATACTGGGCCAGGGAGTCAACCACGCCCTGATCGACGGCCACACCCTCGCCGGCCTGCTCGATCCCGCGCTCGACGCGACCGGCGCTCGCCGGGCCGAACTGGTCCAGACGGCGGTGCTGCGATTCCAGGCCGAGCGGGAGAGCCGGATCCGGATCTCCCGCCAGCTCCAGCTGCGGCAGGAGCGCGCGTTCACGTTCGAGCACACGTTGGCCGTGGCCGCCCGGTCCACCCTCTATCGTGTGCTGGGCAGCAGTCGTTTCCTGCAGAAGAAGATGCTCGCCACCGCCTACTTCCAACTACAGCCGGAGCTCGCCACGTGAGTAAGTCCCCTCAGCGATGGAATCCCGGCTGGCTCGTGCTTGCCGGTGCGTGCGCCGCCTTCGCGGCGTTCGAGATCGTCAAGCATCAGGGCTGGACCATTCCGGCGGGCATCGTGGGGGCGGCCCTGCCGTTGGCCGGGCGCCTCGGCAAGCCGGTGCGGGTCGTCGCCGGGCACTGGGCGCCGCCGGTGGTGGTGCTGGCCGCGTTCACGTTCCTGCCCGACACCAACGAGCAGGCCGCACCAGGCTTCACCCTGGGCCTGACCTGGCTGGCGCACGTCGCCATCGCCCGCGCCGCAAGGAAAAGTGCCGCCTAAGCCGGGGCTCAGGCCGCCCCGCGACCGTGGGAGCCGACAGGGACTCGTGCCTGTCGTGCCAACCACTGCGATTGGGGAACCAGCATGGACGCCGAGACCGCGGCCGGCCCTTCGACGAGCGGCTGCCCGAGGCACTATCCGTTCCACCGGCCGTCGGCGATCGAACTGCCGCCGGTCTACGCCGAACTGCGCGAGGACGAGCCGGTCGCGCAGGTAACCCTTCCCAGCGGGGACACCGGTTACATCGTCAGCCGCTACGACGACGCGAAGCTCGTGCTGTCGGATCCGAGGTTCAGCCGGGCGGCGATGATAGCCGAGGGCGCCCCGAAGCTGACGGCGGCGCCGATGCCACCGAACAGCCTGTTCTCCACCGACCCGCCGCAACACAGCCGGCTGCGCAAGCTGGTCACCGCGGAGTTCACCGCCAGGCGCGTCCGCAACCTGGAGCCCCGGATCCAGGAGCTGACCGACGCCCTGCTCGACGAGATGGAAGGCCACCGGGGCGGTCCGGTGGACCTCAACCAGGTGCTGGCGTTCCCGCTGCCCGTGCAGGTGATCTGCGAGCTGCTCGGCGTCCCGTTCGAGGACCGGGAGAAGTTCCGCGACTGGTCCAACGCGATCGTGTCGCTGACCACGCACACGGCCGAGGAGATGATGCAGCAGCGCCTGGAGATGGCGGGCTACATCTACGAGCTGGTCGGCCGTCGCCGCGACAACCCCGGCGACGACCTGCTCAGCGCACTCATCAAGGCCCACGACGAGAAGGACGCGCTGGACCAGGCCGAGCTGGTCGTCATGGCGATGACCATCCTGGTGGCCGGGCACGAGACCACGGTGTCCATGATCGGCGCCTGCGTCCTCACCCTGCTGCGCCATCCCGAGTACCTGTCTCGCGTGGTCGCCGACCCCGACGCGGTCGGCGCCATGGTGCCCGAGCTGCTCCGCGTCAACCCCATCGGCGACGGCGGCCCGATGCGCATCACCACCGAGGACGTCGAGATCGCGGGCACCGTCATTCCCGCGGGCAGCGCCGTCCTGGCCGCGGTGTGCTCGGCGAACCGCGATCCCCGCGTGTTCGAAGGCGGCGACGAGTTCGATCCCGACCGCGAGACCAATCCCCATCTGGCCTTCGGCCACGGCATTCACTACTGCCTGGGCGCGCCCCTCGCGGTCGCCGAGCTGCGGATCACCATCTCCAGCCTGTTCCGCCGGTTCCCGACGCTCCGCCTGGCCACCGATGTCGGCAACCTGGCCATGAAGCAGGGCATGCTCGTCCACGGCCTCAAGGAGCTGCCTGTCGCCTGGTGACGTGCGCACGCTTTCGCGGAAGCCGGGTTGCCGGCTCCCGCGAAAGCGGTTGTGCGTGTCCGGCCTAGCTCACGCTGCGGACCCGCATGACCGCGGCGCCGCCGAGGATCGTGACCGCACCCGTCAGCACGTACAGGCCCGGGTAGCCGGCGACGGCGATGACCGGCACGGCCAGCGCCGGGGCAAGGATCTGCGGTGCTGCCGCCGCCACGGCGAAGAAGCCCAGGTCGCGGCCCGTGTCGGCGGCCGAGGGCAGGACCGACGCGATCACCGCGAGGTCGACGGCGAGGAACGTGCCGAAGCCCAGGCCGACGAGCGCGGCCGCGCCCAGCGCCACCGGCCACATGGGTGCGCTGGCCATCGCCAGCGCACCCATGCCCATCAGCAGGGCTCCGGCCGCGACGAACACGCGGCGGCGCCCGGCGCGATCGGACCAGCGGCCGGTGACCAGGGCGGCGAGCATCGAGCACACGACGGTCATCGCGGTCACCGTCAGCACCGACTCCTGGACGTCTTCCACCCGGAGTTCGTCCTGCAGGTAGTAGAGGAGGTATTGCGTGATCAGCGCGAATCCGAGCATGACGAGGAAACGGCTGAGCCACGCCCACGCCAGGTCCGGCGAGAACGCGACCCGCTGCCGCCTGGCCGCCACCACGGCGACGGTTCCGGTTTCCTTGTGCGCAAACAGGAAGGGCACCATCGAGGCAACTGCGAGTGCCGCACACGCCACGTACCCGGCGGCCAGGTCGACGACGATCCGGTTCACCAGCACGGTACCGAGGAGTGCCCCGAGCATCTGTGTCATGCCCGCCCACCCGGTGACCGCACCCAGCCGAGGGCGCGGCACCCGGTCCGGGATCGTCGACACCAGCGCGGCCTGCACACCCGCCAGGCCCAGCTGAGCCACCAGCCAACCGGCCACCATCGCCGGTGCGGTGGACGCCGTCGCCAGCCACAACAGGCCCGCGGCGGCCACCAGCGCGCCACCGAGCACCCACGGCCTGCGCCTGCCGTAACGCGAGCGGGTGCGGTCGCTGAGCGCGCCGAGCACCGGCACCGCCACGGCCGTCACCGCCGCGCCAAGGCCGGTCGCGAGGCCGAGCAGCGCTGTCTTGCCGCCAGGCGCCAGCACCTCGGACTGGCGGGCCAGCTGCACCTGCGCGGGGGTGAGAACCGCCAGCCACATGCCCGTGCTGGCCACGGCGTACCCTGCGATCCAGCCTCGGCCGAGCGGGGGCCGGACGTCCGGTTCCTGAGTCGTCGTCTGCACCCGACCAGACTTGCGCGTCCCGATGGACATGCCCTTGCGCGCGGCATAGGCGGCGCTGAAGGGTGCCCGGCGATCCTCAGTTTTCTCAGCAAACGTCGGCCATGATTGCCCCGCCGCGCCGTCCCGGCGCGGTCACACCGGATGTCCACCATGACCTGGTTCGGGGGAATAGAAGCCGTGGAACAGATCACGCAAGCCGACAGGACGTTCTCCACCATCAACACCACGATGGCGCTGGCCGTCGCGGGATTGCTGTTCGCGGTCTATCCCGCGCTGCGGCCCTACTCCGACGAGACCACGCTCGAGGGAGCCACCGCGATGGCCTCCTCGGCGTGGACCGCCGCGCACGTCGCCGCCATGATCGGGTTCGTTCTGTTGCCACCCGCGATGCTCGGCCTCCGTGCCGCGGTCTCGGGGACGGCGGGCAGGGGCCCGGCCTCCGCCGCCGTCGTCACCGCGTACCTCGGTGCCGGCCTGACCCTGCCCTACTACGGCGGCGAGACGTTCGGTATCAACGCGCTCAGCGTCGAAGCCCTCGAGCGCCGGGACGCGAGCTTGCTGACCGGGGCCGAGACCATCAGGCTCGATCTGGTCCCCGCGACGTTCTTCGGGGCCGGCATGCTGCTGCTCGCCGCGACCGGTGTGCTGACCGCCATCGCCGTGCGCCGCTCCGGCCGGTTCGCCGCCTGGGCCGGTGTGCCGTTCGCCGTGGCCATGGTGCTGTTCCTGCCGCAGTTCTTCGGCCCGTCGGCCGGACGTATCGGGCACGGCCTGCTGATGGCCGCCGGGTTCGGCGTGCTGGCTTGGGCGCTGCGGCCCAGGCCCGCCACGGCCTGACCGCGGTGCAGGATCGGCGGGTTGCCAAACCCGGTCGACCGCGGCGAACCCGGCCGACTGGAAACGGTGCGCGCGCGGGCCCGGTCAGTTCGGGGCGACGTGCTCCGCGAGCGCGTCGTGAACCAGCCGGGCCGCCTCGGCGGCGAGCGTGTCGCCGTCGTCGAACACGTCGCGCCAGATCGCCAGTGAGGTGGCGACCTGGGTGGTCATCAGTCGCCGGGTGAAGGCCTCGACGCCGATCATGCCCCGGTAGCCCGCGGCCAGGGCGGTGGCGAGCACCTCACGGACCGGAATGTGGCCCCGTGTGAGGTCACCGCGGTGGTTCTGGCCCAGTTCCAGGTAGGCGAGATGGGGGAGTGCCAGCCGCACTGCTGCGCCGAGGTCGGGTTCCTCGATGTTCATGTGGTAGGTGTCCAGGTGCAGGAACAGGTTGTCCGAACCCGCCTCCTCGACGAAGGACACCCCGGCGGCCGCGTGCGTGAGCAGGTTGGTCTCGTAGCGGTTGACGATCTCCAGCACCAGCCGTACGCCCAAGGTCTTCGCCTCCTCGGCGACGATCGCGAGGGACTCGGCCGCGATCCGGCGCGTCTCGCCGGACGGCTGCACCGGTGCGTGGCGTAGCGGTCCGTACAGCACGCCTCCCACATGGTCGGAACCCATGTCGCGGGCCAGTCGCACGGCGAGGCGCAACCGGTTCCGGCCGCGCTCCCGGACTTCCTCGTCCACGCTGGACAGATCCGCATCCGGCAGCTGGCCCGCTGTGTTGACCGGCCGGATTCCGGTGTCGCGCAACGCCTTCTCGAACGCGCCCGCGTCGATGGTCTCCGGTGTGCGTAGCGGGACGATCATGCGGTGGAAGCCGTGCCCGGCCGCGCGCCGCGCGATCGCCGTCGCGTTGTCCGGCGTCAGCTCGGCCGCCCACGCCGCCGGGTGGATGGCGATCTGGTTGTTCATCCCACTTCCTGTCTGTCGTGGACCGGTCCGATGTCCTCGTCGGCGTCGCCGCGCACGCAGTAGCCGCCGTCCACCGGGAACACGCCACCGGTGAGGAAACCCGACGCGGGGAGCGCGAGGAAGGTGATCATGCGGGCGACGTCGGCCGGGTCGCCCCACCGGCCGACGGGTGTTCGTTCCGCGTACCGGTCGTGGTCGAGTGTGCCCGCGGCGAGCCGCGCCCGCAGGCGGCCGGTGAGGATCCAGCCCGGCAGCACGGCGTTCGCGGTGATCCCGTACCGGCCGCCCTCGACGGCGAGCGAGCGCGTGAGCCCGATGACGCCGGTCTTCGCGACCGCGTAGGCTGACCGGCCGGGCAGCCCGAGCGTGCCGAGTACCGATGTCAGGTTCACGATCCGGCCGAAAGCGCCGCGGCGCATCAGCGGCACCGCGAGCCGCGCGCACACGAACGCGCCGCGCAGGTGGACTCGCAGCATCGCGTCGAAGTCGGGCAGCGCGACCTCGTGCACCGGCACCAGGTGCGGCGTCATGATCCCCGCGTTGTTGACCAGCACGTCGACCCGGCCGAACTCGGCGTCCACACGCGCGAACCCGTCCGCCATCGCGGTGTCGTCGGCGACGTCCGCGGTGATCGGTAGCACCGCCCGCGCGTGCCGGTCCGCGAGCGTGGTCGCGATGTCGGGCAGTGCCGGGTCGACGTCGACGAGGACGAGCGTGGCGCCTGCGGCGGCCAGTCGCTCCGCGGTGGCGAGGCCGATGCCGTCGGCTCCGCCGGTCACCACGGCCACCCGCCCTGCCAGAGGTTCGGGAGCGTCGATCACGACCGGTCTCCGTTCGGATCGACCAGTACCTTCAGCAGTTTCCCTGCCGCGAGGTCGGCGAACACGCCGCCCGCCTCGTCGATGCCGACCACGGTCGCGAGGTCCGCCGTCTCGACCGCGCCGGACGCGATCAGCCGCAACGCCACCCGCACGTCGGCGGGCCGGTACACGCAGGTGCCGACGATCCGCAGTTCGCGCCGCATCAGCTCCGGCAGGTCCACCTGGGCGGGCGCGGCGTACATGCCGACGTCGACCAGCGTGCCGCCGGTTTCCACGAGATCGAGGACCTTCGGTGCCACCGACGGGTGCCCGGTGCAGTCGTAGACCACCTCGTACCGTTCTGCCCCGTCGCCGGGCACGACGTCGAACCCCGCCTCCCGCGCCCACTCCGCGCGCACCTGCGCCGGTTCGCTGATCGTCACCGACGCGGCCCCGCAGGCGCGGGCGCAGCGAGCGACCAGCACCCCGATCGGTCCGGCCCCCACCACGTGTACCCGCGCGCCGAGCCGCTGCCCGCTCCGGCGGACCGCCCGCACGCACACCGACATCGGCTCGATGAGCGCGGCTGCCTTCAGGTCCATCCCGCCGGGCAGGGGCACGATCGCGCGTTCCGGCACCGCGACCTGCTCGGCCGCGCCGCCAGGCCGGTCGATGCCCACGAGGCGCAGCACGTCGCACACCCGATCCTCGCCGTCGGTGCACGCGGGGCACCGGCCGCACGGCAGCAGCGGGTTGACGAACACCGGCGAGCCTGCGGCGAGGCCGCCGGCCGGGTCGGCGAGGGTGCCGACGAACTCGTGCCCGATCACCAGGCCGGTCTTCGCGCGGGCGTGGTGCCCGGACCAGATGTGCAGGTCCGTGCCGCAGATGCCGGTGTAGGCGACGTCGACGACCACGTCGCCCTGCGCGGCGGTCGGCGCGGGCACGTCCACGACCCGGATGTCCCGCGGTCCTTCGTAACGCAGCGCCCGCATCAGCGGCTCTCCCGGTGCGCGTCCCGCCAGCGGTCCAGCACGGCCCGGTAGTTGGCCGCGATCCCGGCGACAAGGTCGTCGTCGGAGACCTCACCGGCGAGCCAGCGCACCGAAAGGTCGTGGAAGATCGGGCGGCCGACCGCGAAACCGATCACCAGCGGTTCGGCGGCCGCGGCGGCGAAGCCCGCCTCGATCAGATCCGGCGACGTGGATCCGCCGAGCACGAGAATGCCCCGGCAGTGCGGGTCCTCGTGACGAATCACGTCGGCGACCGCGTGCCACGCGGCGGCGTCCGGCTGGGGCGGCAGCTTCCACCACGCGGGCACGATGTCCTCCGCGTAGAGGTCGCGCACGAGCGTGGGCACCTCACCGGGCGCGTACTGCCTGCCTGGCGACGGCAGGATCTCGACCAGCAGGTCCCGTTGCAGTGACCGGCAGATCCGCGACAGGCCGCGCAGCCGGTCCCGCTGCACCGACGCGACCGCCTCCTCGTCGTCGGCCGAAATGCGCACGAGGACCTTCACGACGGTGTCGACCGGCCAGGTGCGGATCAGCGCGGCCGGGTCGCCGTCGCCGAGGAAGTCCAGCGGTATCCGGCCGTTGATCTCCACGGCCCGCGCGAGCCAGTAGCCGCCGTCGGTGAGCCGCTCCAGCTGGGTCTGGCCGACGAACCTGTCATCGACAAGGACGCCGGTGCCGGGTCGCTCGGCGCTGACGGTGGTGAACGCGCTCAGCAGCAGGTTCTTCAGGGTGCTGATCGACTCCGGTGCGCGGCCCGCGTCGGCGGCGAGCTTCGCGAAGTAGCCGCGGTGGTCCATCGCGAACACCCCGACGCCCGTTCGGGCGCGGTATCGGGTCACCGTGGCCACCTGTTCGCGATCGAGCAGCGGGGACACCTCCCGGACGCCCTCGGTGCGATCGGCCGCCGCGAGGAACGTCTCCAGCTCCGCCATGCTCGGGGTGGCGTCGGAGCAGGCGAGCCGGCTCACCACGATCGCCCCGCACGCGCATCCCCATCGCAGGCAGGTCTCGACCGGTTCGCCACGCAGGTAGCCGCGCAGGAACCCGGCCATGAACGCGTCGCCGGCGCCCACGGAGTTGAGCACCCGCACCGGGAAACCAGGCATGACGACTGGCGCGTCGAGGTCGCCGGGGTAGGCCCGGCAGCCCTCGGCGCCGTCCTTCACCACGAGCAGCGCGCCGGTGCGCCCGCGCACGTCACGCACCGCCTCGTCGAGGTCCCGGGATCCGCCGAGCGCGCGGAATTCCGCGACGGTGCCGACGACCACGTCGCTGTCGGCGAGCACGGCCCGCAGCCCCTCGGTCACCTCGGGCCGGACGCTGTCCTCGTCCTCACCCTTGCTGCGGGACACCACGCCCCAGAACGCGGGCCGATAGTCGATGTCGAACACGACCTTCGTGCCCGCCTCGCGGGCGGCGGCGACCGCGGCGACCGTCGTCTCGCGCAGGTGTGGCCTGCTCAGGTACGTGCCGCCGACGAGCAGGCCGGTCGCCCCGCGCACCAGATCGACGTCCAGCCGCGCGGGCGTCATGGCGAACTCGGCCGGGTCTTCCACCAGGAAGATGCGGGGGAAGCCGCGCCCGGTGTGCGGGGCGAGCGCGATCGTGCCGGTGCCGCGTTCGGGGTCGCGGCGCAGCGCCGAGGTCACCACACCCTCCCGGATCAGCTGCGACTCGACGTAGTCACCGAACGCGTCAGAGCCGACCTGGCTCGCGAGCGCCGCCCGCAGCCCCAGCCGGGCCGCGCCGACGACCGTGTTGCCCGCACTGCCCCCGATGTAGCGGCGGAAGGACTGCGCGGCGGCGAGGTCGGCGCCGACCTGTTCGGAGTACAGGTCGACGCTGACCCGACCAAGGCACACCAGCTCGACCGGATCCTGCTCGCTTCCCGTTGGCATGCCGCTACCCCTCGTCTGCTGTGGTTGGAAATCCGTTGTGGTGAAGGAAAGGCCGTCAGCTTGCGGACTCGCCCACGGCCTGTTCGAGAATCTCGCGGCCGGTGTCGACGGCCTTCGTCACATCCGGCTCGGTGTCGAACGCGCCGAGATCGACGAACACCTTCGTCAGGTCCTCGAGGTCGCTGGACAGCTCACCCTTGGACAGGGCCAGCGCCTCGGCCGCGGATGGCCAGGTGCGGCCGGTCAGCTCCCGCTGCGCCGCCTCCTTGGTGGCGGTGACGCCGTTCTCCTTGTAGTACTGGACGAGCAGATCGGCGGCCTCGTCCGGGTTCGCGGTGATGAACTCGTTGGCCTGGTAGGCGGACTTCACGTACGCGACGGCCTGCTCGGTGCGGTTGTTGGCGAAGGCGGGCGTCAGCGCCAGCATGTTGAAGATCTTCTTCCCGGCCTGCTTGCCGTCGCAGACGTGGACGTACTCGGGGTTGTCGACGAACTCGGCGTCGAACGGCGGCCACGTCATCGCGCCGACGCCCTGGCCTCCGGTGAACGCACCCGCGACCGCGTTCGCCTCGACCGGCAGTGGCTTGGTCTCACCCGCCACGCCGTACTTCTGCATACAGCCGAGGAACGCGTAGTGCTGGGTGGAGTTGACCTTCACCAGCACCTCGCCGCCGCCGAGGACGGTCGCGGGATCCTTGCCCTTGAAGTCGTTCGTCCGGCCCCACAGGATCTGGATCGCGCCCTCCTCCGAGTTCGGCCCGGGCACGACCATGTCCCACTTCTGCGAGCTGGTGAGAGCGGGGGGCGAGCCCATGTTGCCGCCGTCCCAGGCGCCGGTGAGCCCGGCCTCGGACATCGCGGCGCCGCTCGGGTAGTACTTGAGCTCGACCTCGATCCCGTTCTCCTGGAAGTATCCCTTCTGCTCGGCGAGCCAGATGGGGAAGCTCGTCGCGGTGGGCTGCAGGCCGATGGTGACCTTGCTACCCGTGTTCCCGGTCTCTCCCACCTCCTGAGCGCCCGCGCAGGCCGTGACCAGTAGCAGTGCGGAGAGCACGGCCACCGTCATGCGAAAACGAGACTTCATCGGCTTCATTTCGACAACGCCTTTCACAGCAAGGAAGAAGGAGGGTTACTGGACGGAGGTGATCTCCTCGCGCACCGCGTTCCACACGGTGCGCTGGAGGCTGCCGAAGCCTGGTTGGGCCATGGCCTCGTCGACACTGTGGTGAGACCAGTCGTCGTCGACGGTGAACTCGTGCTTGATCGCGCCCGGTCGGGCGGTCAGCACGATGATGCGGTTGCAGAGGTAGACGGCCTCCTCGACGCTGTGGGTCACCAGCAGCACCGTGAGTCCGAGGTCGCGGGCGATGCGCGCGATCTCCTCCTGCATGATGATCCGGGTCTGGGCGTCCAGCGCCCCGAACGGCTCGTCCATGAGCAGCACGTCAGGGCGCATGACGATCGAGCGGGCGAGCGCGGCGCGCTGTTGCATGCCTCCGGACAGCTCGTGCGGGTAGGCGTCGGCGAACGCGCTGAGCCCGACCATGCCGAGGGTCTCGCGCACCCGTTCCCTGCGTTCGGCCTTCGGCACGCCGGTCATGCGCAGGCCGTACTCGACGTTGCCGGTGACGGTTTTCGTCGGGAACAGCGCGAACCGCTGGAAGACCACGCAGCGGTCCGGTCCCGGCTCTCGCATCGGGGCGCCGTCGGCGAGCACCGTCCCTCCGCTGGCCGCTTCGAGGCCCGCGGCGATCATCAACAGCGTCGACTTGCCGCAGCCGGACGGGCCGACCAGCGCGATGAAGTCGCCCTGGTACACCGTGAGGTCGATGGGGGACAAGGCGGTCACCTCGCCGCGGCGGGTGTGGAAGCTCTTGTGCACACCCTCGAACCGCAACTTGGCCTGCCGGTCAGTCATGCCAGTACCTTCGTCGTGTGCGGTCGGGACGGCGGTCTTCTCGTCAAGCGGCACCGGTCTCGACCCCCTTTCGCCATCGGATGAACGGGTTGGCCATGAAGCGGACGCCGCGGTCCATCAGCGCGCCGAGCACGCCGATGGCGACCATGCCGGCGAGGACGGTTGCCGGATCGTTGCTCTGCTGGCCCGAGAGGATCACGTAGCCGAGGCCGGAGCGGCCGACGATGAGCTCCGCGCCCATCAGGGCCATCCAGCCGTTGCCAACGCCGATGCGCAGTCCGGTGAGCGCGGTCGGCAGGCTTGCGGGCACGACCGTGGTGACCAATGTGGACATCCGGCTGGCGCCGAGCACCCTGCTGGCCTTGACCACGTAGTCGTCGACCGAGCGCACACCGAGTTCGGCGTTGAGCACGCACGGCGGCAGCACCGCGATGAACACCACGAACGCCTGTGCGGTGAACCCGGGCCCGAACCAGAGGATGGCGAGCGGGATCCAGGCGAACGGCGGGATGTAGCGGAGCACCTCGAACGCGGGCAACAGCGCGGACCGGAAGCCCGGCCACCACGCGAACGCGAATCCGAGTAGCAGCCCGAGCGCCGCGGCGACGGCGAACCCCGCGCCCCAGCGTTCGAAGGAGGCGAGCGCGTGGCCCGGCAGGGTGAGCCCGGCGAGCGGGTCGTAGGTGAGGGTGACGAGCCGTTCGAGGACCGCGAGAGGTGAGGCGAGGACGCCTTTCTCGGAGAGGTCGAACACGTCGGCCGCGATCCACCAGGCCGCGACGAGGGTGACGATGCCGCTGGACGCGAGCCCGAGCGTGCCGAGAGCGGGCCAGGTCCGGCGCCGTGCCGTGGCTGGCACGGGGCGCCGCGTGGTCGTGGTCATGCCGCGCTCTCCTTCCAGCCGGAGAGCCGCTTTTCGACCAGCCGCAGGCCCTCGGAGAACACGACGCCGAGCAGCCCGATCAACAGCATCGCGACGAGCATGATGTCCGGATCCAATGTGGACCGTGCGTTGAGCGCGACGAATCCGAGCCCGGCGGTGGCACCGAGGAGTTCGGCGGCGACCACGGTCATCCACGCGTTGCCGAGCGCGATGCGCGCGCCCCCGACCAGCGTGGGCACCGCGGCAGGCAGTACCACCTCGACCAGGGTGCGCCTGCTCGGCGCGCCCAGCGAGCGGCTCGCCTTGGCCAGTAGTTTGTCCACCCCGGCGACGGCCTCGTAGGAGTTCAGCACCCAGGGCACGACCGCCGAGATCGTGACCACGAACACGCGCGCCTCGGTGCCCAGCCCGAACCAGAGGATGGCCAGCGGGATCCACGCGATCGGCGGGATGGGCCGGATCAGTTCGAAGACCGGGGAGACGACCGTGCGCACCCGCCGCGACCACCCCATGGCCACGCCGAGCGGCAATCCGATCACTCCGGCTACGAACCACCCGATGGCGACGATCCGCAGGCTCGCGAACAGGTGGCCGATGAGCGTCGCACCTTGATAGTCACGCTGGGTGAACTCGATGAGTCGTTCGAAGACGGCCACGGGGGAGGGGAGAAACAGCGGGGAGACGAGCCCGAGTCCGTCCGTGCTGAGGTACCAGAGCCCGGCCAGCGCGACCGTGCTGGCCGCTCCGACCGAGGTGGCACGTACCCGGCGCCTCCGGCGAGCTCGGCGCCACTCGACGTTGGTCATGCCGCTCCTTCCACTACATCGTGGGTTCCCTGCGCATGGCCGTTCTGCGGTAGCGGTTTCGCAGCGTAACCGCGGGGGTGGTGGAAGCCTCACCTTTGTGCTGACAATAGTCAAGCCTTTATGCTTACAAAGCCAGCTCGACGCGGAACGATGCGCGGGCGGCGTAGTCACTGGAGAGGCGTGTGGCCGAACCGACGGAACTCCTGGTCGCCCTGGACCGCGACGCCAGGGAGCCGCTGTATGCCCAGATCGCGAACCAGATCGAGGTCCGCATCCGCAACGGTGAGCTCCGGGCGGGCGAGCAGCTGGAGAACGAGCTCGACCTGAGCCGGCGGCTAGGGGTCTCCCGCCCGACGCTGCGCCGCGCGTTCGCCGAACTGGTGTCGCGCGGACTCGTGACCCGCAGGCCGAGTATCGGCACGGTGATCCTGCCGACCCCGATCGACCGCCCGCTCACGATCGAAAGCCTCTACGACGACCTGTCGCGGGAGGGTCGGGACCCGACCACCCGCGTGCTGACGCTCGAGCGGGGCCCGTGCCCACCGGAACTGGCAGCCCGGCTCGGCCGCGACCTCGGCACAATGGTGCGGATCGAGCGAGTGCGCAGTGCCGACGGACGCCCGCTCGCCGTGCTGCGCAACTGGTTGCCCCTCGGCGGCCCTCAGCTGACGGCGGAGCGGCTCCAGCGCGAGGGGCTCTATCGGATCCTGCGCGGCCAGGGCGTGCACCCACACCTGGTGGACCAGGTGATCACCTGCCGGTCAGCGGAGCCCCTCGAGGCCGAGCTGCTGGAGGTGGCCCGCCGCAGTCCCGTGCCGATGGTGCGACGCACCGTGTTCGACCGGTCGGGCAACTTCGTCGAGTACGGCGCGCACGTCTACCGGGCCGACCGCTACTCGTTCCACGTCATGCTCGTGGAACGCCCGACCTCGGCGCGCGGTCGTCCGGACCTGGCGGTGCGCCGGGGCTGACCTGCCACCCTGCGAAACCGAGAGTGGTGCACGGCGCCTCCGGGGTCTGTCGGGCGCTGATCTTGTGGAGTGCTGCCTGGTTTCCGGCCAGAGGCACAATGATGCGGTGACTGTTCAGTGTGGACAGTCAGAACTCGTGGTCGGCGTGACACAACTGCTCAAGGAAAGCAAAGCCCTGGCACAACGACCCCGACCGCCAGCAGATCTTGCGTGGGCTGCGCTGTCCTGGCCACGGCCAGTGCGGGCTCGACGATGGCCAGGTGCACTGGATGCCGGTATCGGCGGCTCGCTGGTTGGCCGGGGCGCAGTGCGGGAACCAGGTTCGACCGCCCTTGTCCAGTCAGGTGCGGTGGGCTCCCGCCTTGCCGCTGTCGACTGCGAACGATGCGAGGGTGTGGATCGGTGATGTCGGGGCTTCGACGGTGTCGACGACGCGGTAGTCGGCCACCCACTGGTCGTGCTTGAGTGTGCAGCGGACGTAGCCGTGGTGGTTGTCGCGGAAGAGCAGGTGTGGGTTGTTCGGGTCGATGTCGTAGCGGGTGTTGAGGGTGCGGTCTCCGCCGGAGGTGACCGAGGTGCCGATGAATTCGGTGGCCACCGGTGCGGCGTCGAAGTCGGTGAAGTTCGGGGGGACGTTGCAGACCCGGTTGACATGCACGTCGCCGGTGATCACCACGGGGTTGTCGACCTGGCGCTGGGCGATGAGGTCGAGGATGCGCTGCCGGTCCGCCACATAGCCGTCCCATTTGTCGCCGCCGAACGAGCGCTCGGCGAGGTCGGCGTCCTGGTCCATGGGCGCGAACGGCACTTGCTGGGCCAGTACCTTCCACCGGGCCGGCGAGTTCGCCAGCCCGTCGAGCAGCCACTGCCGCTGCCGGGCACCCAACATGGTGCGGCCCTCGTCGAGGGCCTCGGCGCAGTACCCGCTGGGGTCCCGGGTTTCCGGTGCGCACGCGCGCGGCTGGTCGGAGCGGTACTGGCGGGTGTCGAGCACGTTGAAGTCGACCAGCTCGCCGTAGGAGATGCGCCGGTACAAGGTCATGTCCGGTCCGGTGGGCATCGAGCTGCGCCGCAGCGGCATGTGCTCGTAGTAGGCCTGATAGGCGACCGCGCGGCGAGCGAGGAACTGCGCCGGGGGAGTGTCCGGATCGGATTCCTCGTCGGCGTAGTTGTTCTCGACCTCGTGGTCGTCCCACGTGACCAGCCAGGGGAATGCGGCGTGGGCGGCCTGCAGGTCGGCGTCTGTCTTGTACTGCGCGTGGCGGATGCGATAGTCGGCCAGGCTCCGCACTTCGACCTCCGGCAGGTGTCCCCGGCCGAGGGTGCCCTGCGACGGGCCTTCGTAGATGTAGTCTCCGAGGTGGATCACGAGGTCGAGGTCCTCGTCAACCATGTTGCGGTATGCGGTGTAGTAGCCGGCCGGGAAGTTCTGACAGGACAGGAAACTGAAGGTCACCGCGTCGATCGGCGCGCCCAACGCGGGCGCCGTTTTCGTCCGCCCCACCGGGCTCAGTTCCGATTCGGCGCGGAACCGGTAGAAGTACTCGCGCCGTGGCTGCAGGCCACTCACCTCGACGTGCACCGAGTGTGCGCTCTCCGGGTGCGCGAGAACCGTGCCTTCGCGCACGATCGTGGCGAACCGCTCGTCGGTGGCGACCTGCCACTGCACCGGCACCGGCCGCGTCGGCATGCCGCCGCCGTTGAGTGGGTCGGGCGCCAGCCTGGTCCACAGCACCACGCCGTCGGGCAGCGGATCGCCGGAGGCCACTCCCAGCGTGAATGGGTCGACGACCTTCGGCGGCGAAGAACTCGCCCGCGCCGCGGCGAGTCCGGAGCCACCCAGCGCGGTGACGCCCAGCGCCGCGGCACCGGTCACCCCGCCCAGCAACGTACGGCGCGAGAAATGCGGAGACGAACGATCGGACACGACGGAACCTCCATGCGAACCGGACGGAAGCCCGCCAACTTTGACCGATCAAACCCTCGATCAGGTGAACGCCCATAGCCTGTCCCGCGAACTCAGTGCGTCCGTTCGACGGCTCTCCGGGTAGCTCGGCGCCGCCACGCCAGCGTGCGCGTCGCGCCGCGACACGGGGAACCGCGCCTCGCTTCGGGCGTGAGGCTGAGGACACGCGAACCGTTCGCAAACCGGCCAGCACCGCGTCATGGAGGCAGAACGTTCATTTCACCGAGCCCGCACATCGTGTGAGCGCCGGTATCTTCTGCCTGAAGGGTTCACAAAGTGGTGCTCTCGCCGAGAAATTCGCTGAGTGGCTTGCTCACCGTCGCTGTCGCGGTGCTGTTGTTCGCTGCCGGATCGATCGTTTGTGTCCCGTCCGCTGTGGCGCTACCGCCGGGGACGCCGTCCAAGGCGACCGCACAGTCGCAGCTGAACTCGCTGTCCGTCCGGTCACAGGAGTCGATGACGGGCTACTCTCGTGACAGATTCCCGCATTGGATCACCATCTCCGGAACCTGCAACACCCGCGAAACCGTGCTCAAGCGCGACGCCGATTCGGTCACGGTCGGGTCCGACTGCTATCCCACGTCCGGCCGTTGGTACAGCTATTACGATGGGGCCGTCTGGTACCAGGCGTCCGATTTGGACATCGACCACATCGTGCCGCTGGCCGAGGCGTGGCGGTCCGGGGCTAGTCACTGGACGACGTCCAAGCGCCAGTCGTTCGCCAACGACCTCAATGGCCCGCAGCTGATCGCGGTGACCGACAATGTGAACCAGGCCAAGGGTGACCAGGACCCGTCCACGTGGCAGCCGCCGCGTTCCGGTGCCCGCTGCGCGTATGCGAAGTGGTGGATTCACACCAAGTACCGTTGGGGGCTGCACCTGCAGTCGTCGGAGAAGTCCGCCTTGCAGAGCATGCTCAACAGCTGCTCGTACTGAGTCCTCTCGCCGCGGCGTCGTGGGCGCGCGCGCATGACGCCGCGACGTTGCGGCATAGGGAGTCCTGGGATGACAGAAGGACAGTCCTCGGTCTTCACGGCAAGCCACGGCGTGATGACCGCCGAGGTGGGCGTAATCAGCGGCGAGCTCGAGCTGCGCACCACCTGTGACGACGACGGTGTGCTCGCGCTGGCGATCACCTACCAGGGGGCCGACGAGTGGTATACCTTGCCCGGCGAGGATTACCGCTTGCACGATCCGCGCGATCATGAAGTCGTGCACCGCATTCTCGTCACCGTGCTAGCGCGCCCCTGACCCGTCGGACAGCCGCAGGTCGGCGTGTGGCCGGAATCGCCCTGTGGTGCCTCGAGCCCGGCCACTGGTTGTGCCGCCCGGCTCAGCGGGTGGTGCATGAACGGCCGGGCTCCCGCGTCGGGCGGCTCTGCCGTGACGCAGCCGCGAACCGTCCTGGGACAGGTCGAGCGGAGCCCGAGAAGCCGCCACGCAACGCGCGAGGCGTTCGCGGGCCGTTGGTGTGTCGGGGCGGCGCGGCCTCGCCGATGGGCACATTGCAATCAGGGGTGCCCGTAGCTGGTGCGTTCAGTGGTGAACACAGACGGGATGAACACAGCAAGGCAAGATCAACGCCTCCCATTTCGCCTCCCAGCAACGACGAAACCCCCACCGGTGATGATCACCGTTGGGGGTCTGACCTGGGAAAACAGGTGGTGCGCGATACTGGGATCGAACCAGTGACCTCTACCGTGTCAAGGTAGCGCTCTCCCGCTGAGCTAATCGCGCGAGGTGGAGACGGGATTCGAACCCGTGTACACGGCTTTGCAGGCCGTTGCCTCGCCTCTCGGCCACTCCACCGTACGGGCCCGAGTGGGCACTTCCGAGCGGACGACGGGACTCGAACCCGCGACCCTCACCTTGGCAAGGTGATGCGCTACCAGCTGCGCTACGTCCGCATTCCGTGACTCCGGGGCTCGCACCCCGTCGTCGTGGTGTGTGGAGAACTGTATCGGACCGCCGAAACGCCGTGTGCACTGGGGGTGTCCATAACGTTTCGCGAGGCCCTCATCAGCTCAGATCGTTCGGAATGAGGTGGGTCAGTGCGTCGTCGACGTCGACCCACAGGTGCTCATTGCCGGGCAGCACGACGTCGTAGGTGCGGTCGAGGAAGTCGGCGAGCTCCTGGGCCGACGCCTCGAACATGGCGTGCCCCGACGGCGAGTTCAGCTCGATGAGAACGGACTCCGGGTCCTCGACCGACGGGCGGATGCGCACATCGCCGTCGCCCGCGTCGGCCAGCAGGCCGTCGGCGAGGAGGTCGCGTGCGTAGACCCACTCGACCCAGCCGGCCCGGCCGGTGCGGAAGGCCGCGACGACGGCGTACGGGTCCCGCGTGTCGTAGCGCAGCTCCACCTTCACCGGAACGGGAGGCGTTCGCGGTGCCAGCAGGTCGAAGACCGCTGTGGACCGGAGCGTCACGTGATCGTTTCGCATGGTCTTACCCTTCTGCTCCCTTCCCGGCCGGTTGGCCGAGTCTGATGGTGAGACGCAGCCGCGCCCCGGCTCGCTCGCCGTTTCGGCCGATATCACACTTCCGTGTCCCAATCGGCTCCGTCTCGTCATCACTCTCGGCTCATCGGCCTCCGTGCGTGGCCCCGTGATCGCTCACGCGTACATACTGCTCGGTTTGCCTCGCGGACGATAGAACCGTGTCGCGAATGTTGTGGGTGACCTCCGTCCCGTTCGTACCGTCACCCCTCTGGCGGTATGCCCGCTAGCTGGCACTTCTACGCTGCGTGCCGACCTTTGTGCGGACGGTGCGGGGTTAGGGACCACCCGTTTGCCGGGCGCCGAACGGCGTCCGGTAGAGTTCCTTTCACACCGCGAGGGGGCGATTAGCTCAGCGGGAGAGCGCTTCGTTCACACCGAAGAGGTCACTGGTTCGATCCCAGTATCGCCCACCGGAAGTTCCCCTCTGGTCAGGCCCGGCAGCCATGTCGGGCCTTTTCCATGTCCGCGGCATGGTCGGGATTCCCGGCCCCGCTCTTCTTCAACCGCCGGCCGCCCGCCGTCATTCCAAGGGTGACATGGACCTCTGCTGTGACCTGGTCCACAAAGGACAAGGAGTGACGGGAGCGGGGTCCTGTCATTGATCAACTGACTACGTTAGGTAGTTGGTTGGGGCGTACCCATGATCACTGATTGTCACTAATCCGTAAGGATGCCCCATGCTCGGGTGTCGCTGAAACGGACGTTATTCCGGGATCTCTCCTTGTAACACCATGCCGAGCGTGACCGATACCACTGCAGGTATTCCCCGTTTGGTTACTGAGTGTGTGTCAACGCTGGTTACTCTGTGGAGTCGATTTCGGCGCTGGACGCGTGTCGTGAGGCCCCACAACTGAATGACGCGGGAGGCTCCATGGAAGAGTCGGTGTGGCCGTCGGCCGGGCCCGAGCGCGGCCTGCCTCCTCTCGGCTCCCGACCGGCTTCCCGCTCCCTGCGCGTCGTCGACGGCAGGTCGGGTCGTGCGACGCCCAGCCCCGTCATGGCGTGGGAGCGACGCTACCGGTCGTGGGTCATCCTGTCCGACATGCTCGCCACGATGCTCGTGGTCGTGGTCGGCGCCCTGCTGATCGGTGGCTTCGAGCGGTTCGACGAGCCGCACGCACTCGGTACCGTCGCCGCGATCCTGTGCTCGCTGCCCGCGTGCCGGGCGTGGAACCGGGCTGTTCTCGGCGAAGGCGCCGACGAGTTCCGCGCGGTCGGCAGAGGGCTCGTGATCGCGGGTGTGCTCGTGGCACTCGGCGGTCTGCTCGCGGGCGCGCTCGAGGTCAAGCCGTGGGTCTTCTACGTGGTGCCCACCGTCGCGCTGGTGATCCTGCCCATGCGCTATCTGTTGCGCAGGCTGCTGCACCGCTTCCGCAGGCATGGTCAGTACCTCCTGCCCGTGATGGCGGCGGGCGGCGCCGACACGGTCAACGACCTCATCGAGCGCACCCGGGCGATGTCGCACGTCGGCTGGAAAGTCGAGGCCGTCTGCACCCCAGCAGGCTCCGGCGACCGCGGCGAGGTGCAGGGCGTGCCCGTGATCGGCACCCTCGACGAGTTGTCCGAGCATGTGCGCCGGGGCGGTTACCGTGTGGTGGCCGTCACCCCCGACCAGTACTGGACGCCGAAACGGCTGCAGCAGCTCGCGTGGGACCTCGAGGGCACGTCGGCCGAGCTCGTCGTGGCCCCCGTGCTGATGGAGATCGCCGGCCCCCGCCTCAACGTCTCCGGGGTCTTCGGGATGCCGCTGCTGCGCGTCGCGGCGCCCACGTTCACGGGGGGCCGCCGCGTGGTCAAGGAGATCGTGGACCGCTGCGGGGCGGCACTGCTCCTCGCGTTCGGCGCGCCGCTCATGTTCGGCATCGCGCTCGCGATCAAGCTCGGTGACCGTGGCCCCGTGATCTACCGGCAGCAGCGGGTCGGCCGCGACGGCAACGCGTTCACGATGTTCAAGTTCCGCACGATGGTCACCGACGCCGACCGCGTGCGGCAGAAGCTCCTCGGCGACAACGAGGGCGCGGGCCCCCTGTTCAAGATCCGCAACGACCCCCGGGTGACGCGGGTGGGCGCCCTGCTGCGCCGGTACTCGCTCGACGAGCTGCCCCAGCTGTTCAACGTGCTGGGCGGTCAGATGTCGCTCGTGGGGCCGAGGCCGCCGCTGCCGGAGGAGACCCTGCAGTACGCGCCCGAGGTGCGCCGCAGGCTGCTCGTGAAGCCGGGCCTCACCGGGCTGTGGCAGGTCAGCGGACGAAGCGAGCTGTCGTGGGAGGAGAGCGTGCGGCTCGATCTCCGCTACGTGGAGGACTGGTCGCTCGCACTCGACATGGTGATCCTCTGGAAGACGCTGCGCGCCGTCACCTACGGTCGTGGTGCCTACTGACCGGCTGCGGACGGAGCTCGTGATCTAGTCCACAGACCATCGCGAAATAGTCAAGCGCTCAACAAGGTTGACGCAGGCAGGCAAGACCCCGCGATGGAAAGGGATCGATCGATGACGTCTGTGTCTGTCCAGGACGCGCTGCAGCTGCCCGCCGACGTGCAGGACCTGCTGTTCCGCGAGGCCCGCACCGCCAACTCCTTCAGCTCCGAACCGGTCACCGAGGAGCAGTTCCAGGCGATCTACGACCTCGTGAAGTGGGCGCCCACCTCGATGAACATCCAGCCGCTGCGCGCGCTGGTGGTGCGCACGGACGAGGGCAAGCAGCGCCTGCTGCCGCACCTTGCCGAGGGCAACCGGGCCAAGACCGAGAGCGCGCCCGCGACCGTGGTGCTGGCCGCCGACACCGAGTTCCACGAGACCCTGCCGAAGGTGTTCCCGCCGAAGCCCGACGCGAAGGACCTCTTCAGCGACGCCGCCCAGCGCGAGCGGACCGCGGAGTTCAACGCGCTGCTGCAGGTCGGCTACTTCATCCTGGGCGTGCGCGCGGCCGGGCTCGCCGCGGGCCCGATGACCGGCTTCGACGCCCAGGGCGTCGACCGCGAGTTCTTCGCCGACAAGCCGTGGAAGTCCCTCGTCGTGGTGAACGTCGGCAGGCCCGGCGAGAACCCGTGGTTCGACCGGCTGCCCCGCCTCGACTACGACGAGGTCGTCACGGCCGCCTGACCTGAAGGGGGCGCAGACGCGGCGGATAGCATCAACGGGTAAACACACCTGTTCATGCGTTCTAGGGAGTCCACCGTGTCCCAGTCGTCGTCGGCCCAGCTCGTACCCGCCGCACGCGTGGTGGTACCGGCAGGCACTACGGCGGGTACCGCGGTGCGGGAGGCCGGGCTCCCCGGCAAGGGCGCCGACGCCGTCGTGGTCGTGCGCGACCCCGACGGCGCCCTGCGCGACCTCGCCTGGATCCCGGCCACCGACGTCGAGGTGGAGCCCGTCGCGGCCAACACCGAGGACGGCCGCAGCGTCATCCGGCACTCCGCCGCCCACGTGCTCGCCCAGGCCGTGCAGCAGCAGTTCCCTGAGGCCAAGCTCGGCATCGGCCCGCCGGTGAGGGACGGCTTCTACTACGACTTCGCCGTCGACAAGCCGTTCACCCCGGAGGATCTGCAGGCGCTCGAGAAGCGCATGAAGCAGATCATCAAGGGCTCCCAGCAGTTCTCGCGCCGCGTCGTCGAGTCGGTCGAGGCTGCGAAGGAGGAGCTCGCCGGCGAGCCGTTCAAGCTCGAGCTGGTCGACCTCAAGTCCGAAGTGGACACCGACGAGGTGATGGAGGTCGGCGGCGGCGACCTGACCATCTACGACAATCTCGACCCGCGCACGAAGGAGCGCGTGTGGAGCGACCTCTGCCGTGGCCCGCACGTGCCGACCACCAAGCACATCCCGGCGTTCAAGCTCACGCGCGTCGCCGCCGCCTACTGGCGCGGGGACGAGAAGAACCCGCAGCTGCAACGGGTCTACGGCACCGCATGGGAGTCGGCCGAGGCCCAGGACGCCTACCTGGAGATGCTCGCCGAGGCCGAGCGGCGCGACCACCGCAAGCTCGGCGCCGAACTCGACCTGTTCTCCTTCCCCGAGGAGATCGGCTCGGGGCTGCCCGTCTTCCACCCGAAGGGGGGCATCATCCGGCGCGAGCTGGAGAACTACTCGCGGCGGAGGCACGAGGAGTCCGGCTACGAGTTCGTGAACACGCCGCACATCACCAAGAGCGGGCTGTTCCACACCTCCGGGCACCTGCCGTACTACGCCGACACCATGTTCCCGCCGATCCCGTTCGAGGGTGAGGACTACTACCTCAAGGCGATGAACTGCCCGATGCACCACCTGATCTTCCGCTCGCGCGGACGGTCCTACCGCGAGCTGCCACTGCGGCTGTTCGAGTTCGGGACGGTGTACCGGTACGAGAAGTCCGGTGTGGTGCACGGCCTCACGCGCGTGCGCGGGCTCACGATGGACGACTCGCACATCTACTGCACCAAGGAGCAGATGCCGGGCGAGCTGCGCTCGCTGCTGCGCTTCGTGCTCGACCTGCTGGCCGACTACGGCCTCTCCGACTTCTACCTCGAGCTGTCGACCCGCGGTGAGGGCGGCAAGTTCATCGGCGAGGACCGGGAGTGGGAGGAGGCGACCCAGACCCTGCGCGAGGCCGCGGAGGAGTCCGGGCTCGAGCTCGTCCCCGACCCGGGCGGCGCCGCCTACTACGGCCCGAAGATCTCCGTGCAGGCGCGCGACGCGATCGGGCGCACGTGGCAGATGTCGACGATCCAGCTCGACTTCAACCACCCCAAGCGGTTCGAGCTCCAGTACACGGCCGCGGACGGCTCCCGGCAGATGCCGGTGGTGATCCACCGCGCGCTGTTCGGCTCGATCGAGCGGTTCTTCGGCGTGCTCACCGAGCACTACGCCGGCGCGTTCCCGGCGTGGCTCGCACCGGTGCAGGTGGTGGGCATCCCGATCGCCGACGAGCACGCCGAGCACCTCTACGGCGTCGAGAAGGCCTTGCGGGCCAAGGGCATCCGCGCCGAGGTGGACACCGGCGACGACCGGATGCAGAAGAAGATCCGCAACCACACCACGCAGAAGGTGCCGTTCCTGCTCCTGGCGGGCGGCAAGGACGTGGAGGCGGGCGCGGTGTCGTTCCGGTTCCGCGACGGCAGCCAGGTCAACGGCGTGCCGGTGGCGACGGCGGTCGAGGCGATCGCGGACTGGATCGGGCGCAGGGAGAACGCCTCGCCGACCGCCGAAGCGCTGGAGGCTCTCGTTGGGAAGTGAGGACGGCGCGCCCGAGGTCGTCGCACAGGACGGGGTGGGGGTCGAGGACCAGCTGCAGCGGCTGTGGACCCCGCACCGGCTCGCCTACATCAAGGGCGAGAACAAACCGGAGGGTGACGAGCCGCAGGGCTGCCCGTTCTGCCGCCTCGTGGACATGGACGACGAGGCGGCGCTGATCCTGGCGCGGGGCAAGAGCGTCTACGCGGTGCTCAACCTGTACCCGTACAACCCGGGGCACCTGATGGTCGTGCCGTACCGGCACGTCGCCGACTACACCGAGCTGACGGTGGAGGAGACCGTGGAGGTCGCCGAGTTCACCCAGCACGCCATGTCGGTGGTGCGGTCGGTGTCCGGCGCACACGGCTTCAACATCGGCATGAACCAGGGCGTGATCGCGGGCGCCGGCATCGCCGCCCACCTGCATCAGCACGTGGTGCCGAGGTGGGGCGGCGACGCCAACTTCATGCCGGTGGTCGGTCACACCAAGGTGCTGCCGCAGCTCTTGGGCGAGACCCGCGAGCTGCTGGCGAGCGCCTGGTAGCCGGGCTCAGGCCTGCAGTCCGGCCTCGATGTTCAGCTCGATCTTGATCTTGTCGCTGACGACGGCGGTCGGGATGGTGGCGCCGACGCCGAAGTCGGCGCGGCTGATCTCGGTGGTGGCGGAGACGCCCAGCACCTTGCTGCCCTCGGTCATGCCGTCGCCGAAGCCGCCGAGCTCGGCGTTCAGGGTGACCGGCTTGGTGACGCCGTGCAGGGTCAGCTCGCCGTCGATGAGGAAGTCCTCGCCGTCGGCGCGGATGCCCTTGGTGTGGAAGGTCAGCGTCGGGAACTGCTCGATGTCGAGGAAGTCGCCACCCTTGACGTGGGCGTCGCGCTGCTCGTTGTTGGTGTCCACGCTGTGAGCCTGGATGGTGGCCGTCACCGACGAGTCGGCGATGTTCTCGGCGGTGACGATCTCGCCGCCGAACTCGCCGAACCGGCCGCGCACCTTCGAGACGCCGAGGTGGCGAACGGTGAAGGTGACGTCGGAGTGGACGGCGTCGATGGTCCAGGTTCCGACGATGTAGCCGGGGATCTCGGTCGTGGGGGCGCTCATGGTGCTCCTTCTCGAAATGGGGTCCTTGTTCGTGGGGAGCTCGTTGGTTGAGCCCTCAAGCAACAATGTAGCGGAGTTTAGTTGAGTGCTCAACTAGGGGTAGTATGGGTCTCATGTCCGAACCGCGATGGCTCACCGACGAGGAGCAGCGCACCTGGCGCGACTTCTCGGCCGCCGTCGGCATGCTCAGAGCACATCTGGAGACCCAGCTGCAGCAGGACGCAGGCATGCCGCACACGTACTACGAGTTGCTGGTCGTGCTGTCCGAGGCGCCCGGCCAGGTGATGCGCATGAGCGACCTCGCCATCGCCACCCGGTCCTCCCGCAGCAGGCTCTCCCACGCGATCGCGCGCATGGAGGCCAACGGCTGGGTTCGCAGGGAAGCGTGCGAGACCGACAAACGGGGTGCCTTCGCCCACCTCACACAGGCCGGGCTGGAGGCACTCGAGGCCGCGGCGCCCGGCCACGTCGAGGCCGTCCGGAGCAGCCTGTTCGACCCGCTCACGCCCGAGCAGATCCGGCAGCTCGGGGAGATCAGCGCCACGATCATCGACCAGCTAACGCCCCGCTGCGCGGCCGCGGCGGCCGAGGAGCTGGAGCGCCTCGAGCGCGACACCGCCGGAACCTGAGGCGACCGGCGCGAGGATCACACCCGACATCAGGGCATCCGTGCAGGTCGGTTCGGTGCGGCTCGATAGGGTTTGCCTCGGCAACCAGACCACGCGCAACCTGCACCCGTAGGACCGATGCTCAACATCTTCGCTCGCGCTTCCGTTTCCCGCGTCACCGATCCGATCGGTGCTGCGCTGGTCAGGGCCGGCCTCACCCCGAACGCCATGACGCTGATCGGCACGGCGGGCGCCTTCGTCTGCGCCCTCGTCTTCTTCCCGCAGGGGATGCTACTGGCCGGCACGTTCACGGTCTGGGGCTTCGTGATGCTCGACCTGCTCGACGGCGCCATGGCCAGGGCCAAGGGCAGCACCCCGTTCGGCGCGGTGCTCGACGCCACGTGCGACCGGCTCGTCGACGGCGCGCTGTTCGCCGCCATCGCGTGGTGGGCCTTCGTCGTCGAGGGCAACCTGCGCGTCGCGGCCGCCGCGCTGATCTGCCTCGTGCTCGCGCAGGTGATCTCCTACGTCAAGGCGCGCGCGGAGGCGACGGGCCTCAAGGCCGACGGCGGGCTGGTGGAGCGTGCGGAACGGCTGATCATCGCGCTCGTGGGCACCGGCCTCCAAGGCCTCGGCCTGCCGTACTCGGTCGAGGTCTCGCAGTGGCTGCTCGCCGCGCTCTCGCTCGTCACGCTCCTGCAGCGGATCGCGGCGGTGTCGAAGAGCGCGAGGGAGGCCCGCTCGTGAGCGGCCTCGCGGGCAGGCTCGCCGACCTCGGCTACGCCGCGGGCTGGCGGTTCGTGCCGAAGCTTCCGGCCAAGCGGACGGCTTCGGTGTTCTCCTTCGCCGCCGACCTCGCCGCCCGCCGGGGCGGCAAGGGTGTACGGCAGCTGCGCAGCAACCTCGCCCGCGTGGTGCCGCAGGCCGACCAGGACGAGCTCGACGACCTCACGCGACGCGCGATGCGGTCCTACGCCCGGTACTGGCACGAGGCGTTCCGGCTGCCCTCGCTGGCTCCGAAGACCGTGCTCGAACACCTGGACATCTCGGGCACCGAGTACCTCGACGCGGCGCTCGCGGAGGGCAACGGCGCCGTGCTCGCGCTGCCGCACTGCGGCAACTGGGACGTGGCCGGGTTGTGGCTGGTGAACCACTTCGGCTCGTTCATCACCGTGGTGGAACGGCTCGAACCCGAGTCGCTCTACGACCGGTTCGTCGCCTTCCGCGAGTCGCTCGGGTTCGAGGTCGTGCCCTCCGACGGCAGCGTGTCGTTCCGGGCGCTGCTGCGCGGGCTGCGGGACAACAAGGTGGTGTGTCTCGTCGGGGACCGCGACCTGAGCAACTCGGGCCTGCCCGTGACGTTCTTCGGGGAGGAGGCCCGGTTCCCCGCCGGGCCCGCGCGCCTGGCGGCGAGCACGGGTGCGGCGCTGCTGCCGGTGGGTATCTGGTTCACCGACGGGGGCTGGTCGGTGCGCATCCACCCCCGGATCCGCGTGAACGCCCGCGACGAGATCCATCCCGCCACCCAGGCGCTCGCGGAGGTCTTCGCCGGGGACATCGCGGCGCATCCCACCGACTGGCACATGCTGCAGAAGTTCTGGGTGAGCGACCTGACCGAGCACGCACGCGTCGCGGGGTGAGCCCATGAAGGTCGGCATCGTCTGTCCGTACTCGTTCGACGTTCCCGGCGGCGTCCAGGGACACGTCGTGGACCTCGCCAAGGCGCTGATCGCGCGCGGGCACACGGTCTCGGTGCTCGCCCCCGCCGACGAGGACTCCGAAGTGCCACCGTTCGTGCACCCGGCGGGTCGTGCGCTCGGCATTCCGTACAACGGCTCGGTGGCACGGCTGCAGTTCGGGCCGGTGTCGTACGCGCGGGTACGGCGGTGGATCCGCGAGAACGACTTCGACGTGCTGCACCTGCACGAGCCCGCGGCGCCGAGCCTGTCGCTGCTGGCGCTCAAGGTCGCCGACGGGCCGATCGTGGCGACGTTCCACACGTCGACCCCGCGCTCGCGCACCCTTTCGGCGTTCCAGCCGGTGCTGCGCCCGCTGCTGGAGAAGGTCACGGCGCGCATCGCGGTCTCCGCGCTCGCCCGGCGGGTCCAGGTCGAGCACTCCGGCGGCGACGCCGTGGAGATCCCCAACGGTGTCGACGTGGGGTTCTTCGCCGACGCCGAGCCGCTGGAGGGCTACCCGCGCGCGGGCGGCACCATCGGATTCGTCGGCCGCTACACCGAACCGCGCAAGGGCATGGCGGTGTTGCTCGGCGCGCTCCGGCTGCTCGTGCCCGAGCTGCCGGGGCTGCGCCTGCTCGTGGTCGGCAGGGGCGACGCCGACACGCTGCGCCGCGAGGCGGGCCCCGAGCTCGCCCGGCGGATCGACGTGCTGGGACAGGTCGACGACGCCACCAAGGCGCGGGCTCTGCGAAGCGTCGACGTCTACTGCGCGCCCAACACCGGCGGCGAGAGCTTCGGCATGATCCTCACCGAGGCGATGGCAGCGGGAACCCCCGTGGTGGCCAGCGATCTCGACTCGTTCCGCCGGGTCCTCGACGACGGCCGCGCCGGGCTGCTCACGCCCACCGGTGATCCGGCCGGGCTCGCCGCCGCGTTGCGCGAGGTGCTCGCCGACGCCCAGCGGCGGGCCCGGCTCTCGGCGGCGGCCACCGAGCGCGTCGCGATGTTCGACTGGCAGACGGTGGTGAAGCAGGTGCTGCGGGTCTACGAGGCCGCGATCGCCGCCGACCCGCGCAAGGTCAGCACCGATCAGGAAGTGACCAGGTGAACACCCTCGTCGTGCTGCTCGCCGTGCTGGCCGTGCTCGTCGTGGCCGGTGGCCTGTTCCTCGTGGCGACCGCGAACCGGCTCGACCGGCTGCACGTGCGCATGGACGCGGGCTGGGCGGCGCTGGACGCCGCGCTCGCCCGCAGGGCCGTGGTCGCGAGGACCGTCGCGGCGAGCGTGCTGCCCGCCGGGCAGGCCGGGGTGCTGCGCGCGACCGCGGAGGGCGCCGAGTCGGCCCCGCGCCCGGAACGGGAGCTGGCCGAGAACGAGCTGACCCGGCAGCTGGCCGAGGTGGACCGTGGCCTGCTGCCCGCGCCGCTGGCCGACGAGCTGAGCGACGCCGAGCACCGCGTCGTGATCGCGCGCCGGGTCTACAACGACGCCGTGCGCGACACGCTCGCCCTGCGGCGGCGGCGGAAGGTGCGCTACTTCAAGCTCGCGGGGAAGGCGAAGCAGCCGGAGTACTTCGAGATCGCCGAGCCGGAACTGGACACGGCCGCGGCGCCGTCGACGCCCCGCACGTCGGCCAGGGTCGTGCTCGTCGACGGCCGGCGCCGCGTGCTGCTGTTCAACGGCCGCGATCCCGGAGAGGAGGGCTCGTCGTTCTGGTTCACCGTCGGCGGCGGGATCGAGGACGGCGAGGACCTGCGATCCGCGGCGGTCCGCGAGCTGAAGGAGGAGACCGGGCTCGACACGCCCGCCGAGCGGCTCGTGGGGCCCGTGTGGCGGCGGCGCGTCGAGTTCAGCTTCGCCGGGCGCCGCTACGACGGCACGGAGTGGTTCTTCCTCGCGAAGCTGGACGGCGACGTCGCCGTGGACACCTCCGGGTTCAACGAGGTCGAGGTGGCCACCATCGACGAGCACCGGTGGTGGAGCGCCGAGGAGCTGCGGGAGACCGCTGAGGTCGTCTACCCGGAGCAGCTCGGTGAGCTGCTGCCGTCGCTGCTGGACGCGGGCTGGGACGGGCGGCTGCGCTCGGTTCGCTGAGCGCGCGGGTGTGCCAGACTGGCCGGTATGGCGCAGACTCCGGAGTCCGATCCCGCCTGCGACGTCGCGCACGGCACGGCTGAGGGCGGTGCGGCCGAGCGGACGCTGGTGGCGGTGTTCGCCTCGCCCGTCGCCGCTTACCTGCTGCGCTACGGGCACGACCTCGGCTTCTCCACGGTGCTCGTGGAGCCGGACCCGGAGCGGGCGCGGACGGCCGGAGCCGTCACGTCGGTGCCGGAGCTCGACGAGACCGCCGACATCGTCGTCACCGACCACCACCGCGAGGAGCTCGGCGAGGTGCTGCGCGACGCGCTGGCGCAGCCGGCCAGGTGGATCGGCGTGCTCGGCAACCCTCGGCACGAGGGCCCGCACGTGGCCGCGCTCGAAGCGCTCGGCGTCCCGGCGGCCGACATCGCGCGCGTGCACCGCCCGGTCGGCCTCAACATCGGCTCCCGCACACCGGCGGAGATCGCGATCGCGACCCTGGCCGGCCTGCTCGCCGATCGCAACGGCCGCCCCGGCGGCTTCGAGTTCTGAGCGCCCTGGGCCCCAAGGGCACTGTGGTTCGCGCACACCAACTGCCCCCAAGGCCACCTTTGGTGCGTTCAACGCACCAAAGGTGGCCTTGGGGACCGGTGGGTCAGCGGGTGGCGAGGCTTTCGGGCATGGGGTCGTAGCGGACGTGGCGGCGGGTGAAGCTCGCCGTTCCCGAGGTCATCGACCGCAGGTCGATGGCGTAGCGCAGCAGCTCCGTCGCCGGCACCTCGGCGCGGATCACGCTCCGGCCGTCGCCGGCCGACTCGGTGCCGAGCACCCGGCCCCGCCGCGACGACAGGTCGCCGAGAACGGTTCCCAGGTGGTCGTCGGGGAGCTGGACGAGCACCTCGTCGAGCGGTTCGAGCAGCACCACGCTCGTCTTCGCCGCCGCGTCCTTCAGCGCGAGCGCGCCCGCCGTCTGGAACGCCGCGTCGGAGGAGTCCACGCTGTGCGCCTTGCCGTCGAAGAGCGTCACCCGCACGTCCACGACGGGGTGGTCGTCGACGAGCCCCTTGCGCAGCTGCGCCCGCACGCCCTTCTCCACGCTCGGGATGAACTGGTGCGGCACGGCCCCGCCGACCACCTTGTCGACGAACTCGAATCCCGCCCCGCGCGGCAGCGGCTCGACCTCGATGTCGCACACCGCGTACTGGCCGTGCCCTCCGGACTGCTTGACGTGCCTGCCGTGGCCGCTCGCCTTGCCGGCGAACGTGGAGCGCAGGCTGATCCGCACCGGCTCGGTCTCCACCTCGGCGCCGCCCGCGCGCAGGCGCGACAGCACCACGTCGGCGTGCGCCTCGCCCATGCACCACAGCACCAGCTGGTTGGTCTCCGGGTTGCGTTCCATGCGCAGGGTCGGGTCACCGGCCACGAGCCGCGACAGGTTGCGGGCCAGCGCGTCCTCGTCGCTGCGGGTCTTGGCCACGACGGCGACCGGCAGCAGCGGCTCCGGCATCGTCCACGGCCGCATCAGCAGGGGGTCGTCCGGATAGGACACCGTATCGCCGGTCTCCGCCGAGCCGATCTTGGTGAGGGCGCACAGATCGCCCGCCACGCAGTAGGGAACCTCCCGCAGGTGAGCGCCCAGTGGCGAGTAGAGGTGCGCCACACGCTCGTCGGCGTCGTGGTCGGCGTGCCCACGCTCGGCGAGGCCGTGGCCGGACACGTGCACCGGCCGTTCCGGCCGCAGCGTCCCGGAGAACACGCGCACGAGCGAGACCCTGCCGACGTAGGAGTCCACCGCCGTCCGCACGACCTCGGCGGCGAGCGGGCCGCTCGGGTCGGGGGAGAGGCGGGGGTGCGGCACCCCGTCGGGAGAGGTCACGTCGGGCAGGTCGTGCTCGAGCGGTGACGGGAACGCGCGGGCGATGCCGTCGAGCACCTCGGCCAGGCCGACGCCGGTCTCGGAGCACACGGGGATGACCGGGTGGAACGAGCCGCGCGCGACCGCGGTCTCGAGATCGGCGACAAGCGTGTCCTCGGCGATCGGCTCACCCGCGAGGTAGCGGTCCATGAGGGTCTCGTCCTCGCTCTCGGCGATGATCCCCTCGATCAGCTCGTTGCGGGCGTCGGTGAGCCGCTCCAGGTCGGCGGGGTCCGGCTCGCCGATGGCGGGCGGGTAGCCGTTCGAGTAGTCGAAGAACCGCTGGGTGATGAGGCCGATCAAGCCCTGCTTGCCGCCGCCCGCGGGCAGGTACAGCGGAAGGACGCCGGAGCCGAAGGCGTCCTGGCACGCCGCGATCTCGGCCTCGACGTCGGCTCGCGCGTGGTCGAGCCGGGAGACGATCACGGCACGCGGCATGCCCACCTGGGCGCATTCCTCCCAGAGCGCCACGGTCGCCGGGTCGACACCCTCGCCCGCGCTCACGACGAAAAGGGCCGCGTCGGCGGCGCGCAGCCCCGCGCGCAGTTCGCCGACGAAGTCCGCGTAGCCGGGGGTGTCGATGAGGTTGATCTTGATGTCGCCGTAGACCACCGGGGCGACCGAGAGGCCCACCGAGCGCTGCTGTCGCACGGCGGCGGGGTCGTGGTCGCAGACCGTGGTGCCCTCCACGACGGATCCGGCGCGGTTCACCGTCCCGGATGCGACGAGCAGGGCCTCGGTGAGGGTGGTCTTGCCGGAGCCGGAGGGTCCGACCAGCACCACGTTGCGTACCTTGCCGGGATCGTCCACAGCGACCGCGGCCCCAGCGTCACCGTTCTTCGTTTGCTTCTCGGCCATCGCGGGTCTCCTTGCGCCGACGTCGGTGTCGAGGTGTGCCCTCGATCACACACCCGTTGCGGACGCCCGGCAAGGCCATGCGGCGACCGGGGGAAAGTGGCCTGCCGAGATAGCCGCCTACTGGCACCTTTCAGCGGTCCACGTCGAACGTACGCTGGAGCCGTAACCCCCTTTGTGTCCTGAAAGGCTCCCTCAGTGTCTGACGCCCAGTCCACCAGCTCCGCCCTGCCCGAGACCGGCACCGCGCGCGTGAAGCGCGGCATGGCCGAGATGCTCAAGGGCGGTGTGATCATGGATGTCGTCACCCCCGAGCAGGCGAAGATCGCCGAGGACGCCGGCGCCGTCGCGGTGATGGCGCTGGAGCGCGTGCCCGCCGACATCCGCGCCCAGGGCGGCGTCGCCAGGATGAGCGACCCCGACCTGATCGACGGCATCATCTCCGCCGTCTCCATTCCCGTGATGGCCAAGGCGCGCATCGGCCACTTCGTCGAGGCGCAGGTGCTGCAATCCCTCGGCGTCGACTACGTCGACGAGTCCGAGGTGCTGACCCCCGCGGACTACGCCAACCACATCGACAAGTGGGCGTTCACGGTGCCGTTCGTCTGCGGCGCGACCAACCTCGGCGAGGCCCTGCGCCGGATCAACGAGGGCGCGGCGATGATCCGGTCCAAGGGCGAGGCGGGCACGGGCGACGTCTCCAACGCCACCACGCACATGCGCAAGATCCGCGCGGAGCTGCGCAAGCTCACCGCGCTGCCGGAGGACGAGCTCTACGTCGCGGCCAAGGAGCTGCAGGCGCCGTACGAGCTGGTCAAGGAGGTCGCGGCCACCGGCAAGCTGCCGGTCGTGCTGTTCACCGCCGGTGGCATCGCCACGCCGGCCGACGCCGCGATGATGATGCAGTTGGGCGCCGAGGGCGTCTTCGTCGGCTCCGGCATCTTCAAGTCCGGCGACCCGGCCAAGCGGGCCGAGGCGATCGTGAAGGCGACGACGTTCCACGACGACCCGGACGTGCTCGCGAAGGTCTCGCGCGGCCTCGGTGAGGCCATGGTCGGCATCAACGTCGACGACGTGCCCGAGCCGCACCGGCTCGCCGAGCGCGGCTGGTAACCCCTTCGCTCCCGGGCGCGACTGCAGTGAAGGCCACCTTGCCTGCGTTCAACGCAGGCAAGGTGGCCTTCACTGCTAGGCGGGGTAGGTGGGTCACTACGGGTGGAGCTGGTGTATCTCCGGCTCGCCCTGCAGCTGCCTGCTGTGCTCGACCAGGCGGGGGTAGTCGGTCGCGATGCCCTGCAGCAGGGTCTCCACCGCTCGCTCGATCTCGGCGTCGCTCGTGGCGGCGTGCCCGAACAGGGCGCGGTAGTGCACGAGTGAGCCGAGCAGGTCGAGGGTCAGGCCGAGGTCGAGGTCGGCGCGCAGGTCGCCACGGGCGATCGCGCGGGTGAGCGTCTGCTCCACCGCCGCACGGGGCGGGGCGAACAGCATGGTCATGAAGTCGCCCCGCAGGCCAGGGTCCGCCGTGCAGTCGGCCAGCAGCGGGCCGAGCACGCCGGGTGGCATGCGGTCGAAGGCGGCGACGAACACGCTGATGCACTCCGCGAGGTCGCACAGGGTGCAATCGCTGTCCGGGACCGCGACCTCGCCGAGCCGCCGCGCGAGCGCCGCCAGGACGAGGTGCTGGCGGGTCGGCCAGCGCCGGTAGATCGCGGGCTTCGTGGTGCCGGCCCTGCGTGCGACCTCCTCCAGCGTGAAGCGCGTGTAGCCGGAGGCGTCGAGGACGGCGAGGGTCGTGTCGAGCACGGCGGCGTCGATCTGCGAGTTCCGCGGCCGCCCCGCCCGCGCCGGTTCGCGAGGGGATTGCATGGCAGACATCCTACCCGATACATTACGAGCCGTATCGTAATGAAAAGGGGGTCACAGTCATGACCACGGACATCACGGCGCCGCGAAGAGCGGGCCGTCGCGAATGGGCAGGTCTCGCCGTGCTCGGCCTGCCCACGCTGTTGCTCTCGATCGACAACTCGGTGCTGTTCCTCGCGCTGCCGCAGCTGAGCGCCCACCTCGGGCCGTCGCCGAACCAGGAGCTGTGGATCATGGACAGCTACGGGTTCCTCATCGCCGGGCTCCTGGTCACCATGGGCGGGCTCGGGGACCGCATCGGCAGGCGCAGGCTGCTGCTCATCGGCGCCGCCGCGTTCGGGGCCGCGTCGGTGGTGGCCGCCTACTCGGTCAGTGCGGAGATGCTCATCGCGGCCAGGGTGTTGCTCGGCATCGCGGCGGCCACGCTCATGCCGACGTCGCTCGGACTGATCACCATGATGTTCCCGGCCGGAAAACAGCGCGGGCTCGCGATCGGCGTGTTCATCAGCTGTTTCATGGGCGGCGCCGCGCTCGGTCCCGTGGTCGGCGGCGTCCTGCTGGAGGCGTTCTGGTGGGGCTCGGTGTTCCTCATCGGCGTGCCGGTGATGCTCCTGCTGCTGGTGGCGGGACCGCTGGTGCTGCCGGCTCACCGCGGCAGCGGGTCGGGCGGGCTCGACCTGCCGAGCGTGGCCCTGTCGCTGGCCGCCGTGCTGCCCGTCGTCTACGGGCTCAAGGAGCTCGCCGGCGACGGTCCGTCGTGGCGCGCGCTGCTCGCCGTTCTCGTCGGCGTCACGGCCGGGGTCGCGTTCGTCCGCAGGCAGCGCGGGCTCGCCGACCCGCTGCTGGACCTCCGGCTGTTCGGGAACAGGGCGTTCAGCATCGCGCTGGGGATCCTGCTCTGCGGGATGATCATGCAGGGCGGTGTGTACCTGGTCGTCGGCCAGTACCTGCAGCTGGTCGAGGGGCTCTCGCCGCTGGAGGCCGGGCTGTGGTTGGTCACGCCCGCCGTCGCGATCGTCGCGGGTTCACTGCTGGCTCCGGTGCTGGCCCGCCGGTTCAGCCCGTCGGCCGTGATCGGTACCGGGATGGTGATCTCGGCGGCGGGCTGGCTCGTGCTGGCCACGGCGGGCTCCGGAACGGGGCTGACGCTGCTCGTCGTCGGCCTGGTCGTCGGGTTCCTCGGTTGCTCGCCCATCGGCGCGCTCGGCACGGAGCTGGTCGTCGGCTCTGCCCCGCCGGAGCGGGCGGGCTCGGCGTCGTCGGTGTCGGAGACCAGCGGGGAGCTGGGCATCGCCCTGGGGATCGCGACGCTGGGCAGCCTGCTGGGGATCGTCTACCGGGGGCAGGTCGCCGGGGCGCTCCCGGCCGGGCTGCCCTCGGAGGCCGTCGAGGCCGCCGAGGGAACACTGGCCGGGGCCGTTACCGCGGCGCGGGAGCTGCCGCCAGGGCAAGCCGCCGACGTGCTCGACGTGGCGCGGACGGCGTTCACCTCGGGTCTCGGCGCCGTGGCCGTGGCCGCAGCGGTGCTCTCGGCCTGCCTCGCCGTGCTCGCGGTGACGATGCTGCGCGGCCTGAGGCAGGCGTGACTCAGATGTGTTCGGAGACGAGCACGGCGGCCGTGTCGGGTTCGAGCGCCTCGAACACGTGCGGCAGGTCGCCGGGGTAGCTGATGTAGTCGCCGGGGCCGAGCTCGACGGGTTCCTCCAGCAGCCCGACGAGCGCGCGGCCCCGGCTCAGGACCACGTGCTCGACCACGCCGGGCATGTGCGGGTCGGACTCCCGCGGTTTGCCCGGCTGGGCGACGATCTGGAACACGTCGCGGCGGGCGTTGGGCGGGCACGCGCTGAGCATCGTCGCCACGTAGTCGGCGCGCTCGGCCTGGAACGTCGGGCCCTCGCCCGCCCGGATCAGCTGCACCTTCGGCCGGGTCGGTTCCACCAGCTGCGCGAACGGCACGTCGAGCGCCACGCTCAGCGCCCACAGTGTCTCGACGCTCGGGTTGCCGGTGCCCGCCTCGAGCTGGGAGAGCGTCGACTTGGCGATGCCCGCCCTGCGCGCGACCTCGGCCAACGACAGCCCGGTGCGGCGGCGCTCGCGTTGCAGTGACGCCGCGATCACCGCGAGTGGTGCTCCGTTCTCCCTGCTCTCCGGCATGTCGTTCGCTCCATGAGTCGAGTCGTTCGCCTTGACGAACGGCAGTGGTCTCGTTCAGTATAGAAGGCGATGCGTTCGATATGGCGAACCCTGGACCGCGGACTCGCGCGCGACATCGCGCTGGTCTGCCTCGCCGACGCGGTCGTCGGTGTCTCCTTCGGTGCGATCACGGTGAGCTCCGGCCTGCCGCTGTGGCTGCCGATGCTGCTGTCGCTCGTCGTCTTCGCGGGCGCGGCGCAGTTCATGTTCGTCGGGCTCGTCGCCTCAGGCGGCAACCCGATCGCGGCCGTGGTCGCCGGGCTGCTGGTCAACGCCAGGCACCTGCCGTTCGGCTTCGCGGTCGGCGACGTGCTCGGCGACCGCTGGGCCAGGCGGATCGTCGGCAGCCACCTGATGATCGACGAGACCGTGGCCTTCGCGCTGGCGCAGCGCGACGCCGAGCGCCGCAGGGCGGCGTACTGGGCGTGCGGTGTCGGGCTGTTCGTCTGCTGGAACGTCGGTGTGGTGCTCGGCGCGTTCGGCGGCACGGTGGTGACCGACACCGACGCCTTCGGTCTCGACGCCGCGTTCCCCGCCGTACTGCTCGCGCTCGTGCTGCCCTCCCTCAAGGACCCGGCGACCCGCAGGGCCGCGCTGGCCGGAGTGGTGATCGCGCTGGCGACGGCGCCGTTCCTGCCCGGGGGTGTGCCGGTGCTGCTCGCGCTCGCCGGGGTGCTCGTGAGCTTCGTCGGCAAGCAGGCCGAGCCCGCCGAGAAGGCGAAGGAGGCGGCGTCGTGATCTCCGCGGCCACGCTCATCGTCGCCGCCGTCGTGCTGGGGGCGGGGACCTTCGCGTTCCGCTTCGCCGGGCCGGTGCTCAGGGCCAGGGTCGAGCTGTCCCCTCGCGTCGAGAAGCTCATGGCCGTCGCCGCGGTGACCCTCCTCGCCGCGCTGGTCGCGACGGCGGCGCTGCTCGACGGCCACGAGTTCGTCGGCTTCGCCCGGCCTGCCGGGGTCGCGGTCGGCGGGCTGCTGGCGTGGCGCAAAGCGCCGTTCGTGGTGGTGGTGCTCGCCGCGGCCGCCACGGCCGCGATCCTACGGCTGCTCGGGGTGCCCTGACGGGAAGCCAGCCTCCGCACAGTAGGCTTGACCAGGGAGTTCCTGGAAAGGTGCTGTTGCGTGACGACGAAGCGACCGGTGATCGGAGTGCTCGCCCTGCAGGGCGACGTGCGCGAGCACGCCGCGATGCTGGAACGGGCGGGAGCGACCGCGCTGCCCGTGCGCAGGCCGCGCGAGCTCGCCGAGGTCGACGGCCTGGTGCTGCCCGGCGGCGAGTCCACCACCATGTCGCGCCTGCTGGACACGTTCGAGCTGCTGGAGCCGCTGCGCGGCAGGCTGGCCGACGGCATGCCCGCGTTCGGTTCGTGCGCCGGCATGATCCTGCTGGCGAGGCAGGCACTCGACGGCCGCGAGGACCAGCACCAGCTCGACGCGCTCGACATCGTCGTACGGCGCAACGCGTTCGGCCGCCAGGTGGACTCGTTCGAGGGCGACCTCGACTTCACCGGTGTCGAGGGCGGCTCGCTGCACGCCGTCTTCATCCGCGCCCCGTGGGTCGAGAAGACCGGCGACGGGGTCGAGGTGCTCGCCAGGATCCCGCACACCAGGGACGCCGGGGCGGCTGCGGATAGGATCGTCGCGGTCCGCCAGGGGACGGTGCTCGCCACCGCGTTCCACCCGGAGCTGACGGGGGACGAGCGCGTGCACCGGCTGTTCGTGGGCATCGTGCAGGAGAAGTGATTTTGGAGGAGAGATGAGCGGCCACTCCAAGTGGGCCACCACCAAGCACAAGAAGGCCGCCCTCGACGCCAAGCGTGGCAAGCTGTTCGCGAGACTGATCAAGAACATCGAGGTCGCCGCGCGGACCGGCGGGGGCGACCCGGACGGCAACCCGACGCTGTACGACGCCATCCAGAAGGCGAAGAAGAACTCCGTCCCCCAGGACAACATCGAGCGCGCGCGCAAGCGCGGCGCCGGTGAGGAGGCCGGTGGCGCCGACTGGCAGAACATCACGTACGAGGGCTACGGCCCCAACGGCGTCGCGGTGCTGATCGAGTGCCTCACCGACAACAAGAACCGCGCAGCCTCCGAGGTGCGCACCGCGCTGACCCGCAACGGCGGCTCGCTCGCCGACCCGGGTTCGGTCGCGTACCTGTTCAACCGCAAGGGCGTCGTGCTCATGCCGAAGGGCGAGCTCTCCGAGGACGACGTGCTCATGGCCGTGCTCGACGCGGGCGCGGAGGAGGTCAACGACCTCGGCGAGAGCTTCGAGATCGTCTCCGAGGCGAGTGACCTCGTCGGCGTGCGGTCCGCGCTGCAGGAGGCCGGGTACGACTACGAGTCGGCGGAGGCCAACTTCCTGCCATCGGTCAACGTGCCGCTGGACGCCGAGGGCGCCAAGAAGGTCTTCCGGCTCATCGACGCGCTCGAGGACTGCGACGACGTGCAGAACGTCTACGCGAACTTCGACGTTTCCGACGAGGTGATGGCCGAGGTCGGCTGACGCCCGTCAGCGCGGGCAAGAGGAGCAGCCGCCGGAGAACACCGTGTAGGCGAGCAGGCGCTGCTCCGTCGAGGTGAGCCGCTCTCCGGTCATGAGCTTGAGCTCGGCGGCAAGGATCTGGTCCTGCAGGTCCTCGTCGCCGCCCTGTGGCGGCGGGGACTTCAGCGTGGGGTCGGTCATGGGGACTTCCGGGTTTCGGGTGCGGATCGGCCGATGGTAGGCGCCGTCGGCCGCCGGAGCCTAGGAATTGTGTCACGTCCGGCGGTCCGGGATTCCCGCCCGGGTCTCCGTTGACCCCTTGGGGGTTTCGCGAGGACGTGGGGCACAATGGCCGCCGTGACGCCCGAAACCGTTGCCGACGACAACGCCCAGGAACTGCGTGAGTGGATCGTCGCGCAAGCGGAGAAACGCGGCAACGCCGTGATCACCGTGGCCGCGGACGGAAATGGGGCGGGCTACGCCTTCACCGTGTGCGCGTGGGCGATGCACGAGGTGCCGGAGGCGGTGGTCGTCGGGTTGCCCGCGGAGTTCGCGTCCGTGCTTCTCGACGCCTACGTCGACCGCGCGGCCGCGGGTGAGAAGTTCGAGTTCGGCAAGCTGTACAACGATTTCTTCGAGGGCGTGCCGGTGACCTTCGAGCAGGTCGCGCCGGGGCACTACCCCGAGTTCTTCGGCAGCGCGTTCCTCGTCTACCCCGACGGCGACTTCCCCGCCGTGCAGATCATCGTGCCGACGCCCGCGGGTCACTGGCCGTGGCAGGAAAGCGCGCCGGAGGGGTTCGCCGCGTGGCAGCCCGTGCTGACGATGACCGGCAGGCCGGAGAGCTGGACGCCGGGCGTCGACGGACCGTGACCGTCCACATCGGATAGTCAAGGGCTGGAGTTCGGCCCCCGTTCTCCTCGTGCTCGCCTGCGCGCCGGGTGCCGCTCATGATCAGCCACGAAAGTCCTCCCGGGCACCGTGCCCGCAGGTGAGGAGGATGTCGTGGAACAGAGCGGAATGTCGAGACGTGGTGCGCTCGGGCTGGCCGGCGTGGTGGGCGCGGCGGGCCTCGTTTTCGCCTCGGGGACGGCGAACGCGGCCGGCCAGGGCAAGGCCGTGATCGGGGAGGCCAAGGGCGCGGACCTGCACGTGATGTCGTTCAACATCCGGCTGGACACCAACGCCGCGCCCGGCACGCCGGACTCGTGGACCGACCGGCGCCCGGTGCTGGCGCGCTTCCTCGACGTGGAACGACCGACCGTGCTCGGCGTCCAGGAGGCGCTGTACCACCAGGTGAAGCAGGTGAGTGCCGATCTTCCCGGGCACTACGACTGGATCGGGCTCGGCCGCGAGGGCGGCGGCCGCGGCGAGTTCATGGCGATCTACTACGACGCCCGCAGGCTCGAACCGCTCGACCTGGACCACTTCTGGCTCTCCGACACGCCGAACGTGATCGGCTCGAAGTCGTGGGGCAACAACGTGATCAGGATGGTCACGTGGGTGCGCTTCGCCGATCGCCGAACCGGCACCGAGTTCGTCCACGTCAACACACACTTCGACCACCAGTCCGAGCCCTCGCGCCAGCGCAGCGCCGCCCTCGTGCGCGACCGGATCGCCGGTTTCGACCCCGCGCTGCCCGTGGTGCTCACCGGTGACTTCAACACCCCGGCGCCCGGCTCCGAGTCGTACCGTCTCCTCGTCACCGACGGCGGGCTCACCGACACGTGGCTGGCGGGCAGGCAGCTGACGCCGGAGTGGGGCACGTTCCCGAACTACCGGGACCCGGTGCTCGGTGCGAACCGCATCGACTGGGTGCTCGCCAACTCCCGCGTCGACGTGCTCGCCGCCGCGATCAACACGTTCCGCCTTCGGGGCCGGTACCCGTCCGACCACACGCCCGTGCAGGCGCTCGTGCGCTGCTCCTGACCCGGCGCGCCTCGTCCTCCCCTCGCCGCGCAGCGGGTAGCCTTCGTGCTCGAACTGGTGTTCGTGGCGAGAGGGAGGCCCGTTGCGCGTGCTCGGTGTCGACCCCGGGCTGACCCGATGCGGGCTCGGTGTCGTGGACGGCGGCCTCGGCCGCACGGTCACCTGTGTGGCCGTCGATGTCGTGCGCACGCCGCCCGACGCCGACCTCGCGGGCAGGCTGCTCCAGGTCTCCGACGCCGTCGAGGAGTGGCTCGACACCTACCGGCCCGAGGCCGTCGCCGTCGAGCGGGTGTTCAGCCAGCACAACGTGCGGACGGTGATGGGCACCGCGCAGGCGGGCGGGGTCGTTGCGCTCAGCGCGGCGCGCAGGGGCCTTCCGGTCGTCTTCCACACGCCCAGTGAGGTCAAGGCGGCCGTCACCGGCTCGGGCCGGGCGGACAAGGCGCAGGTCACCGGCATGGTGACCCGGCTGCTCAAGCTCGCGCAGGCGCCGAGCCCCGCCGACGCCGCCGACGCGCTCGCGCTCGCCATCTGCCACCTGTGGCGGGAGCCGATGCGGGCGCGGCTGGCCGAGGCGGAGGCGCGGGCGGCGCAGCTCGCCAGGACCCATCGCGCGCGGCTGGCCGCCGCGGCGAAGCAGAAGCCCGGTCAGGGCGGGAACACGCTGGGAGCGAAGCGATGATCTCCTCGGTGCGCGGCGAGGTGCTCTCCGTCGGGCTCGACCACGTGGTGGTGGAGGTGGGCGGGGTCGGCCTCGCCGTGCAGGCCACGCCCTCCACGCTCGCGACCCTGCGCAGGGGCGAGGAGACGCGGCTGTTCACCTCGCTCGTGGTGCGGGAGGACTCGCTGACCCTCTTCGGGTTCGCCGACGCCGAGGCGCGCGAGCTGTTCGGCCTGCTCCAGACCGTCTCGGGCATCGGCCCCCGGCTCGCGCTCGCCGCGCTGGCGGTGCTCGACCCCGACAAGCTCCGCAGCGCGCTGGCCGAGGGCAACATCACCGTGCTCACGCAGGTTCCGGGCATCGGACGCAAGGGCGCCGAACGGCTCACCCTGGAGCTGCGGGACAAGGTGCTCGCCGCGGAGCCCTCCGGTGCGGCCGCGGGCGGCGGCACGGCGGCGAGCGCCGTGCGCACCGAGGTCGTGGAGGCGCTCGTGGGGCTGGGCTTTGCCGCCAAGCAGGCCGAGCAGGCGGTGGACAAGGTCGTCGCGGCCGACGCGGGGGCCGACACCTCCAGCGTGCTGCGGGCCGCGCTCACCACCCTCGGCCGGAAGCGCTGACCCGGCACCATGGACGATGGCCACATGACCGACTTCGAGCCCGACGAAGCGGCGCTGTCGGCGTTGCCCCAGACCGGCGAGCGCGAGGTCGAGACGGCGCTGCGGCCCCGCAAGCTCGCCGACTTCGTGGGCCAGCCGCGCGTGCGCGAGCAGCTCAGCCTGGTGCTGGAAAGCGCACGCAGGCGGGGCGTCCCGCCCGACCACGTGCTGCTCTCGGGCCCGCCGGGGCTCGGCAAGACGAGCATGGCGATGATCATCGCGGCCGAGCTCGACGCGTCGATCCGCATCACGTCGGGCCCGGCGCTGGAGCGCGCGGGCGACCTCGCGGCGATGCTCTCCAACCTCGCCGAGGGCGACGTGCTGTTCATCGACGAGATCCACCGCATCGCGCGGCCCGCCGAGGAGATGCTCTACCTCGCGATGGAGGACTTCCGCGTGGACGTGGTGGTCGGCAAGGGGCCGGGCGCCACGAGCATCCCGCTGGAGATCGCGCCGTTCACGCTGGTCGGCGCCACGACGCGATCCGGGGCGCTGACGGGTCCGCTGCGCGACCGGTTCGGGTTCACCGGCCAGATGGAGTTCTACTCGCCGGAGGAGCTGGAGCAGGTGGTGCAGCGCTCGGCCGACCTGCTCGGCATCTCCGTCGACCCACACGGCCGTGCCGAGATCGCCCGGCGGTCGCGCGGCACCCCGCGGATCGCCAACCGGCTGCTGCGCCGGGTCCGGGACTACGCGGAGGTGCGGGCCGACGGCACCGGCACGCTCGAGGTGGTCAGGGCGGCGCTGGAGGTCTACGACGTCGACGAGCTCGGGCTCGACCGGCTCGACCGTGCCGTGCTCGCCGCCCTCGTGCGGTCCTTCGGCGGCGGCCCGGTCGGGGTGTCGACCCTCGCGGTGGCCGTGGGGGAGGAGCCGTCGACGGTCGAAGAGGTGTGTGAGCCCTATCTCGTGCGCGCGGGTATGCTCGCGCGCACCCCGCGTGGTCGCGTCGCTACCGCGGCGGCGTGGGAGCACCTCGGGCTGCAGGCTCCGGCCGAGGTCGCCGGGGTTGACGCGGCAGCGCCGACCCTGTTCGACTGAGAATGCACGAGGTGTGCGTGCTGGGCGGTGCTGGCATTCCCGGCGGTACCTGGCACACTCGACAGGGCACATTCAGACAAACTCGGACGTTTCGCTTCCGGCGGCGTCCTCCGAATGGAGAACCATGGAAGGCCTTTTCCTGCCGCTGCTGCTGATGCTCGTCGTCGCGATTCCCCTGATCATGGGTACGCGCAAGCAGAAGCGGATGATGGCGCAGCAGCAGGAGCTGCAGAACAGCCTGGCCCCCGGTGACCGCGTGATGACCACCTCCGGTCTGTACGCGACCGTGGCCGACACCAGCGACGAGACCACGATCGACCTCGAGATCGCCGACGGCGTGGTGACCACCTGGTTGCGGCAGGCAGTGCGGGAGAAGATCAACCCGGTCGTCGACGACGAGTCGGCCTCCGACGAGGAGGGCGACACGTCGGTCGCTGAGGAATCCACGGTCGCCGAGGCCGACGAGAAGGAGACCGAGGCCGCCAAGGGCCCGCAGGTCGCCCCGCCGCTCGAGCACGGCAAGAAGTAGCGGTCCACCCCGTCCGCGCCGGCGCGCCACGCTCCGGCGTGGGGCGAACACGGCGTTCACGCAGCACCGAGTACTGTCTCGGTGCTGCGTGTGTTCGCTGTCTCACGAAGGCGGCGGGCGTGTGCGGTGCGACCCGTTAGCCGCTGTACCCAGTTCGAGGAGACCGACCGACCGTGGCACCACCGGCCGGGCAGATCCGCCCGGGACGCTACCTGAGCTTTTTCGTCCTGATCGTCGTCGCGCTGTACGCGCTGGTGTTCCTCACCGGTGACCGGCAGCCGACGCCGAAGCTGGGCATCGACCTGCAGGGCGGAACACGGGTCACCCTGACCGCGCGCACCCCGGACGGCTCCGAGCCGTCGCGGGAGCAGCTGGAGCAGGCGCGGCAGATCATCGAGACCCGCGTGAACGGGATCGGTGTGAGCGGTGCCGAGGTGCTCCTCGACGGCAACAACGTCGTCATCACCGTGCCCGGCGACGAGGGCGAGCAGGCCAAGACCCTCGGCCGGACGGCGAAGCTGGGCTTCCGCCAGGTCATCTACGCGGAGCCGGCCGGCGCCGCCCCGCAGCAGCAGCCCGGCACCGGGCAGGCTCCCGAGTCCTCGGCGCCGCCGACGGGCGAGCCGTCCCAGCCGCCCGCCGACGGCGGCGGCAGCGCGCCGCAGGCGGCGCAGCAGCAGGACGACGACCAGACTCCGGAGGAGAAGGCCGCCGCCGAGATCCAGGAGGCGAGGCAGGCCAGGCAGAACCAGGCGCTGCTGCCCGCCAACCCGAACGACCAGGCCGCCGTCGCCGCCGCGCAACAGCTCCAGGCGCAGACACTCGCGCAGCTGCAGTGCAGGCCCGGTTCGGCCGACCCCCTCGTCGGCAACGACGACCCGAGGCTGCCGCTCGCCACGTGCAACGAGGACGGCACCGAGAAGTACGTGCTGGGTCCGGTGTTCCTGGAGGGCACCGAGATCGAGGACGCCACGTCCGGCTACAACCAGCAGCGCGGTGGCTGGGTCGTGAACCTGACCTTCAAGAGCGGTGGCGCCGACACCTGGGCCGACTTCACCTCCGCCAACGTCAACCAGCGCGCCGCGTTCGTGCTCGACACCAAGGTCGTGTCGGCGCCGAACATCACCGAGGCGATTCCCAACGGCCAGACGGAGATCAACGGCCAGTTCACGCAGCAGGAGGCCAAGAACCTGGCCGACGTGCTGAAGTACGGCTCGCTGCCGCTGTCGTTCTCGTCCTCGGACGCGACGACCGTGTCGGCGACGCTGGGCCTCGCCTCGCTGGAGGCAGGGTTGATCGCGGGAGCGATCGGTATCGCGCTGGTGTTCATCTACTGCCTGCTCTACTACCGCATACTCGGTGTGCTGACCGTGCTGTCGCTGGTGCTGTCGGCCGCGATCGTCTACGCGGTGCTGGTGCTGCTCGGCCGCTGGGTCGGGTTCACCCTGGACCTCGCGGGCGTCGCCGGGTTCATCATCGCGATCGGTGTCACGGCCGACTCCTTCGTCGTCTACTTCGAACGGCTCAAGGACGAGATGCGGGAGGGCAGGACGTTCCGCTCCGCGGTGCCGAGAGGGTGGCTGCGGGCGAGGCGCACGATCCTCGCCTCCGACGCGATCATGTTCCTGGCCGCGGGCGTGCTCTACGCGCTGGCGGTCGGCGAGGTGAAGGGCTTCGCCTTCACCCTGGGCATGTCGACGGTGCTGGACCTGATCGTCGTCTTCCTCGTGACCCATCCGCTCGTGGCGCTCATCGCCAAGTCGAAGACGCTGTCGAGCCCGAAGCTCTCGGGACTGGGCGCCGTGCAGAAACTCGGGGCCAAACGCAGGTCCACCAGCCATGTCGGCGCGACCGCGAAGGAGGCGTGACGTGGCCGAGAAGGACCGCAAGGAGTCCGTGTTCACCCGCCTCTACACGGGGACCGGCGCGTTCGACATCGTCGGGCACCGCAAGCGGTGGTTCGTCGCCTTCGGGATCCTGGTGCTGGTGTGCATCGGCTCGATGGGCATCAAGGGCTTCAACCTCGGCATCGAGTTCGAGGGTGGCACGCAGATCCAGCTGCCGGCCCAGGGCGCGCAGGGCCCCATCGACCCCGACGAGGCGAAACAGGTCTTCTCGGGCGCGATCGGCGAGAACGCCTCCGAGGCCCAGCAGGTCGGCGTCGGCGAGGCGGCCACCATCCAGCTGCGGTCCAGCACGCTCGACGCCAACGAGGTCGCCCAGGTCAAGCAGGCGCTCTTCAACGAGCTGCAGCCGCTGGACTCCAGCGGGCAGCCGAGCCAGACCGTCATCAGCGACAGCGCGGTCAGCGCGTCGTGGGGCGGGGAGATCTCACGGCAGGCGCTGATCGCGCTCGGCGTGTTCATCGTGCTGGTGACGATCTTCCTGATCCTCTACTTCGAGAAGTGGATGGCGGCGGCGGCGCTCGTCGCGCTCATCCACGACATCGTGGTCACCGCGGGCGTCTACTCGCTGGTGGGCTTCGAGGTGACGCCCGCGACCGTGATCGGTCTGCTGACGATCCTCGGCTTCTCGCTGTACGACACGGTGGTGGTGTTCGACAAGGTCAAGGAGAACACGCGCGGCCTGCTGAACCTCACCAGGCGCACGTACCCCGAGGCCGCCAACCTCGCGCTGAACCAGACGCTGATGCGCTCGATCAACACGTCGGTCATCGCGCTGCTGCCGGTGCTCGGCCTGCTGATCGTCGGCTACGTCCTGCTGGGCGCCGGCACGCTGCAGGACCTCGCGCTCGTGCAGCTGACCGGCATGCTCGCCGGCGTGCTGTCGTCCGTGCTGCTGGCGACACCGCTGCTGGTTTTCCTCAAGATGCGGGACCCGAAGTACCAGCAGCAGGCCGAGCGCGTCCACGCCCGCAGGGCGAACCAGGCCCGCAAGGCGACCGAGCGCGAGCCGGACGAGGACTTCGACCCCGCCGACGACGAGGCACTGGCCACCGAGCTGCGCCGCGAGGAGGCGTACGCGGCGGCGGCCAGCGTCCCGGCGAGGCATCCCAAGGCGGCGCAGAAGCGCCAGCAGCAGCGTTCGGGCAGGCCCACCGGTAAGCCGACGGGCAAGCGCAGGCGATGAAGCTCGACGAGGCACTGGATCTCGTCGCGGAGGTGCCTGACTTCCCCGAGCCGGGGGTGCTTTTCCGTGACCTGACCCCGCTGTTCGGCAGCGCGGCCGGTTTCGCCGCGGTGGTCGACGCGCTCGGCGAGGTCATCGGCGACCGAGTGGACCGGCTGGCCGCGGTGGAGGCACGGGGCTTCGTGCTGGCCGCCGCGGTCGGCTACGCGCGCGGGCTCGGCGTGGCGCTGGTGCGCAAGCCGGGCAAGCTGCCGTCCGTGGCGGGCCGGGTCGACTACGCGCTGGAGTACGGCACGGCCACCCTGGAGCTGCCCGCCGGGTCCGTGGCCGGGGACGAGCGGGTGGCCGTCGTCGACGACGTGCTCGCCACCGGCGGCACAGCCGCCGCCACGGCCGAGCTGATCAGGGGCGCGGGGGCCGAGCCGACCGGCGTCGCCGTGGTGCTGGAGCTGGCGGCCCTCGGCGGCAGGGCGAGGCTGGCGGGCCTGCCGGTGCACGCGCTGCGGACGCTCTAGGAGTGTGCTGAACAACCCCGCCCGTAGCGAGCGGCGATCCAGACGGCGGCCTCGCAGGGCGGAGGGAAGCCCTCGTACCGGGTCGTACTCGGGCTTTCCGGCAACGCGGCGAGGCGCCGTCTGGGCGTCGCGCAGTAGGGCAGCGGTGGTTCAGCGCGCTCCTAGCCCGGGGAGGACACGGACCGGCGTCGCCGCGGGTTACGCTAGGTGTCTAACAACCGCGCGATGAGCTGGAGGTGCGGGTGGGCCAAGAGCTCGATTCCGTCGTGGCAGCCCATTCGGACGGTGACGCGCGCGAGTCGCAACCGGCACAGGCGGCACCGTCCGCACAGCCCGCGCGTCCTGTCCCGAACGGCGGCGCCACCAGGGCGCCCTCGGCGACCAGGCGGGTGAGGGCCAGGCTTGCGCGGCGCATCACCGCCCAGCGTGCCGCGTCCGTGAAGCAGGTGCTCGAGCCGCTCGCCGCGATCCACCGCGAGCTTCACCCGAACGCCGACCTGACCCTGCTCCAGCGCGCCTACGACGTGGCCGAGGAGTTGCACCGCGAGCAGCGCCGCAAGTCCGGCGACCCCTACATCACCCACCCGCTCGCGGTGGCCACGATCCTCGCCGAGCTGGGCATGGACACGACGACGCTGGTGGCGGCCCTGCTGCACGACACCGTCGAGGACACCGGCTACTCCCTGGACCAGCTGGGTGCCGACTTCGGCGAGAAGGTCGCCCAGCTCGTCGACGGCGTCACCAAGCTCGACAAGGTCAAGCTCGGCCACGCCGCCGAGGCCGAGACCATCCGCAAGATGGTGATCGCCATGGCGCGCGACCCGCGCGTGCTGGTGATCAAGCTGGCCGACCGGCTGCACAACATGCGCACGATGCGCTTCCTCCCGCCGGAGAAGCAGGCCCGCAAGGCCAAGGAGACCCTGGAGGTCCTGGCCCCGCTGGCCCACCGGCTCGGTATGGCAACGGTGAAGTGGGAACTGGAGGACCTCGCGTTCGCGATCCTGCAGCCCAAGAAGTACGACGAGATCGTCCGCCTGGTCGCCGACCGCGCGCCGTCCCGCGACACATACCTGCGCTGGGTGATCGGGGAGCTGACCAAGCAGCTGGACTCCTCACGCATCACAGCCAAGGTCGAGGGCAGGCCGAAGCACTACTACTCGATCCACCAGAAGATGATCGTCCGCGGCCGCGACCTCGACGACATCCACGACCTGGTGGGCGTGCGCATCCTCGTCGAGGACGTGCGTGACTGCTACGCCGCGATGGGCGTGGTGCACGCTCTGTGGCAGCCGATGCCGGGCCGGTTCAAGGACTACATCGCCCAGCCCCGGTTCGGTGTCTACCAGTCGCTGCACACCACGGTGATCGGGCCGGACGGCAAGCCGCTGGAAGTGCAGATCCGCACGCACGAGATGCACCGCACCGCCGAGTACGGCATCGCCGCGCACTGGCGGTACAAGGAGACCAGGGGCACACACAGTGGCAACGCCGTCGACATCGACGAGATGGCGTGGATGCGGCAGCTCCTCGACTGGCAGCGGGAGGCGGCCGACCCCGGCGAGTTCCTCGAGTCGCTGCGCTACGACCTCGCGACGCGCGAGATCTTCGTGTTCACGCCCAAGGGCGACGTGATCACCCTGCCCGTCGGGTCGACACCGGTGGACTTCGCCTACGCCGTGCACACCGAGGTCGGGCACCGCTGCATCGGCGCCCGAGTCAACGGCAGACTCGTCGCGCTCGAGCGCAAGCTGGAGAACGGCGAGGTCGTCGAGATCTTCACGTCCAAGGCCGAGGGCGCGGGCCCGAGCCGGGACTGGCTGTCGTTCGCCGGGTCGCCGAAGGCGCGGGCGAAGATCCGCCAGTGGTTCGCCAAGGAGCGCCGCGACGAGGCGATCGAGGCCGGCAAGGACGCCATCACCAAGGAGGTCCGCAAGGTCGGGCTGCCGATCCAGCGCCTGGTGTCGGCCGACTCGATGGGCGCGGTCGCCAAGGAGCTGCGGCACGGCGACATCAGCTCGCTCTACGCCGCGGTCGGCGAGGGGCACACGAGCGCCAAGCACGTGGTGCAGCGGCTCGTCGCGCTGATCGGCGGCGTGGAGGAGGCCGAGGAGGAGCTCGCCGAGCGGGCCACTCCGTCCACGGTCACCCGCAGGCGCGGGGCCGGCGACGTCGGCGTGATCGTCAAGGGCGAGAGCGACATCTGGGCCAAGCTCGCGCGCTGCTGCACCCCGGTACCCGGCGACGAGATCCTCGGCTTCGTCACGCGTGGCGGCGGGGTCAGCGTGCACCGCACCGACTGCACCAACGCCGACGACCTGCGCCAGCAGCCGGAGCGCCTGGTCGAGGTCGAGTGGGCGCCGTCGGAGTCCTCGGTGTTCCTCGTGGCGATCCAGGTGGAGGCGCTCGACCGGCACCGCCTGCTCTCCGACGTCACCAAGGTGCTCGCCGACGAGCGCGTGAACATCCTTTCGGCGTCGGTCACCACCTCGCGCGACCGCGTGGCCGTCAGCCGGTTCACCTTCGAGATGGGCGACCCGAAGCACCTCGGTCATGTGCTCAAGGTCGTGCGCAACGTCGAGGGTGTGTACGACGTGTACCGGGTCACGTCCGCCTCCTGACCCGCGCGCGGGCTCCTAGGGTGTGGATCCATGACCGACGGGATCGAGCTCGAGCATGACGGTGAGGTTGCGCGGCTGACGCTGCGCAGGCCGGAGAAGATGAACGCCATCAGCTTCGGCATGTGGTCGGCGATTCCCGGCATCGTGGCCGGGGTCGAACGCGATCCGTCGGTGACGGTCCTCGTGCTGACCGGTGCGGGAGAGGACTTCTCCGCGGGCGCCGACATCGGTGAGTTCCGCGACCTGCGCTCGTCGGCGGAGGGCGCCGCCACCTACGACAAGGCCGTCGAGGCGGCGGTCGCGGCGCTGGCGTCCATGCGCAAACCGAGCGTGGCGATGATCAGGGGCAACTGCATCGGGGGCGGCTGCCAGCTCGCGGTGGCCAGCGACTTCCGGTTCGCCGCGGAGGGTTCCCGCTTCGGCATCACGCCGTCCAAGCTCGGCATCGTCTACCACTTCGACTCCACCCGCCAGCTCGTGTCGCTCGTCGGGCCTGCGAACGCGCGGTACTTCCTCCTGTCGGGCCTGCTCGTGGACGCGGTGCGGGCGCGTGAAATGGGCCTGGTCAACGAGGTGTTCCCAGCCGGTGCGCTTGAGGAGTCCACAATGGACTTCGTGCGGACGCTGGGCTCGCGCTCGCAGGCCTCGATCCGGGGGATGAACCGGATCATCGAGAAGATCGTGGCGGGACAGGCGGAACCCGACTCCGAAGTGGACGAGATCCGCGCCGCCGCCGTGCACGGCGAGGACTACGCCGAGGGTGTCGCCGCCTTCCTCGAACGCCGCCCGCCGAACTTCACCTTCCGCTGACCGAGCCAGCCCGCCCGCCCGCCCGACTGCCCGCCCGACCGCAGTGAAGGCCACCTTCACTGCGTGGAATCGAGCACAGCGGCGCGTCAGCGTCTCGGTTTGGGTGGTGGGGGGGAGACGGGCGGGCGCAGGCATGGTGGCCTTCACTGCGGTCGGGTTCCGGCGGCTTGACGAGTCATGAGTAATGCATGTAGTAATGAGTGATGCATGACTCCCGGCGGACCGCGAACCTGCTCGGCGCGACCGCGCTCGCCCTGACCGATCTGGCCCTCGGCGGCGCGACCGAGGCCGCGAAGGTCAGCGCGAGCGGTGCCGCGGCGCTGGTGTCGCTGACGGCCCATCCCGGCCTGAGCGTGACGGAGCTTGGGCGGCGCGTCGGGCTGACCCAGTCGGCGGCGGCTCGCATGGTCGACTCGCTGGTGGCGGACGGCCTCGTGGAGCGGCGGGCCAGTCCGTGGCACAGCCGGATGACGATGCTGCACCCCACGAGAGCGGGCAGCCAGGCGGCACGGAAGGTGCTCGCGGCGCGGGCGAGCCCCCTGACCGACCTCGTCGCCGTACTGGACGAGGACGACCAGCGGACGCTCGACCGGCTGCTCTCCACGCTGCTCACCCGGCTCTATGACGAGGTGGGCAACGCCCAGTACCTGTGCAGGCTGTGCGACCGGAAGTGCTGCGTCACCGACGCGACGTGCCCGGTGGGACAAGCGGAACGGGAGCGGGATGAACGCGTGGCACCTGCGTGAGTCCTGGCGCAGCCGGCTCGGCACCGTGCGCTGGGACCGTTTCGGCGATCCGGGCGGCGAGCCCGTGGTACTCCTGCACGGCACGCCGTTCTCGTCCTACGTCTGGCGTGGCTTCGCCCGCGCGTTGACGGGCCGCCGCGTCCACGTCTGGGACATGCCGGGGTACGGCTCCTCGGAGAAGTTCGACGGCCAGGACCTCTCGCTCGCCGCGCTGGGCGAGGTGTTCCGGGACCTGCTGGAGCACTGGGGCCTCGCCGAGCCCGACGTCGTCGCCCACGACTCGGGCGGGGCCGTGGCGCTGGGCGCGCACCTGCTGCACGGTGCGCCCTATCGCAGCCTCGCGCTCGTCGACGCGGTCGCGCTGGGGCCGTGGGGGAGCCCGTTCTCCCGCCTGGCGGGCGAGCACGCGGGCGTGTTCGAGCGGCTGCCCCCGGCGTTGCACCGCGCGCTCGTGCGGGAGTACGTCCGCTCGGCCGCCGCGCGGGAGCTGCGGCCGGACGTGCTGGATGCTCTCGTCGCACCGTGGCTCGGCGACGAAGGGCAGCGCGCGTTCTACCGGCAGCTCGCCCAGCGCACGGCCGACGCGGAGTACACCACCGCGATGCGGGACCGCTACGCCACGATCGACCTGCCCGTACTGGTGTGCTGGGGTGCCGACGACGCGTGGGTCCCCGCCGCGAGAGGGCGGGAGCTCGCCGCCCTGGTCCCCGGTGCCCGGCTGGAGGTCCTGCCCGGGGCGGGACACCTCGTCCACGAGGACAGTCCGGTCGAGCTGACCGTGGCCCTGACCGGGTTCCTGGGCCGCTAGGGCTCTCCGCCGGAGGGCACTAGATCCGCTCCAGCGGGTTGCCCTCGTAGGCGCGCCGCAGCAGCGCGGTGAGCTCGGGGTCCACCGACAGCTCCGCGTCGTCGATGGCCGACACGGGCTGGCCGGGGTTGCCGGAGTTGCACAGGAATGCGCTGCGCTGGGCGCGCGCCCGCTCCAGCGGCAGCGGGCGGGTGACGCTCGCGACGCCCAGTGCCGCGAGACCCCGTTCGAGCAGCAGCCGCATCGTGCCGCTCAGTTGTCGAGCCTGCGGCCACACCACGGTGTCGCCGTCGAAGAACCCGGCGTTCCAGATCGAGGCCTCGGACACGTTGCCCCCGGCGTCGACGAACAGCGCGTCGTCATAGCCCGCGAGCCTCGCCTCCCGGGTGTGGTGCAGCAGTCCGAACGTGCCGACGTGCTTCACCTCCGGCAGCGGGCGCTGGTAGCGCACCGAGCGCAACCGCACCGGCGCGGTGGACGCGACGCTCGGCGCCCGCAGGGTCACCAGCACGTCCGGGTCCACCGGCTCGATCCGCCCGCCGGGGGCCGCGAGGGAGAAGAGCGTGACCCTGGCGGTGACGGCGCCCGCGCCGTCGACCGCGCGGCGCAGGTACTCCCGCACCAGCGCGATGTCGAGTTCGCTGCCGAACAGCACCCTGGTGCCTTCGGAGAGCCGGCGCAGGTGCAACGCGAGGCCACGGGTGTGCCCGTCGCGCACCTGCAGCGAGGTGAAGTGGCCGTAGTTGACCACCGCGGGGACGGCGAGCTGCTCCGCCGTCGCCGGGGCTCCGTTGACGTGCGCGAGCAGCATCAACCGACGGTGACGCCGGTGAACTTCACCTCGGTGTTGGGCTTGCCGCCGCCGGGGCTCGGCTCGAACGCGCCGTCGTGTCCTCCACGAGCGACCTCGTCGATGACCTCGAGTCCTTCGTCGGAGATCGTCCCGAACACGGTGTAGTCGGGGGAGAGCGGCGCCTCGCCGAAGACCATGAAGAACTGGCTGCCGTTGGTGTCCGGGCCGGAGTTGGCCATCGCGAGGATGCCGCGGCCGTACTTCAGCTGCTGGAACGTCTCGTCGGCGAAGCCGTAGCCGGGGCCACCGCTGCCGCTGCCCGTCGGGTCGCCGCACTGCAGCATCTGCAGGCCGGTGGTACCGATGCGGTGACACGAGGTGTCGGTGTAGAAGCCCTGCTCGGCCAGACTGACGAAACTGTTCACCGTGCACGGCGCGAGCGCGCGGTCGAGCGTCAGCGGGATGTCGCCGACCGTGCTCTGCAGTGTCACGTTCACCGTGCCCTGCGAGGAGACGTTCTGGCCGTTCGGCGGGTTCACCGGCTTCGCGGGCTCCCCGGAGGCCGGGTACTCGCAGTTGGTCGGGTTGGGCAGCGGCTCCGGCCTGGCGGCGGGCTGCACGCGCTGGGTGGGGATGTCGATCTGCTCGGACGACGGCGCCGGTGACGGCGACTCGTTCGGCTGCTCACCGGCGGCGTTGTCACCACCCTGGGTGGAGAGCACCACGATGAGGCCCGCCACGACCACCACCACGCCGACGGTCACGCCGACGCCGATGATCTTGCGTCGCTTCGCCCGCTCGGCCCTGCGGACGAGCTGCCGCTCGAGCTTGCGCTTCGCGGCCTCGCGGCGCTGCTGGTTGGTCGCCACCTGCCCTCCCAGATCTTCTCGATGTCACCCGCCTGGCAGTAGGCGGCAGTCTATGGGCACTGTCTGTGAGGACCCTGTACAGGGGCGGCTAGGGTGGGGCAGATCCCAAACGCGGAGGTGGATTTCGTGCTCGTCGTCGGGTTCCCGGCCGGCGCGTTCCAGGCGAACTGCTACCTGCTGGCCGCCGACGCCGGTCACGGCTGTGTGATCGTGGACCCCGGCGAGGGCGCACGCGAGGGTGTCGACGCCGCGCTGCGGGAGCACCGGCTCACCCCGGCGGCCGTGCTCGCCACGCACGGGCACTTCGACCACGTGTACTCGGCAGCCGAGATCGCCGACGCGCACGGCATCCCGGTGTGGATCCGGCCCGAGGACCGCGTGCTGCTCTCCGATCCGCTGAAGGGGCTCGGCCCGGAGCTCGCCGCCGCGTTCGGCTCCGTCAGCCTCACCGAACCGCGCGACGTCCGGGAACTCGGCGACGGCCCGCTCGAGCTGGCCGGGCTGCGGATCACCACCGGTCACACACCGGGGCACACCCCCGGCTCAGCCGTGTTCCGGCTCGACAGTGACGAGGGCGGGCAGCTCGCGCTCACCGGCGACACACTGTTCGCGGGCTCCATCGGCCGCACCGACCTGCCCGGCGGCGACGCCAGGGAGATCGCCAGCTCGCTGCGTACCCTGCTGACCTACCCCGACGACACCGTCGTCCTTCCGGGGCACGGACCCACCACGACCATCGGCCGCGAGCGGGCCACGAATCCGTTTCTGGAAAACGGCGGGGGGATGTCATGACCGAACCGGAACCTGCCCAGCGCGAGCCGGGTCCCGAGCCGGACCGGATCCCGCTCTACGGGGACGACGCGGCACTGCGCCGCAAGCGCATGGTTTCCGGGCTCGTCGGCGTCGTTCTGTTCGCGGCCGCGTTCGGCGGCATCGCCGGCCTCATCGGCGGCCAGGTGACCGGGCTGGTCGTGGCCGGGATCATCGCGCTGCCGCTGCTCTACCTCGTGTCCTACAACGCGCGCCGCCAGGTGTGGCTGGAGGGCAAGACGGTGGTGGTGCGCAACTGGGGCAGCAGGCGCATCGACCTCGTCACGGCGGGGCGCATCGACCTGCTGGTCTCCGACGTCCGCGGCACCCGCACGGTGAGTCTGCTGGTCAACGCCGCCGAGCGGGGCAAGGCCATCAAGATCGACCTCGCCGTCTACGCCGGCACCGGTGGTCGCGAGCTGGGCATCCTCGCGCTGCGGAGGCTGGCCGACGCACTGCTGAACAACATCGACGCCAACGGCGTGGTGTTCTCGGAGTTGCTCGTCGCGCAGCTGCGGTCGGAGGCGCGCGGCGACGCCGCGGCCGACCGCCCGCTCTACCGGCTCGCGTCGGCCGCGCCGTCCGGCAAGCTGGTCCAGCGCTTCACGATGGACGCCGTGAACCGGTTCGTGGCGACCCTGGAGTGACGGCCTGCCCGTCCGCTCCCGGAGTGGTCAGGCGGCGTTCGATCGCGGTCAGCTGCGCGCGCATCGCCTCGAGCTGGTAGACGATCTCCGGCAGTTCCTGGGCGGCGAACACCGACAGCCGTTCCAGCTGTTCGCCCGTCTCCCGCAGGTCGCCGAGCAGCGCCGCGATCCTCGGCAGCGCCTCGATCGCCGCGTGGGCGGCGCGGCCGGCTCGGAGCGCGGTGTCCAGCACCCGGCGAGGGCTGGCGAGAGCTGAACCGAACATGGCGCCTCCAGCCGGGAAGGTTGCCCTGGACACGCCACTTCGTACCGCACCGGCGGCTGCCAAGGGGAGGCGGGGCGTGCCGGTGAGGCTGGTGTGACTACGGAGTATTCGCGGGGCTGATGTGATCCGGCAGATCCTCCCGGACGACGATCAGGGCGGCCAGCAGGGTGGTCACCGGCACCGCGGCGACGATGCCGATGCTGCCCGCGAGCGTGCGGACGATCTCGGACGCGATGTCCTGCGAGCCCAGGATCGAACCGAGCCCCACGCCCGACAGCGAGGCCAGCAGCAGCACCGGCAGGGCGGCGCCCGCGTAGGCCATCACGAGCGTGTTGACCGCCGACCCGACATGGTCGCGGCCGATGCGCAGGCCCGCGCCGTAGAGCTCGCGCCAGCCCAGTGACGGGTTCGCCCTGCGCAGCTCCCACACGGCGCTGGTCTGGGTCACCGTGACATCGTCGAGCACGCCGAGCGCGCCGATCACCACCCCGGCCAGCAGCAGGCCGCGCGCGTCGATGCCGTGACCGAGCGAGGCGATGAGCGTGGACGTGTCGTCGCTGAGCCCGGTCAGCTCCGACATGGCCGAGAAGATCGCCGACAGGATCCCGATGAGCGTCAGGGACACCATGGTGCCGAGCACGGCGACCGACGTCCGCGCGGACAGGCCGTGGGTGAGGTACAGGGTGACGAACATGATCAGCCCGGAGCCGGCGATCGCGACCAGCAGCGGGTTCTCGCCGTGCAGGATCGCGGGCAGCACGAACACGGCGAGCGCCACGATGCTCAACCCGAGCGCGACGAGCGCGGCGAGGCCACGCCAGCGGCCGAGCGCGATCACCGCGAGCCCGAACAGCCCGGCGAGGATCAGCAGCGGCGTGCCGCGCTGGAAGTCCTGGATCTGGTAGGACTCCGAGTCCTCCGGCTGCGCGCCGCTGTAGGCGAGCACTACGGCGTCGCCGACGGCGAAGCGTGGTGTGCTCGGCTCGAGCGGAATCGTCTTACGGATGGTGGTGCCCTCGGCGTCGCCGTCGGTGAGCAGGACGTCCACGGTGAGGCACTCGCTGCCGCCCTGCGGCGGTTCCCCCACCTGGACCTGCCCCGGCGCGAGACACGGCCCGGCCTCCGCCGCGGTCACCTCGCCGTGCACCGGCGTGCCGACCGCGTTGGCGCCCAGCGCCGCCGGCTCTCCCCACGGGTACAGCAGCGCCACCCCGGTCACGGTCGCCAGCGCGAGCGGGGCGAGCAGCGCGATCAGCAGCATCTTCACCCGGCGGGACGCGGGTTCGGCTGGTCCGTGGCCGTGGCCGTGCCCGACGGGGAAAGCGGGTTCCCTGCGCTCCTCGGGTTCCCTGGGCTCCTGAGGGCGCTGTGGCGCGCTGCGCGGTCGCGCGGTCCGCCGCGTGGATTCGCGCTCCGGTGTCGCGCGCCGGGCGGTGTGCCTGCGCGGACCCGAGGGACGGTTCTCCCGTGGCTCGGCGGGGACCCGGCGGATGGGGCCGGTGTCGTCGTCGGAGATGTCGCGTGGCACCGGCCTATCTTGCGCCAACTCACCGGAACCGTCCCGAAGGCCCCCGCGTCAGAGCTGATCGAGAACGGGGTCCGGACGGCGGCGTGGTACGGAGTCGGTCCCGCCGGTCACGTCCGGCTGGGGGTCGGACGTGACCGGGGTGGGCCACCGCCACGCCGTCCCGTTCTCACCCGGCTTCTCTCCGGCAGATTCCGGCGAGCGAAACGGCCGCGTTGTCGCCCGTGCCGCCCGCCCGCGACCCTCCCGCGTACACCGAACGCGAGGAGGCAGGACGTGGACGAGCGTACGCCGCGGCCCCCGGAGCGACACGAGTTCCGGGTGCGCAGAAGGATCGCGTTGGCCGGCGGTGCGCTCACGCTCGTGGTGTACCTCGCGATTCCCGCCCTCACCGCGTTCACGACCCTGTTCGACGGGCACCTCGGCCCCGTCGGGCTCGGCTACGTGGCGGCCGCGTTCGCGATCCTGTTCCCGCTCGGCGGCGCCTACGCCTACTGCCGGTGGGCCAACCGAAGGGAGGGCGCGTCATGAACGTCCTCGCCGTCGTCGTGGTGATCGGGATCGTCGCGATCACCCTTGGTCTGACCAGCTTCGCGGCGCGCCGCAACCGCGACACCGATGACCACTACATCGCGGGCAGGCGCGTGAGCGGCTGGCAGAACGGCCTCGCGCTCGCCGGCGACCAGCTGTCCGCGGCGTCGTTCCTCGGCATCACGGGCGCGGTGGCGCTGTCCGGATTCGAGGGGATGTACCTCGCGCTGGGCATCCCGGTGGCCTACCTGCTGGTGCTTCTGGTGATCGCCGAGCCGCTGCGCAACCTCGGCCGGTTCACCCTCGCCGACGCGGTGGCCGCGCGGTTCGACGGCCGGCTGCTTCGCGGTGTGCTCGCGGTGGCGTCGCTGATCCTGTCCGTGGTCTACATGCTCATCCAGTTCGTCGGCGCCGGCCTGCTCGCGCAACTGCTGCTGGGCGTCGACTTCACGCTCGCCGTGCTGCTGATCGGCGCGCTCATGACCGTCTACACGTTCCTCGGCGGAATGGTCGGGACCACCTACATCCAGGTGTTCAAGGCGGTTCTGCTGATCGCGACCGTGCTGGTGATGCTCGGCATCGTGATGTCGCGGACCGGCTGGAACCCCGTCGGCTCGATGATCGAGGCGGAGCGCGAGTTCGGCAGCGAGGTCGTCGTGCCGCGGCACGACGACACCACCGCGGGGCTGAACAACCTGTCCCTCAACCTCGGCGTTGCGCTCGGCATCATGGGCCTGCCGCACGTGATGATCCGGTTCCTGACCGTGCGCGACGCCAGGGCCGCCCGCCACTCGGCCCAGTTCGCGATGTGGCTGTTCGCGTTCTTCTTCCTCACCCTGCCTGTCTTCGGGTACGCGGCGCTGCGCGAGGTGGGCCGGGAGCAGATCCTCGCCGACAACCCCGGCGGCAATCTCGCCGCGGCCCGGCTCGCGGAGATCATCGGCGGCAACCTGCTGTTCGCGATCGTCGTCGGCGTCGTGATGGCCACGATCCTCGCCGTGCTCGCGGGGCTGTCCATCGCGTCATCCGGCGCGGTCGCGCACGACCTATACAACGTCGCGATGCGCGAGGGAAAGGTCAGCCGCCGCAGGCAGTTCGTGGTCGGCCGCGTGGCCGGGGTGGCGATCTCGGTTGTGGCGATCCTGCTGGCACTCGGCGCCAAATCGCTCAACGTGGCCTTCCTCGCCAACGTCGCGTTCGCCATCGCGGCGAGCACGACGATGCCCGTGCTGCTGCTGACGATCTACTGGCGGGGCTTCAACCGCGTCGGCGCGACGTGGGGACTCGTCGGCGGGCTGGTGGTTTCACTGGGACTGGTGCTGATCGGTCCCGACGTCCTCGGCGAGGACCACTTGTTCCCGCTCTCGGTGCCCGCGCTCGTGTCGGTGCCGGCCGGGTTCTTGTGCGCGTGGCTCGGCAGTCTTGTGGGCAGGAACCGGCCGCAGGCGCGGGGTATCCCGTACGACGACCTCGTCGCGATGGCGTTTCCCCGGCGGCGGAGCACCGATGACAGCGAGGAAGTGATGGCGTGAACGGGTATTCGACGAGCAGGGCCTTCCTGGAGGCACTCCACGAGGGCGGCGTCCGGTACGTCTTCGCCAACCTCGGCAGCGACCACCCGGGGCTCGTCGAGGCGTACGCGCGGGCGAGGGCCGACGGGACCCTGGGCGAGCTGCCCGAGCTGGTGATCTGTCCCCACGAGAGCGTCGCCATGTCGGCGGCGCAGGGCTACGCGCAGGTGACCGGTGTGCCGCAGGCCGTGGTGGTGCACGTGGAGTGCGGCACGCAGAACATCGGCGGCATGTTGCACAACGCGGCCAAGGGCCGCGTCGGGGTGCTGCTCTACGCTGGCGCGTCGCCGTTCACGCAGGAGGGTGAGCTGCCGGGCAGCCGCAACGAGTTCATCCAGTGGATCCAGGACGTGCACGACCAGCGCGGCATCGTGCGCGGATACACCAAGTACGACAACGAGATCCGCACCGGGCACAACGTCAAGCAGCTCGTGCACCGGGCGTTGCAGCTCGCACGCAGCGAACCGGCCGGGCCGGTGTACCTCGTCGGCCCGCGCGAGGTGATGGAGTCACCCGCGCCCCGGCAGCACGCCGACCCCGCTTCCTTCGGTCCGATCGCTCCCTCGGCGCTCGCGCCGGAGGTGGTCGAGCGGATCGGCGACGCCCTCGCCGGGGCGCGCAACCCCGTGGCCGTGACGTCCTATCTGGGCCGCGACCCGGAGGCGGTGCCGGGGCTCGTGGAGCTGTGCGAGACGCTGGCGCTTCCCGTGCTCGAGTCGGTGCCCATGCACGTGAACTTCCCCGGCGACCACCCGTTGCACTGGGGATACCAGTGGAACGAGCAGCGCGACAACCCGCTGCTGGCCGCCGCCGACGTGGTGCTCGTGCTCGGCAGCGACGTGCCGTGGATCCCGGTGAAGAACCGGCCCTCGCGGGACGCGCGGCTGTTCGTCGTCGACGTCGACCCGCTCAAGGAGCAGATGCCGCTGTGGCACGTCCCGGCCGAGTGTTTCGCGAGGGCCGACCTGCGCACGGCCGTCACCCAGCTCACCGGGTACGTGCGGGGCCGCGTGGACGCCGACGTGGTGGCCGACCGCGCGGCCCGTGCCGCCGCCGAGCACCACCGCCAGGTCCGCTCGCAGGTGGAGCGCGAGCAGCCGGACGGGGAGGTGATCACGCCGGAGTATCTGGTGGCGTGCGTGCGGGAGGCCATCGACGACGACACGATCGTGCTCACCGAGGCGATCACCAACTACCCGGTGGTCAGCGAGCACCTGCGGCGCTCGCGGCCCGGCTCCCTGATCGGCTCCGGTGGGGGCTCGCTCGGCTGGTCGGCGGGTGCGGCGATCGGGGTGAAGCTGGCGGCGCCGGAGCGCACGGTCGTGTCCTTGATCGGCGACGGATCCTACCTGTTCGGGGTGCCGTCGTCGGCGCAGTGGGTGGCGCGGCGCTACGGCACTCCGAGCCTGACGGTCATCTTCGACAACCGGGGCTGGAAGGCGCCGAAGATGTCCACGCTCGGTGTCTACCCGGACGGGGTGGCGGCCCAGCGGTCGGACTTCCCGGTGGGCTTCGAGCCCGAGGCGGACCTCCCGGGCATCGCCGAGGCCGCGGGCGGGGCGTGGGGCCGGACGGTGCGCGCCGCGAGCGAGTTGAAGGGCGTGCTCGCGGAGGCTCTCGGAGTCGTGCGGTCCGGACGCTCGGCGGTGGTCAGCGTGCACGTGCCGGACGCCTGAAGCTTTCAGTCAGTGGAAACCCCGGTTGATCTGGGCTGTCGTGATCGTCACCATCACGCACGTGAGCGGGCAGAGTCGCCATGCGGACCGCCCGGCGCCGAAATCGGTGCTGGCGCGGGGACTGTCATTGCTGGACGCGTTCGGAGCGGGCGAACCCGAGCTGAGCCTTGCCGAGATCGCCGCGCGCAGCGGGCTGCCGAAACCCACGGCCCACCGGCTGCTGGCAGAGCTGGTGGAGTGGGGCGCCCTTGAGCGGTCGAGTCCGGGGCACTACCGGCTCGCGACGAAGCTCTTCCGGCTCGGCCAGCTCGTGCCGCGGCACCGGGTGCTCAGGGAGGCGGCGCTGCCGCACCTGGAGCAGCTCTACGAGGCCAGCCACGAGAACGTGCACCTGGCCGTTCCCGACAACGTCTACACCCTCTTCCTGGAGAAGCTCACCGGCCGCGAGTCGATGAGCATCCGCTCCCGGGTCGGCGGCCGGATGCCGTCGCACTGCACGGCCACCGGCAAGGTGTTCCTCGCGTGGGGCGGCCGTGACCGGCTCCGCCGCGTCGTCGACGCCGGCCTGCCCCGGTTGACGCCCAGGACCATCGTGCTGCCGGGCCTGCTGCACCAGGACCTCGAGCGCACGATTGCCCGTGGCCTCGGCATCAACCGCGAGGAGGCCGAGCCCGGCGTGTCCGCCGTGGCCGCCCCGGTGCTCGGCGCGAGGGGTGAGGTAGTGGCGGCCCTGTCGGTGACGGGCCGCTCCCACCGCCTCGACCTCGACCGGGTCGGCGGCCTCGTGCGTGCCGCGGCGAACGCGGTGTCGGCGAGCCTGCCCGCGGTGGCCGGCGCTCAGAACGGGTAACCGGCGACGTCTCCGCGCAGCGTGACCCAGCGGGTCTCGGTGAACGCCTCGATGTTGGCGGCGGCACCGCCGAAGCGGGAGCCCGTGCCGGAGGCGAGCACCCCGCCGAACGGAGCGTGCGCCTCGTCGTTCACCGTCTGGTCGTTGATGTGCACGATGCCGGTCGGGACGCGGTCGGCCAGCGCGAGGCCCTTGGCGATGTCCTTGGTCAGGATGCCCAGCGAGAGCCCGTACTCGCTCGCGGCGGCCAGCCGCGCGGCCTCTTCGATCGTGCCGAACCTCGCGACCGGCGCCACCGGCCCGAACACCTCCTGGTCGTAGGCGGGCACGCTCGGCTTCGCCCCGGCCAGCACGGTGGGCCGGTAGAACAGCCCCTCGTACTCCCCGCCGGCCGCGAGGCTCGCGCCCGCGTCGACGCTGGAGCCCACCAGGGCGTGGATCTTGTCGCGCTGCCGCTCGTCGATGATCGGCCCGAGCGCGACCTCCCCCGTGGCCGGGTTCCCGACCGGCAGCCCGGCTGCCGTCGCCGCGAGGCGCTCGACGTACTCGTCGTAGATCGACTCGTGGACCAGGTGCCTGCCCGTTGTCATGCAGATCTGACCCTGGTGGAAGAACGACCCCCACGCCGCCGCGCTCGTCGTGGCCGCGACGTCGGCGTCGTCGAGCACGATCAGCGCCGAGTTGCCACCCAGCTCGAGGTGGGCGCGCTTGAGGTGACGGCCCGCCAGTTCGCCGACCGCACGGCCCGCGGCCGTCGACCCGGTGAACGAGATGACGCGGACGTTCGGATCCTCCACCAGCGCCTGCCCGACCTCGGCTCCACCGGGCAGCACATGAAGTACCCCAGGCGGCAGCCCGGCCTCCTCGAAGACGCGTGCGAGCGCGACCCCACCGCACACGGCCGTGCGCGGGTCTGGCTTGAGCACCACGGCGTTGCCGAGGGCGAGCGCCGGGGCCACCGATCTGATGGACAGGATCAGTGGCGCGTTGAACGGCGAGATCACTCCCACCACGCCTGCCGGAACGCGGCGCGCCATGCTCAGCCTCGGCGCCTCGCTCGGCAGCAACTCGCCCAGCGGGTGCGAGGGCAGTGCCGACGCCTCGAAGCACTCGCCCTCGGCGACGTGCAGCTCGAAGTCAGCCTTGCCGGGGATGCTGCCGGACTCGCGGATCAGCCAGTCGCGCAGCTCCTCTGCGTGCGTGCTCCACAGCTCACCGGCCCGCCGCAGGATCGCGGCCCGCTCGGAGAAGGGCGTCGTGGCCCAGTCGCGCTGCGCCTGCGCGGCAACGGCCGCGGAGCGGGCGACGTCAGTCGCCGACGCGGCGCCGACCCGGCCCAGCTCCTCGCCGGTCGCCGGTTCGACAACGGTCGTCTCACCGCCATCGGCCTTCTCCCACGAGCCGGTGAAGACCCGGCCGTGCCATGTCCGGACGTCGAGAAAGCTCACGGTCACTCCCATCCGCATCGTGCGCGCTGTGGCGTCATGATGGACTGGGTCCGGTCCCGGTCGCAGTGCGCCTTTCCATCGACCGGAACGCGGGTGCGGGCCTGAGGTGTCCGATGCCCGTGCGCCGTGTGGTCCCGTGTCCTCTCCGTCGAGCCGTGTGGCAGGGAAGGCCGCTTCCCCGTCCCGATGCCGACGATCGCGGCGGGCTCTGTGTGGTCACGCCCTGTGGGCTGTTGGCATCGCGTACCTCCTCTCCTGATCGTGGGTGCCGATCCCCGTCGCACCTGGGCGCTCGCCGCGCGCGAGATCCCCTCGTCCAGGTTCCTGTGCGGGTCCGGCCCGACGCCGGTGACCGCGCGTTGCCTTGACACTACATCGAACATATGTTCGAATCAAGTCTGTGAGATGGGATGGCCAGCGAGCCGACGGGAACGCCGAGCAGGCGCTGCTCGGGCTGTCCGGCCTGATCCGCTCCGTGCGGTCACCGGACTTCTCCGGCGTGACCTTTCACGAGGTCCACGCCCGCTCGGTGCTGAACAAGGTGCCCGACGCGTCGCGGGTGCCGTTCCGATGGACGATCAACCCGTACCGGGGCTGTTCTCACGCGTGTACCTACTGCCTCGCGGGCGAGACGCCGATCCTGCTGGCGAACGGCCGGACGAAGCCGTTGGCCGAGCTCGAGGTCGGCGAGGAGATCTACGGCACGCGGCTGGAGGGCGACTACCGGCGCTACGTGCCTACGCGCGTGCTCGCGCACTGGTCGACGATCAAGCCCGCCTACCGGATCAACCTGGAGGACGGCACGAGCCTCGTCGCCAGTGGCGACCACCGGTTCCTCACCAACCGTGGCTGGAAGCACGTCACCGGAGCGCAGCAGGGCGCGGCGCGCAGGCCGTACCTCACGACCGGCAACAAGCTCATGGGCGTCGGCCGCTTCGCCGCCCAGCCGGAACTGTCGCGCGCATACCGCGAGGGCTACCTGAAGGGGATAGGCGCCGGGCGGGGACCGGCCGAGGGTGAGGCGCTGGACCGGATCCGGTCGTTCTCGCAGGGGCACGGCGGTGCCAGGGATACCGCCGTGCCGATGGTGCCGGATGAGGACTGGCAGAAGGGCTTCCTCGCCGGGATCTTCGACGCCGAGGGCAGCCACTCGCGAGGCATCGTCCGGATCTCGGTACTGGCACCGGACGTGCTCGACACGGCGCGCCTCGCGTTGAAGCGCTTCGACTTCGCGCACGTCGTCGAGGATCCGGGCCGGGCCAGCGGTCTGCGGGTGCTCCGGCTCTCGGGCGGGCTAGCCGAGCGGCTGCGCTTCTTCCACACCACCGACCCCGCGGACACCCGCAAACGCACCATCGTCGGAATGGCGATCAAGTCGGGGGCGCGGCTCGGGGTCGTGTCCGTCGAGCCGCTGGGAGTGGAACGGCCGCTGTTCGACATCACCACGGGCACGGGGGACTTCATCGCCGACGGGGTGGTGAGCCACAACTGCTTCGCGCGCAACACCCACACCTATCTCGATCTCGACGCGGGCAGGGACTTCGACACCCAGGTGGTCGTGAAGGTCAACGCGCCCGAGGTCCTCGCGGCTCAGCTCCGGCGTCCGAGCTGGAAACGCGAGCACGTCGCGATGGGCACGAACACCGACCCGTATCAGCGCGCCGAAGGCAAGTACGAGCTGATGCCGCGCATCATCACGGAGCTGGCCGGGTCGGGCACGCCCTTCTCGATCCTCACCAAGGGCACGGTGCTGGCCAGGGACCTGCCCCTGCTGCGGACGGTGGGCAGGGACGTCTCCGTCGGCCTCGGGGTCTCGATCGCATTGCTGGACCGCGACCTGCAGAGCACGCTCGAACCGGGCACGCCGAGCCCGAGGGTGCGGCTCGCGCTCGTGCGGAAGGCGCGGGAGGCCGGGTTGCCCTGCGGGGTGTTCCTCGCTCCGGTGCTGCCGGGGCTCACCGATTCCACCGAGGCGCTCGAGAGCCTCTTGGCGGAGGTGGTCGATGCCGGCGCGACGGGTGTCACGGTGATCCCGCTGCATCTGCGTCCAGGTGCGCGGGAGTGGTTCGCGCGTTGGCTGGCGGAGCACCACCCGGACCTCGTGCCGCGCTACCGGCAGTTGTACGCGCGGGGCAGTTACGTGAACGCGGCGTACCGGCGGTGGCTGTCCGCACGCGTCACGCCGCTGCTGCGCCGGTACGGGCTCGATCCCAGGTCCGGTGGTGAGGAGCGTGGCGTGCCAGGGGATGAGGAAGCCGGCTGGCCGGACGGCAGCATGCCGCGTGGGGAGAGGGGGCCGATCCGGACGAAGGGAGACCAGATGACACTGCTTTAGGTGCCCGCGCACTCGGGAAACCTGGTGGCGGCCGACCCCGGTCGGTTCGTTAACCTGAGCCGTCGGCGAAACGCCGCTGCACACCGATGGCAAGACCGCTACCACTGCTTTCCGAGAGGATCCTGCGAAAGTGCTTCGCACCCACAACGCCGGCACGTTGCGTGTCGAGCAGGCTGGCCAGACCGTCACGCTCACCGGTTGGGTGGCCCGGCGGCGGGACCACGGCGGGGTCATCTTCGTCGATCTCCGGGACGCGAGCGGGGTCGCGCAGGTCGTCTTCCGTGAGGGCGAGATGGCCGAGCGGGCGCACCAGCTCCGCGCGGAGTACTGCATCAAGGTGGTCGGCGAGATCGCGAAGCGGCCCGAGGGCAACGAGAACCCGGAGATCCCGACCGGGCAGATCGAGGTCCTGGTCACGGAGCTGGACGTGCTGTCCGAGTCGGCGGTGCTGCCGTTCCCGATCGACGAGCGGCTCGAGGTCGGCGAGGAGGTGCGGCTCAAGCACCGGTACCTCGACCTGCGCCGCAACGGTCCCGCGAGTGCGATGCGGCTGCGCAGCGAGGTCAACCGGGTGGCGAGGACCGTCCTGCACGACGAGGGCTTCATCGAGGTGGAGACGCCCACGATGACGCGCTCGACGCCCGAGGGCGCCCGCGACTTCCTGGTGCCCGCACGCCTGCGGCCGGGCTCCTGGTACGCGCTGCCCCAGTCGCCGCAGCTGTTCAAGCAGCTGCTGATGGTGGGCGGGCTCGAGCGGTACTACCAGATCGCCCGGTGCTACCGCGACGAGGACTTCCGTGCCGACCGGCAGCCGGAGTTCACGCAGCTCGACATCGAGATGAGCTTCGTCGAGCAGGACGACGTGATCGCGCTCGGCGAGCGGGTGGTCACCGCGCTGTGGAAGCTCGTCGGGGTCGACGTGCCGCAGCCGTTCCGCCGGATCAGCTACGCCGAGGCGATGGCGAAGTACGGCACGGACAAGCCGGACCTGCGGTTCGGTCTGGAGCTCACCGAGCTGACGGAGTTCTTCGCCGACACGCCGTTCCGCGTGTTCCAGGCGCCCTACGTCGGTGCGGTGGTCATGCCAGGCGGTGCCGACCAGCCGCGGCGGCAGCTCGACGCCTGGCAGGAGTGGGCCAAGCAGCGCGGGCACAAGGGCCTCGCGTACGTGCTCGTCGGTGAGGACGGCACGCTCGGCGGTCCCGTGGCGAAGAACCTGTCCGACCACGAGCGGGAGCATCTGGCCGAGGCGGCGGGCGCGAAGCCCGGCGACTGCGTGTTCTTCTCCGCGGGCAAGCCCAACGACGCGCGGCAGCTGCTCGGTGCGGCTCGCGTGGAGATCGCGCAGCGGCTCGGCATGATCGACGAGAACGCGTGGTCGTTCGTGTGGGTGGTGGACTTCCCGCTGTTCGAGGCCGCGGACGAGACCGACGACGTCGCCGTGGGCGGCGGCAAGTGGACGGCGCTGCACCACGCGTTCACCTCGCCGACGCCGGAGTGGATCGAGAAGTTCGAGTCCGACCCCGGCAACGCGCTGGCCTACGCCTACGACATCGTCTGCAACGGCAACGAGATCGGCGGCGGCTCCATCCGTATCCACCGCGGTGACGTGCAGCGGCGCGTCTTCGAGGTGATGGGCCTTTCCGAGGAGGAGGCGCAGGAGAAGTTCGGCTTCCTGCTGGACGCGTTCCAGTTCGGCCCGCCGCCGCACGGCGGCATCGCGTTCGGCTGGGACCGCATCGTGATGCTGCTCGCCGGCGCGGACTCGCTGCGGGACGTGATCGCCTTCCCGAAGACCGGCGGCGGCTACGACCCGCTGACCGGCGCCCCGGCGCCGATCACCGCAGAGCAGCGCAAGGAAGCCGGGGTGGACGCGAAGCCGCAGCAGCGCGGCTGACGGCCGGTGCCGCAGCTCAGGACCACCGGTGCCGCAACTCAGGACCGTCTGCCCGCCGGGGCGCACCGACGCGGTACCGGCGGCGGGCTCCGGCGCCGCTCCGGGGCGGCCCACGTGGTGCCGTGGGGCACCGCCGTTTCGCCCGAGGGCGACATTGGAGGCCGACAGCGCGCGGGGCCGCCGACGAGGTCGTCAACGGGCTCTACGAGCAGGAGTTCGGACGGGGTCGTCACCCGGCTTTGCCGCAGTAGCTCGACCACACCGGCGCACTCGAGCTGGAGATGTGCCCCAGCCTGCTACGCCGCGGTCGCAGCCGTGCTCGGACAGTGGTCCCTGTCCGCCTCGGCCAGGGCGGTTCGTTGTGAACCGTCCTGGGCATCGCGCTCGCGGCGGTTTGGTGAGGACGGCGCGGGTACGAAGGAAACGTTCCGCGGCGTCGCCCCGACCACCGTCGGACGGTTGAGGGACAATCCCGCGAAATCTTCATGTTCTCGCCGACGTTGTGGTCACCGCTGCTCGTTCACTAGTAGGGTCGGAGCCAATGACTGTGGACACCTCCTCTACCGATGAGTCGCCGATCGGTGCAGGAGCGGAACTTCTCTCTGTCGATGCCGCCGTCGCCGCCGCCGAGGCGGTGCTCGCCCAGCGGTTCGGCAGCACGATCACTCTGATCGATGCCGAGGACCTGGCCGGGAGCGGCCCCGCCACCGTGGTCAGGGCCCGGGTCGACTCGTCGTCCTTCGCCCTACCACGCACGCTGGTGATCAAGCACTACCCGGGTGCGGCCCGGCAGGGGCAGGACGACTCGTTCGCCAGGGAGGCGGCGAGCTACCAGCTGTTCACGGCGCTCTCCCCCGAGGACCGGATGTGCCCCGAGCTCCTGGCACACAGCGCCGACCAGCGGGTGCTGGTGATCGACGACCTCGGGAGGATGCCGACTCTCGAGGACAAGCTCTGCGGGGGCGACAGCCGCGCCGCCGAGACGGCCCTGCTGTCGTGGGCCCGCTCGCTCGGGCGCCTGCACTTCAGCACGGCCAACCGCGAGGCCGACTTCAACGCGCTGCTGCGCAGGCTCAACCCGCGGAACCGGACCGGCGAGGCGCCGGACGACGCGGGCGCCGCGCCGGGCGACGTCACCGAACAGACCCCGCACCTGCTGGAGCAGGCCTTCGGCATGCGGACGCCCGACGCCGTGCGGGAGGCCGCCGCGCGTGCCGCGGAGCAGATCCGAGCCGGCGGCTACCGCGCGTTCAGCCCGGTGGACCTGTGGCCCGACAACAACCTGGTCACCGGCGCGGGTGTGCGGTTCCTCGATTTCGAACACGGCCGGGTGCGCAGCGCGCTGATCGACGCGGCTCATCTGCGCGTGCCGTTCGTCTCCGCCTCGCACCCGCTGTCGCTGCCAGCGGGGATGAGGGAGGCGATGATCGCGGCGTGGCGCGCCGAGGTCGTCGGCCTCTGGCCCGCCCTGGCCGACGAGGACACGCTGTCCGCGTACCTGCTCGACACCGAGCTGCTGGCCGTGTGGCACGCGACGTGCCGGCACGTGCCCGGGCTCGCCGACGTGCGCAACGCCTCGCGCACCGGGCGCGCGGCCGCGCTGGTCACCTGGTGGCGCGGTCTCGCCGAGCACGCGGAGCACAGCGACCGCGAGTGCGACACCGCGGTCGCGGAGCACGCCGCCAGGGTGGCAGCGGCGCTCGACACGCGCTTCGGGCCGGATCTGGAGCTCGCGCTGTACCCCGCCTTCCGTTAGGCACTGGCACCGAGCATTCCTCGACACGTCCACGCGTCGTTACCCGCGGCTCACCGCTGGTGAGCTTCGGTGGCCGATGGTGTCCACGTGGTGTGCGACGACGTGGCCAGGACAGCAATCCCCGAGACCCCACAGCCCTCCCCGCCGGTGCGGGCACGGCGCCTCGTCGTGCTCGGTGACTCGACTGCCGTCGGCCTCGGCGACCCGCTGCCCGACGGCGCCTGGCGCGGGATGGGCCCGCTCGTCGCCGACTCTCTGGGCATCGAACCCGCCGGGTACCTCAACTGCTCCTTCACGGGCGCGCGCATGGCCTGCGTCCGCACCGACCAGCTGCCCAAGGCGCTCGCGCACCGGCCCGACGTCGCGCTGCTGGTCGTCGGCATGAACGACACCCTCCGTTCCGACTTCTCGCCCCGGCGGATCGCCGCCGATCTCGACCACGTGCTGACCGAACTGGCCGCGGCCGGGGCGCTCGTGCTGCCCGTCAGGTACCACGACCACGGCCGGGTGTTCCGGCTGCCACGCTCGCTGCACCGGGCGCTGCGGGCCCGCATCGACGCGCTTAACGCCGCCATCGACGAGGTGGTGGTGCGGCACGGGGTGCCGTGTCTCGATCTCGACGCCGTGCCGGGGACCTACGAGCTCGCCTCGTGGAGCGTCGACCGGCTCCACCCGTCCGAGCTGGGGCACCGGTTGCTCGCGCGCGGGTTCGGGGAGTTGCTCGCCGGCGCGGGGTACGCGGTGCCCGCGCCGGTGAGCCTGGTCTGCTCCGGGGGCAAGGAGATCGGCGCGCTCGACCACGTCGGCTGGCTCGTGGTCAAGGGCATCCCGTGGCTGTGGCGGCGGGGCCGGGACCTCATGCCCTACGCCGCGGGGATCATGCTGCGGGCCGCCACCGAGCGGCGCCGCCGTCCGGCCGGAGCGGAGGAGAGCCCGGCCGAGCTGCCCGCACCCGCGGCGGCGCACTGAACCGACGCGCCGAGGGGGCGCGCCGGATGTCGGCCCTCGCGGCTACCGTCGAGGTGTGCACCAAGACGAACTCTTCACGGTGAACCCGGACGTGGCCCCGCCGCCGGAGCCCGTCGCGGTCTCGGAGCCGCCGCCCCCGCCGCCCGGCTCTCCGCTGGCCGTGCGGATGCGCCCGCGCACCCTCGGCGAGGTCGTCGGTCAGCAGCACCTGCTGGGGGAGGGCGCGCCGCTGCGCAGGCTGGTCGAGGGCGCGGCCCCTGCGTCGGTCCTGTTGTACGGCCCGCCGGGCACCGGGAAGACGACGCTCGCCAACCTCGTGTCGACGGCGACGGGCCGGCGTTTCGTCGCGCTGTCGGCGCTCTCGGCAGGGGTCAAGGAGGTCCGGGGCGTCATCGAGGAGGCCAAGCGGCGCCGCCGCTACAACGGCGAGAACACGGTGCTGTTCATCGACGAGGTCCACCGCTTCTCCAAGACCCAGCAGGACGCGCTGCTTGGCGCGGTCGAGGACCGCACGGTGCTGCTCGTCGCCGCCACCACGGAGAACCCGTCGTTCTCCGTGGTCTCCCCGCTGTTGTCGCGCTCGCTCGTGCTTCAGCTGCGCCCGCTCACCGACGACGACATCCGGGACCTCCTGGGCCGCGCCCTCGCCGACGAACGCGGCCTCGGCGGCGAGTTCACCCTCACCGACGAGGCGACGGCGCACCTGGTGCGACTCGCGGCGGGTGACGCGCGGCGCGCGCTCACCGCGCTGGAGGCCGCGGCCGACGCGGCCTCGGCCACGAGCAGCCCCACGATCGAGCTCGCCACCGTGGAGTCCACTGTGGACAAGGCTGCGGTGCGCTACGACCGCGACGGGGACCAGCACTACGACGTCATCAGCGCGTTCATCAAGTCGATCCGCGGTTCCGATGCCGACGCCGCGCTGCACTACCTCGCCCGAATGATCGAGGCGGGGGAGGACCCGCGCTTCATCGCGCGCAGGCTGGTCGTGCACGCGAGCGAGGACATCGGGCTCGCCGATCCCACCGCGTTGCAGGCAGCGGTCGCGGCGGCGCACGCCGTGCAGTTCATCGGAATGCCCGAGGGCAGGCTCGCGCTGGCACAGGCGACGCTGCATCTCGCCACGGCGCCGAAGTCCAACGCGGTGATCACCGCGATCGACAGCGCGCTGGCCGACGTCCGCTCCGGCGGCGTCGGCACGGTGCCCCCGCACCTGCGGGACGGCCACTACGCGGGCGCGGAGAAGCTCGGCAACGCGCAGGGCTACCGCTACCCGCACAACGTGGCCGAGGGAGTGCTCGCCCAGCAGTACCCGCCGGACGAACTGGTGGGCCGCGACTACTACGAACCGACCCAGCGCGGCGCCGAGCGCACGCTCGCCGAGCGGGTGCCGCGGCTGCGCCGCACCATCAGGGGAGGCTGATCCGGCGAAGGAGGGACCATGACGGGCAACCCGGTCGTCGCCGTGCTCGGCACGGGCACCATGGGGCTGCCGATGGCGCTGAACCTGCTCGAAGCGGGCCTGCCCGTGCGGGCGTGGAACCGCACGGTCGGCCGGGCGCAGCCACTCGCCGAGCTGGGCGGGGACCTGGTCACCGAACCACGCGCGGCCGTCGGGGGAGCCGACGTGGTGGTGACGATGCTCGCCGACGGTCCCGCCACGCGCGAGACCGTCGAGCCCGTGCTGGATTCGTTCGGCCCCGCTGCCGTGTGGCTGCAGATGGGCACGATCGGGCCGGCGTGGACGGAGACCCTCGCCGGCCTGGCCGCCTCGGCCGGGGTGGACTTCGCCGACGCGCCCGTGCTGGGCACCAGGAAACCCGCCGAGGACGGCACGCTCGTGGTCCTCGGCTCAGGGCCGGCACACGTGCGGGGACGCTGCGAGCCGGTGTTCGACGCGGTCGGCAGCCGCACACTCTGGGTCGGTGACACGGGTGCCGGCAGCAGGCTCAAGCTCGTCGCCAACGCGTGGGTGCTCGCGCTGACCAACGCCACGGCCGAGAGTGTGGCGCTCGCGCGTGAGCTCGGCCTCGACCCGGAGCTGTTCCTCGAAGCCATCGGGGGAGGCCCGCTCGACGCCGGCTACGCGCACGTCAAGGGCGAGGCGATGATCACGGGGCAGTTCCCGTTGAGCTTCGCCGTGCGGCACGCGCTCAAGGACGCCGACCTCGTTCTCGCCGAGGAGGGCGACGCCGATCTCGCCGGGGTGCGCGCCGCCCGGCGGCACCTCGCGGCCGCCGCGGAGGCTGGCCACGCCGACGACGACATGGCGGCGCTGTACCGCGGAGTCGTGAGCCGGGACAGGGCGGACGCGCGGCAGGGTCGCACGGCCGGGGCCGACGACGCACGGTAGCCTGACCCGCACATCGACGTCGCCACCGATCCTGGAGGAGGGCACGTGTCGGCAGGGCAGATCGCCGCACTGATCGCCGCTGGCGCATTCGTGCTGCTGGTGTTGTTCCTCGCGATCGCGTTGATCAAGCTCGGCCGCACGCTGGACGAGGCCACGATCGCGATCCGCAAGGCACACGAGAACACCGACCCGCTGCTGCACGGCGCGAACGACACGATCACGCATGTCAACACGCAGCTCGAGCGTGTGGACGGCATCACGGCCAACGCGCAGGCCGTCTCGGGCAACGTGTCGGCGCTGTCGTCGGTGTTCACCGCGACCCTCGGCGGCCCCCTCGTGAAGACCGCCGCGCTGTCCTACGGACTGTCCAAGGCCGTGCGCGCGCGCCGCAAGGGCAAGGCCGAGAACGGCAAGCACACGCTGCGCCGGGGCAGGAAGAGCAAGCGATGAGGCGGCTGTTCTGGCTCGGCATGGGCGTCGCCGCCGGGGTCGCCCTCTCCCGTAAGGCGACCGAAACGGCTCGTCAAGCCACTCCGGCGGGGTTAGCCTCGAACCTGGGCGACGCCGTGCGGGAGCTGGCGGGCGCCATCGGCGCGTTCGGTGCGGACGTCCGCGCCGGGATGAGCGAGCGGGAGCAGGAGCTGAGCGACATCGTGGAGCGGCGCACGGGCCTTCCGGGGAGGACCGAGGCCACGAGGTACACGGCGGCGGGCGGCAGGCACGCCGCCACCGAGTCGCGCGCCCGGCGAGCGCCCCGGGCGGAGAGCTGAGCGGCGTCGTTCGCCGCGCTCCCCGCCGTCACCGCCGTCCCCGAAACCAGGCTCGCGCCCGATCCGGTGCCGCCGAGCCTCACCCAGAGGAAAACCAGTGGAAACACACGAGATCAACAAGCGGTTCCTGAACTACTTCGAGGGGCACGGGCACACCAGGGTGCCCAGCGCCTCGCTGATCCTCGACGACCCGACCCTGCTGTTCGTCAACGCGGGCATGGTCCAGTTCAAGCCGTACTTCCTCGGCGAGGTGCCGCCGCCCTACCCGCGTGCCACGAGCGTGCAGAAGTGCGTGCGCACCGGGGACATCGACGAGGTCGGCAAGACCACGCGGCACAACACGTTCTTCCAGATGGCGGGGAACTTCTCGTTCGGTGACTACTTCAAGGAAGGCGCCATCGCACGTGCCTGGGAGCTGATCACCACCTCGCAGGACGACGGCGGCTTCGGGTTCGACCCCGGCCGCATCTGGGTCACCGTCTACGAGAACGACTCCGAGGCCGCGGGCCTGTGGCGGGAGATCGCCGGCATCCCGTCCGAGCGGATCCAGGCCCGCGACGGCAGGGACAACTACTGGGACATGGGCGTGCCCGGCCCCGGCGGCCCGTGCTCGGAGATCTACTACGACCGCGGCCCCGCGTACGGTCGCGAGGGCGGCCCCGTCGTCGACGAGGACCGCTACCTGGAGATCTGGAACCTCGTCTTCATGCAGGACGTGCGAGGCGACCAGAGTCCGAAGTACGGCCACCCTCCGGTCGGTGAGCTGCCGAAGAAGAACATCGACACCGGCATGGGCGTCGAGCGGGTCGCGTACCTGCTGCAGGGCGTCGAGAACGTCTACGAGACCGACCTCGTCCGCCCGGTGATCACCAAGGCGGAGGAATTCTCCGGCCGCCGCTACGGTGCGAACCACACCGACGACGTGCGCTTCCGCGTCATCGCCGACCACGCGCGCTCGGGCGTCATGCTCATCACCGACGGTGTCACGCCCGGCAACGAGGCGCGCGGTTACGTGCTGCGGCGCCTGCTGCGCCGCATCGTGCGTTCCGTGCGCCTGCTCGGCGTGCACGAGCCGGTGCTGCCGGAGTTCGCCAAGGTGGTGCGCGACGCGATGTCGCCGTCGTACCCGGAGATCGCGCGCGACTTCGACCGCATCAGCGACGTGATGCGCGTCGAGGAGGAGACCTTCCTCTCCACGCTCACCAGCGGCTCGAAGATCTTCGACCTCGCCGCCGAGGAGACCAAGCGCTCCGGCGGCGACATCCTGGCCGGGGACAAGGCGTTCCAGCTGCATGACACCTACGGCTTCCCGATCGACCTGACCCTCGAGATGGCCGCGGAGCAGGGCCTTTCGGTCGACGAGGACGGTTTCCGCACGCTCATGGAGGAGCAGCGGCAGCGGGCCAAGGCCGACGCCGCGGCACGCAAGAGCGGCCACGGCGATCTCTCCGAGTACCGCAAGGTGCTGGAGCAGCACGGCGAGACCGAGTTCCTCGGCTACACCGACCTCCAGGCCACCTCGCGCGTGCTCGCGCTGCTGCAGGACGGCGTGCCCGTGCCCTCGGTCGGCGAGGGGCAGCGGGCCGGCCTGATCCTCGACCGCACGCCGTTCTACGCCGAGAGCGGTGGCCAGATCGCCGACACCGGCACGCTCTTGGGTCACGGCGTCGAGCTGAAGGTGCTCGACGTGCAGAAGCTCGTGCCCGGCCTGTTCGTGCACAGCGTCGAGGTGATCGCGGGCGAGGTCGGCCTCGACACCGAGCTGACGGCGTCGGTCGACGCCACGCGCCGCGCCTCCATCGAGCGGTCGCACTCGGCCACGCACCTCGTGCACGCGGCCGTGCGCGGCGCCTACGGCAAGCGCGCCGCCCAGGCGGGCTCGCTGAACTCGCCGGGTCGCATGCGCTTCGACTTCACCACGCCCGGCTCGGTGTCGGCCGACGTGCTCACCGAGGTCGAGGAGGAGGTCAACGACTACCTCCAGACCGATGTCGAGGTGCAGTCCTACGTCACCACGAAGGACAAGGCGCTCGAGCTCGGGGCGGTCGCCCTGTTCGGCGAGAAGTACGGCAACGACGTGCGCGTGGTCGACATGGGCGACTACTCGCGTGAGCTCTGCGGTGGCACGCACGTCGGCCGCATCGGCCAGCTCGGCCTCGTCAAGCTCGTCAGCGACGCGTCGATCGGCTCTGGAGTGCACCGCGTCGAGGCGCTCGTGGGCACCGACGCGCTGAGGCACGTGCGCAAGGAGCAGCTGCTCGTCTCACAACTGGCCGGAACGCTGAAGGTACCGACCGACCAGCTGCCCTCCCGCATCGAGGACGTGCTCTCGCGGCTGCGCAACGCCGAGAAGGAGATCGAGCAGCTTCGCACGCGGCAGGTGCTCGGCTCGGCGGGGTCGCTGGCGGAGAAGGCGCAGGACGTGGGCGGTGTCTCCCTGGTCGCGGAGCAGCTCGCCGAGGGCGTCGACGCGGGTGGCGTGCGCGCGCTCGCGGGTGAGGTCCGCAACCGGCTGGGCTCGCGGCCCGGCGTGGTGGCGCTGTTCGCCCCCGCCGACGGCAAGGTGAGCTTCGTCGTCGCCACCACCGCTGCGGCGCGAGACAAGGGGCTCGCGGCGGGCAAGCTGGTGCCCGCGTTCGCCGAGGCGGTCGGCGGTCGCGGCGGCGGCAAGCCGGACATGGCACAGGGCGGCGGCACGAACCCCGCGGGCATCGACCAGGCCATCGCGGCGCTGCGCGGTGCCCTCGCCTCGGGGTGAGCGACATCCGTCCGGACCGGCCCGGGGAGCAGGATCCCGGGGCCGGCCGCAGGCTTGCCGTCGATGTCGGGTCCGTGCGGGTGGGCGTGGCCCTCAGCGATCCCGCGCCCATCCTGGCGAGCCCGCTCGCTACCCTGTCGCGTGATGCGGACGACGACACCGATCTCGACGAGCTGGCGCGGCTTGTCGCCGAACACGAGGTGGTCGAGGTGATCGTGGGACTGCCGAGGACACTGGCCGACCGCCACGGCGCGGCGGCCGAGACCGCCGCGGACTACGCCCGCAGGCTCGCCGAGCGGGTGGCCCCCGTGGCGGTGCGGCTCGCGGACGAGCGGCTCACCACGGTGAGCGCCAGCCGCATGCTGTCCCAGCGCGGCGTCAAGGGCCGTAAGCAGCGGGCCGTGGTGGACCAGGCCGCCGCCGTCGAGATCCTGCAGGGCTGGCTCGACGCGCGCGGCGCGGCGATCGCGAGGGAGGCCGGTCCGGCATGAGCACCCCCGACGACGGTCCCGGCGGCAGGCGCCGCCTCCGCCCGGCCCAGCGGTCCCCGCAGGCGGAGCGCCCGCCCCGGCCCCCGCGCCAGGCCGCGGCGGAGCCGCCCCAGCGCCCGCTGCCCTCCGACCCGCCGGTGCCGAGGCGCCCGCCCGCCCGACGGGCGCGGCACGCCGCACCCGAGCCAGGCCCCGCGCCGCGTCCCGGGGAGCCGAGGGGCGCGGTGCCCGAGCGCAGGCCCCGGCCGCCCGCCCGCCGCAGGCGCTCGCCCAACGAGGGCGTGCCGCCGGACGAGAACCCCACCGAGGTGCTCGGCCTCGACTTCGGCGACCGGGACTACCGCGACTACGACGAGTACGGCGACTACGACGACCTGCTCGACGAGGACATCCACGACGAGTACGGCGACGGGGACGACGAGCGGGCCGTCCCCGAGTACTTCGAGGACGAGCGTGAGGACCGGCCGGAGCCGAGGGCGCCGCGCAAGCGCCGCAAGCGGTTTCTGGGCTGGCTCGCCGCGCTCACGGTGATCGTCCTGCTCGCCGGGGGTGCCTACTACGGGGCGCGTGAGCTGCTCGGCTTCGGCTTCGAGGACTACGAGGGCACCGGCGAGAACGACGTGCTCCTGCATGTCGAGGAAGGCGACTCGACGCGCGCCATCGCCACGAAGCTCAACGAGCTCGACGTGGTCGCGAGCGCCGAGGCGTTCGTCGACGCGAGCGCGGACGACGAGCGCGTGCTGGGCGTGCAGCCCGGCTACTACGTGCTCAAGACGAAGATGTCGGGCGCGAGCGCGGTGAGCGGCCTCGTGGCGCCGGATGCCAGGGTCGGTGAGCTGCAGCTGCGGGCAGGCACCCAGCTCGACGACATCCAGCAGCCCGACGGCTCCGTCACCCCCGGCGTGTTCTCGCTGCTGTCGCAGGCCTCCTGCGCGGACCTCAACGGCGAGAGCACGTGCATCCCGGTGGAGGAGCTGCGGCGCGTTGCCGACACCACCGACCTCGCGCAGCTGGGCGTGCCCGAATGGGCCGCCGCCGACGCCGCGAGGGCCGAGCCGGGCCGCAAGCTCGAGGGCATGATCGCCCCGGGTGTGTACGACGTGAAGCCGGGCTGGGACGCGGCGACGCTGCTCGGCGAGGTGCTCAAGACCTCGACGCTGCGGATGCAGGCCGCCGGGCTGCCCGACGCGGCCGGGCGGACCGGCTACAGCCCGTACCAGATCCTCATCATCGCGTCGCTGATCGAGCGCGAGGCCGTGGCGAACGACTTCGGGAAGGTATCCAGGGTCCTGCACAACCGGCTCGCGGAGGACATGCGGCTCGAGCTCGACTCGACCATCAACTACGTGCTCCACCAGCCCGAGGTGCGCACCAACGACGCGGACCGGGCGCGGGCGGGTGCGTACAACACCTACCGCAACCGCGGCCTGCCGCCGACACCGATCGCCGCGCCGAGCCTGGAGGCCATCACCGCGGCGGAGGAGCCCCCCGAGGGGCCCTGGCTGTACTTCGTGAAGTGCGAGACCAACGGGCTCTCGTGCTTCTCGGTCGACTACCAGGAGCACCTGCGCAACCGCGACGACGCGATCGCCCGTGGTGTCTTCTAGTCCCCGCCGCGCGGCGGTACTCGGCAAACCGGTGGAGCATTCGCTCTCGCCGGTGCTGCACGGTGCCGCGTACGCCGCCCTCGGCCTGCCGGACTGGACCTACGAGCGGATCGAGGCCGACGCCGAGAGCCTGCCCGGTCTCGTGTCCGGCCTCGGTCCCGAGTGGGCGGGGCTGTCGGTGACGATGCCGGGCAAGCGCGCGGCGCTGGACCTCGCCACCGAGGCCACGCCGAGGGCCACCGCCGTGGGAGCCGCGAACACGCTCGTGCACCTGCCCTCGGGTGGCTGGCGCGCCGACTGCACCGACGTGGACGGCGTCGTGGGTGCACTGCGCGCCGCGGGTGGCTACACCGAGGGCCGGACGGCGATGGTGCTCGGCGCGGGAGGCACCGCCGCGGCGGCCGTCGCGGGCTTCGCCGCGCTCGGCCTGGAGCTGGTGCGGCTCGTCGTCCGGGAGCCCGCGCGGGCCGAGGAGTCGGCGGCGGCCGCGAAGCGCGCCGGACTGGCCGTGGAGGTGCTGCGCTGGTCCGACGTGGACTTCGCCGCCGTCACCGGCGACACCGACGTGCTCGTCAACACGGTGCCGCCCGACGCGGTCGCCCCGCACCTGGCGGAGCTGGCCGCCGTCGGTTGCGTGCTGGACGTGATCTACCACCCGTGGCCGACGCCGCTCGCCGAGGCCGTCGCCGCGCGCGGCGGCCGGGTCGCGACCGGGCTGGACATGTTGCTGCACCAGGCTTTCGGCCAGGTGGAGCAGTTCACGGGGCAGGCGGCGCCGAAGACCGCGATGCGGGACGCCCTGCGTGAGGCGACGGGCGGCATTCTGCCGCTGCCGCTGGACTGATCGTCCGAAAGTCGCTCCCCGCCGTTCACCTTGTGCCCGTAGGGTGAGCGCGACTGGGAGGTAGACACAAGTGCGCACATCTCGCGGGTGGTTGCCCGTTCTCGCCGTCGTGGTGCTGGCCGTTACCGCCGCGCCCGCCTCGGCCACGCCCCGGCCCGGCGCGAGCGCCGAGTTCGCGACGTTCAACGCCTCGCTCAACCGCGGCTCCGAGGGCGCCCTGCTCGCGGATCTGTCCACACCGGACAACCCGCAGGCGCGTGAGGTCGCCGAGGTGATCCAGCGGAGCAGGCCGGACGTGTTGCTGGTCAACGAGTTCGACTACGTACCGGGCAACGCGGCCGCCGACGCGTTCCGCGACAACTACCTGGAGGTCGGGCAGAACGGCGCGCGGCCGATCGACTACCCGTACGCCTACACCGCGCCCGTCAACACCGGGGTGCCCACCGGTTTCGACCTCGACCGCGACGGCACCGTCGGCGGCGGCAACGACGCGCACGGCTTCGGCGTGTTCGAGGGCCAGTACGGGATGCTCGTGCTCTCGAAGTACCCCATCGACACCGCGAAGGTCCGCACGTTCCAGCATTTCCGCTGGCAGGACATGCCTGGCGCCCTGCTGCCCGACGACCCGGCCACGCCGGAGCCCGCCGACTGGTACTCGCCAGAGGCGCTGGACGTGCTGCGCCTGTCGTCGAAGTCGCACTGGGACGTTCCGGTGCGCGTGGGCAAGCGCACCGTGCACTTCCTCGTCGCGCACCCGACGCCGCCCACCTTCGACGGCCCCGAGGACCGCAACGGCACCCGCAACCACGACGAGATCCGGTTCTGGGCCGACTACGTCACCCCCGGCAAGGGCGGGTACATCTACGACGACGCGGGCGGACGCGGTGGGCTGCGCGAGGGCGAGCGGTTCGTGATCGCGGGCGACTACAACGCCGACCCGTTCGACGGCGACAGCGTCGCGAGCGCCGCCCGGCAGCTGCTCGACGCGCCCCGCGTCCAGGACACCAAGCCGGCCAGCCTGGGCGCGGCCGTGGCGGCCGAGCAGCAGGGCGGCGCCAACACCGGACACGAGGGCAGGCCGTGGCTCGACACGGCCGACTTCAACGACGAGGCGCCGGGCAACCTGCGCGTGGACTACGTGCTGCCATCGCGGGGCCTGCTTCCGTTGAGTGACGGCGTGTTCTGGCCGGTGCCGGGCTCGGAGCTGGCGCGACTGAACGACGCCTCCGACCACCACCTGGTGCACGTCGAGGTGGCTGTGCCCTAGCGTGACGCCCATGAAGATCGCGATCCTCGACGACTACCAGAACGTCGCGCTCGGCCTCGCGGACTGGGCTTCGCTCGATGCCGAGATCGAGGTGTTCACCGAGCACATCCGGGACCGGGACGAGCTCGCGCGCAGGCTCGCGGGGTTCGAGGTGGTGGTCGCCATGCGCGAGCGCACCCCGTTCCCCGCCGAGCTGCTGGAGCGGCTGCCGGACCTGCGCCTGATCGTCAGCGCCGGCGGCCCGCGCAACCCCTCGATCGACATCAAGACGGCGACCGAGCGGGGGATCGTGGTCAGCCACACCGGGTACCTGCCGCACCCGGCCGCGGAGCTGACGTGGGCGCTGATCCTCGCGGCGGTGCGCGGGCTGCCCGTCGAGGAGCGGTCGGTGCGCGAGGGCGGCTGGCAGGTCGGGGTCGGCACGGGGCTGCACGGCCGCACGCTGGGCCTGCTCGGGCTCGGCAGGCTCGGTGCGAAGGTTGCCCGCGTCGGGCAGGCGTTCGGCATGCGCACGATCGCGTGGAGCCAGAACCTCACGCCCGAGAAGGCCGCCGAGCACGACGTGACGGCGGTGTCGAAGGAGGACCTGCTGCGCGAGTCGGACATCGTGACCGTCCACCTCGTGCTGAGCGGCCGCTCGCGGGGTCTCGTCGGCGCCGGTGAGCTTGCCCTGATGAAGCCGGACGCATGGCTCGTGAACACCTCACGCGGGCCGATCGTCGACGAGGGCGCGCTGGTGGAGGCACTGCGGGAGCGGCGGATCGGGGGCGCCGCGCTCGACGTGTTCGACCAGGAGCCGTTGCCTGCCGACCACCCGCTGCGGTCGCTGCCCAACACCGTCCTCACGCCGCACATCGGGTACGTGACACGTGAGGTGTACGAGGTGTTCTACCGCGACGCCGTGGAGGACATCGCCGCCTATCAGGCGGGCGAGCCCATCCGCGTCATGCCAGTTCCCTGAGCACGGCGTCGGTGTAGGCGGGCCAGGCCTCGGCGGCCCACGGCCCGAAGTCGCGGTCGGTCAGCGCCACGCATGCCACGCCGGCGTCCGGGTCGATCCACAGGAACGTTCCGGACTGTCCGAAGTGGCCGAACGTGCGCGGGGAGCTGAGGCTGCCCGTCCAGTGTGGGCTCTTGTGGTCGCGGATCTCGAAGCCGAGGCCCCAGTCGTTGGGCTTCTGGTGGCCGAACCCGGGCAGCACGCCGGTGAGCCCGGGAAAGGCCACCTCGGTCGCCCGCGCGAGCGTGGTGGGCGCCAGCAGCTTCGGCTGCTGTAGCTCGGCGGCGAACAGCACGAGGTCATCCACAGTGGACTCCGCGTCGGCTCCCGGCGAGCCGTTCAACTTCGTGCTGTTCATCCGCAGCGGCTGGAACAGCGCCTCGTCCTGGTAGGCCGCGAACGGGATGCCCGAGTGCTCGGTGAGCGCGTCGGCGAGCTGCTCGAAGCCCGCACTGGAGTACATCCTGCGCTGCCCGGGAGGCGCGTAGACCTTGTGCTCGTTGAAGCCGAGGCCGGCCGTGTGCGCGAGCAGGTGCCTGACCGTGGCGCCCTCGGGACCCGCGGGCGTGTCCAGCTCGACCACGCCCTCCTCGATCGCGATCAGCGTCGTGTAGGCGGTGAACAGCTTGGTGACCGACGCGAGCGGGAAGACCCGCCCGGTGTCGCCGTGGCTGCCCAGCACGCTGCCGTCGGCGCGCACTACCGCCGTCGCCACGTTGTCCACCGGCCATCGCTCGATCAACCGCACACTGTCCATGGCCCCCAGCCTACGAACGTGCGAGGTGCCTCCCGAACCAGGCCCCGGCCTGCTCGGCCACGTGCTCCAGCGCGCCGGACTCCTCGAACAGGTGGGTCGCGCCCGGCACGATCTCGATCTCGTATGGCGCCCGCAGGTTCTGTGCGGCCTGCTCGTTGAGCCTGCGTACCTGCTCGTCCCGCTCGCCGATCACGAGCAGCACGGGGCAGTCGACCTCGCCGAGCGCGTCGCCCGCCAGGTCGGGCCTGCCGCCTCTCGACACCACCGCGCGCACGTGCTCCCGGCGCCTCGCCGCCGCGACCAGCGCGGCCGCGGCGCCGGTGCTCGCGCCGAAGAGGCCGATCGGCAGTCCGTGCGTGCGGTCGTCCTCTGTCAGCCGGTCGACGGCGTCTACCAGGCGTCCGGCGAGCAGCTCGACGTCGAAGCGCAACTCGGCCGTGGCGGCGTCGGCGCGTTCCTCGTCGGGGCTGAGCAGGTCGAACAGCAGTGTGCCGAGCCGCTGGTCCTGCAGCGTCCTGGCCACGGCCACGTTGCGCGGGCTGTGCCGGGAGCTGCCCGAGCCGTGCGCGAACGCGACCACCCCGATCGCGTCGGCGGGCATCGTGAGATCGCCGGGCAGAGCCGCGTCCTCGGTCTCGACGGCGAAGGGCACGGTCATCGCTCACGCCCCCTTCGCCAGCAGGTCGAGGACCTCGTCGTCGGTGGTCTGGCCGAAGTCGTCGTACCACTGGCCCACCGCGCGGAAACCCTCCGGCCGCAGCGCGCACACCACCTCGTCGGCCTCCGCGCGCAGCCCCTCGGCCGCCTCCGCCGCGCACACGGGCGTGGCCAGTATCAGCCTGCGCGGACCGTCGGCCCGCAACGCCCGCAGCGCCGCCGTCGCGGTGACGCCCGTGGCCAGGCCGTCGTCGATCAGCAGGACGTCGCGGCCCTCGGCCCGCTCGGGTTCCCGGCCCTGCAGGTAGAGGTCGACCCTGCGCTGTGCCTCGGCCCGCTCGCGCTCGCAGGCCTCCTCGAGGTCGCCGGGGCCGAGCCCGAGCGCCCGCACACTGCGGTCGTCGAAGGTCGCGGGCCCGTGTGCCGTGACGGCACCGATGCCGAACTCGGGATGTTCCGGAGCGCCGATCTTCCTGGCGACGGCGACGCCGAGGGGTGCGTCCAGCTCGGCGGCGACCTCCGCCGCGACGGGCACGCCGCCCCTGGCGAGGCCGAGCACGACGGGCTCCACCCAGTCGCGCTCGCTCAGCAGCCCGGCCAGCCTGCGGCCCGCGTCCCGGCGGTCGGTGTACGTCTGGCTCGTGGTGGCTGGTTGTCGCATCAGCTCGTCCGGCCCTCCTCGATGTGCTGACCCGCCTGGTTCAGCCGGGTTCCCCGCGTCGCTTGCGGTGGATCACCCAGCCGAGGTCGACGGCCATGCCCACGGCGAGCACGCACAACAGCACGGTGGCCCACACGATCCCGTTGACCGCGAAGAGCACCGCCGCGCCCGCGCACAGCACCACCGTGACCGCGGCGAGGACGATCCGCAGGGTCAACGCGCTGTAGGCGGGTGCCGCACCGCCGAAGCCACCGGTCGGGTCGTGGTAGTCGGGCAGGCCCCGCGCGTACTCCTCGCGGGTGCGAGGCCGCTGCCTTTCCCGTCGTTCCATGTGTCCCGGGTACCCGGCGTGGCGGTGTCCCATGCGTGCGGCGGGCCCCCTCGGCGACCGGAGGGGGCCCGCTCAGGAGTGGTTCAGGCGTCGAGGTCGGTCGCCACCAGCTCGGCGATCGCGGTGACGGCCTCCTCGGCACCGGTGCCGTCGGCGGCGATCACCACCTCGTCCCCGAACGCCGCGCCGAGCGTCATCAGGTTCAGCACGCTGCCCGCGGGCACCGGCTCCCCGCCGTCCTTGGCGATCGTCACCGTGACCGGCTGCGCGGCGGCGGCCTTCGCGACGAGGGCCGCGGGCCTCGCGTGCAGGCCCACCTTGCTCGCCACCGTGACCCGTTGTTGCGGCATGTTTCGCGCTCCCGTCAGGACCGGGCCGACTTGTCGGCGGGTTCGGACTTCTCGGTGGCTTCGGGCGCGCCCTCGGATGCCGCCGCGCTCTCCTCGTCCTCCTCGCGGCCCGGCGTGCGCAGGTTCCACTTCGTGATGACCCACCTGAAGAGCAGGTAGTAGATCACCGCGTACACCAGGCCGATCGGGATCAGCCACAGCGCACCGCTCGCGGCGGGCGCCCCCGCGTTGAGCAGGAAGTCGATGCCACCGGCGGAGAACGAGAAGCCGAGGTGGATGTCCAGCGCGTTGACCAGCGCCAGCGACAGGCCCGTGAGCACCGCGTGGATCAGGTACAGCGGCCAGGCCACGAACATGAACGCGAACTCGATGGGCTCGGTGACACCGGTGAGGAACGACGTGAGCGCGGCGGAGAGCATGATCCCGCCGACGATCTTCTTCTGGCTCGGGCGGGCGGTCTGCCAGATGGCCAGCGCCGCGGCGGGCAGGGCGAACATGAAGATCGGGAAGAAGCCGGTCATGAACGCGCCCGCGTTGGGGTCGCCCGCGAAGAAGTTGTTGATGTCGCCGCCGTCGAAGATCAGCCAGACGGGCACGTTGATCAGCTGGTGCAGGCCGACCGGGATGAGCAACCGGTTCAGGAACCCGTAGATGCCGCCGCCGATCACGGCGTCACCGGTCACGGCCTCGCCGAGGTTCTGCATGCCGGCGTCGATGGCGGGGAAGATCAGCCCGAAGGCCACGCCGAGCACGAGCAGCACGAAAGAGTTGATGATCGGCACGAATCGCCTGCCGCCGAAGAAGGCCAGGTATGGCGGGAGCTTGATGCGGTAGAACCGCTGCCACAGCACGGCGGTCACGAGACCGACGATCACGCCGGAGAGCACGCTGTACGGCCAGCGGATGGGCTGCAGGTACCAGCCCTCCGAGAACCCTTCGAGCTCGTTGATCGGCGCGAACACCTGCACGACCTTGCTGAAGACGACGAAGCCGACGACCGCGGCCACACCCGTCGAACCGTCCCCCTTGCGCGCGAAGCCAACGGCGATGCCCACCGCGAACAGCAGCGGCAGCCAGTCGAACAGCCCACCGCCCGCCGCGGCGAGCACCTTCGCGATGTCCTCGGTGGCCGACCATCTGCCGAGCATGTCGTCCTGGCCCAGCCGCGACAGCAGACCTGCCGCGGGAAGGGTGGCAATGGGCAGCATGAGGCTGCGCCCGAAGCGTTGCAGTCCCGCCAGCCGCCTGCCCTTGCCCTTCGTCTCCGCAGAGGGGGTGGCGCTCATGAGCGTCCTCCATGTTCCGGAAGGGGGCCGGAATCCGGGGAGTTCCGGTCCAGTTTCATGGTCACCTGGTACTGATCTCCCCGGTACCAGGACGTCATGTCCTCCACCGGCTTCCCGCGCATGCTCGAGATCCGGCGGAAGACCAGTAGCGGGCCCGCCGTGCGGATGCCGAGCAGCCGCGCGGTCTCCCGGTCCGCCGACTCCGCCCAGACGGTCTGCCAGGCATGGTCGAAGCGGATGTCGTAGTGCTCGGCGAGCTGCGCGTACAGCGAACCGGTGAGGTCGAGGCCGAGCAGCCCCGGCACGGCACGTGGGTGGTACCAGCCGCGCTCGACGGCCAGCGGCACCCCGTCGGCCAGCCGCAGCCGCCGGATCCCCAGCGCCTCCTCGTTCCCGGCGAGGCCGAGTGCGGCGGCCGTCGACGGGGGCGGGATCTCACTGGCGGCGCCGAGGCTCCTGGTCGTCGGGACCAGGCCGCGGCGCCGCATGTCCGCCGTGAACGACATCAGGTAGAGCTGCAGCTCCATACGCCCGGCCGCGGTGAACGTGCCCTTGCCCCGCACCCGGGACAGCAGGCCCTCGTCCACGAGCTTGCCGATCGCCGTGCGCACGGTCAGCCGGGACACGTCGTAGCGTTCCGCGAGCTCGCGCTCCGACGGGATGGCTGAGCCGGGTGGCAGCTCGCGTTCCACCATCCGGCGCAGTATTTCGCGCAGCTGCGTGTGTTTGGGGGTCGGGCCGTCGACGACGCGGTCGGGCGAGGCGCCGGTCATCGAGTCCATCGGCACCTCCGGTGCTCGCGTCGACGGGCGAAGATTGGTACGTTCCGGTCTAGACCATTTGTTGATGGGGCAGAATGCTCCGTTACCCGACCGGGTGTCAACCACCGTTACGGGTTCGTGCTCCGTAACCGAACAGATCCAGGGAGACCGCCATGGCGGACGACAGGCCGGCGAAGATCCTCGCGGCGCTCGGCGGCGCGGACAACATCATCGAGATCGAAGGATGCATCACGCGGCTGCGCTGCGAGCTGGAAGACGGCTCGCTCGTCGACGAGCCCGCGCTGAAGCAGGCGGGCGCGCACGGCGTGGTGAAGGTCGGCGACGTCGTGCAGGTGATCGTCGGCCCCGAGGCCGACACCATCGCCAGCGACATCGAGGACCTGATGTGAGCCTGGCCGTGCAGAGCCCGGTCGCGGGCACGACCGTGGCGCTGACCGAGGTGCCGGACCCGGTGTTCGCGCAGGCCATGGTGGGTCCCGGCCTCGCGGTGCGGCCGGACGGAGGGCGGGCCGACGCGGTGGCCCCCCTCGACGGCACGGTGGTGACACTGCATCCGCACGCGTTCGTCGTCGCGGGCGAGGACGGCCGGGCCGTGCTCGTGCACCTCGGCATCGACACGGTCAAGCAGAAGGGCGAGGGGTTCACCCTGCACGTCGTGAAGGGCGAGCAGGTGCGCGCGGGACAGCCAGTGGTGGGCTGGGACCCCGACGCCGTGGCGGCGGCGGGCTACTCGCCGATCGTGCCCGTCATCGCGCTCGACGCTCAGGAGAGCGCGCTCGCCGGGCTGCGGCTCGGCTCGGCGGTGGCCGCGGGCGACGCGATTTTCACCTGGGCGGGCTGAGGCGCCGACGGGAGACGGGGATGCCCCACCCCCTCAGGCATCCCCGCCACTGGGCGACCGCGCTCACGCGGTCACGATCTGGTCCCGCTCGATGGCGACCTTGACGGCGGGCAGCGGTTCGCTCGCCGGTCCGTTCTTGACCTCGCCCGTGAACGCGTCGAACCGCGAACCGTGGCACGGGCACACCAGCTCGGCGCCCTCCGGCGCGACCGCGCAGCCCTGGTGGGTGCACACGGCGCTGAAACCGGCGACCTCGTTCTGGCTGCGTCGCGAGATGATCGCGTCCTGACCGTCAGGCGTCTTCACGGTGGTGGCGCCGCCGACGGGCACGTCGTTGAGGGCGGCGACCCGCTGGCCCGCGGGGGCCGCGCTCGACGGCTGTCCTCCTTCGGTGGGCGGGCTTTCGGTTTCTCCGTCACCACACGCGGCGAGCACGACGGTTCCGGCGGCTGCTCCGGCTACGGCGGCACCGGTGGTCAGAACGGTGCGGCGGGTGTGAGATTGGGCAGTCATGCTTCTGGACACGAGGCCGCCGCCGGTTCGGTTCAATCCAGCGCGACGTCGAACCGGAACGGGCGCTGCCCCGTGTCACTGACAGAGAGGTCGTCACTGATCGGCGGAGCGGGCTTGGGAGTGGAGCGATGGTCGGCTGGATTCTGCGGGTGCTGGTGGCGCTCGGTTTGCTCGGTTCGGCATGGGTGCACTGGGTCGTCTGGCTCGACTGGGCCCGCAACACGGACGTCGTCGGCCCGCTCTTCCTGGTCAACGTCATCGCCGGGGTCGTGATCGCGATCGCCGTGCTGCTGTGGCGGCATTGGCTGCCCGCGCTGGCGGCGGTCGGTTTCGGGCTCGCGACGCTCGGGGCCTACGTGCTGTCGCTGACGGTCGGCTTCTTCGGGGTGCAGGAGCAGTTCGCCACCCAGGAGGAGGTGTGGGGCGTCGTCACCGAGGTCGCGTGCGTGGTGTTCGGCCTCGCGCTGCTGGTGCCCCGGAGGACCACGGCGACCGCGAGGGAGAGCGGGCGGGTGTGAGCGATGAGGCCGAGCCCCAGTTGATGCGGGCGTTGCACGACGAGCACGCGGCCGCACTGTGGTCGTACGCCCTGCGCCTGACGAGCGGGGACCGTGGCCGTGCCGAGGACGTCGTGCAGGAGACCCTGCTGCGGGCGTGGCGCCATCCCACGGTGCTGGACCAGTCTCAGCGCTCGGCGAGGGCCTGGCTGTTCACGGTGGCCAGGCGGATCGCGATCGACGACTGGCGCTCGGCCACGAGCCGTTCCGAGGTCGCGACGGACCCGGTGCCTGAGTTCCCGGTGCCGGACGACACCGAGCGCGCGGTGCAGGGCTGGCTCGTGGCCGACGCGCTCGGCGAGCTGTCTCCTCGGCATCGCGAGGTGCTCCTGCTGTGCTTCTTCCAGGGGATGTCCGTCGCCGATGCGGCGGCTCAGCTGGGAATCGCGGAGGGAACGGTCAAGTCGCGGACGCACTACGCCCTGCGCGCGCTCCGGCTGGTGCTCGAGGAGAAGGGGGTGACCCGGTGAACGACGCGTTCGGCACGCGAGCCGATGCGTTCGCGGCGTTCGATGCCGCGTACGTGCTCGGGGCGCTCGCGCCCGAGGACCGTGCCGCGTTCGAGCAGCACCTCCCGCACTGCGACTCGTGCGCGCGTTCGGTGCGGGAGCTGGCCGGGCTGCCCGGCCTGCTCGCCCAGGCCGACGTGGTGGCCCACCTGAACCCGGAACCGCCACCGCCCGATCTCCTGCCTGCCCTGCTGGTGACGGTGCGGCGGCAGCGGCGGCGCCGGGTGCTGACGACGCTCGCGGCCGTGGGCGCGGCGGTGGCGGCGTGCGCGGCGCTGGTGCTCGCGCTCGTGCTGCCCGGCGGGCAGCCGCCCCGGGAGGAGATGATCGTGCTCGGCTCCTACCCCGTGCAGGCGAGCGTCAACCTGACCGAGGCGGACTGGGGCACGCGAGTGGACATGTCGTGCAGCTACCGCGGTGGCAGGGGAGGTGACTACATCCTGGTCGCCGTGCGGGCCGACGGCACCGTGCGCCAGCTGGCGAGCTGGTACGCGGTGCCCGAGGACACCGCCGAGCTGTCGATCGGTACCCCGCTCCGGCGTGCCGACATCGACGCACTGGAGATCCGTCTCCCGGACGGCCCTGCCCTCCTCCGCCTCCCGGTCTCCGGCTGACGCTGCGCGAGTCCCCCGCTCCAGCCCGCGAGTCCCCCGCTCAGGACCGCGAGTTGCCCGCTCCAGCGCGCGAGTTGCCCGCTCGGGACCGCGAGTGGCCCGCTCCAGTCCGCGAGTTGCCCGCTCCAGCCCGCGAGTTGCCCGCTCGGCAGCGAGTTGCCCGCTCGGCCCGCGAGTTGTGCGCCCGGGACCGCGCGGCATGCCCGGGGAGGCCCCCGTGGGAGGCCCCGTGTGGCTACGGCGAACGGGTGAGATCGGCCGCACCCGCGCGCGAACGGAGTCTTCACTCCGGTTACTCCTTGCCCTCCGGTGTCCCGGCCACGACTCTGGAAGGCGTGTACTGGGGACTGATCTTCGCCGTCGCCGGCCTCGTCATCGGCTGGGCCGCGAGCAGGGTGCTGGGCCGAACGCGGCGCCCTGCCGCCGTGCCGGTCTGGTGGTGCGCGGGCGGCACGGCGTCGCTGTGGGCCGTGGTGGCCTGGCGGTGGTCGGCGGACGGCATGCCCGGTTGGTGGCTGCCCGTGCCGCTCGTCGTCACCGCGCTGGCCGTCCCGCTCGCGCTCACCGATCTCCGTCACCGGCGCCTTCCCGACGCACTCACGGTGCCCGCGTATCCCTTGGTGGGCGCCGCGGTCTGCGTCGCGGCGGCGGCGGGGCCCGAAGGCGCGCTCGCGGTCAGGGCGGCATCGGCCGCCGTGCTGTTCGCGGGAGTCCACGCCCTGGTACACGCCGTCGCGCCGGCCGCGCTCGGAGCGGGCGACGTGAAGTTGTCGGGCAGCCTCGGTGGCGCGCTCGGCGCGACGGGCTGGCCGGCACTCGTGGTCGCCGCCTGCGCGGCGGCGGTGGCCACGCTGGTGCTGGCCGGAGCGGCGGCCCTGCTCCGCGTGCGCCGGTGGCGCGGAGGAGTCCCGCACGGGCCTGGCCTGCTGGCCGTCACGTGCCTGGTCACGCTGTTCCCGGGCGCCGGGCTGGAGGCGGGAGCGGAGGTGACTGTGGGCAGCTGAAGCAAGATCGGCGCCTCGTGACAGGATTCGGTACGTGTTGCGCTGGATAACCGCAGGTGAGTCCCATGGGCCCGCTCTGGCCGCCATCCTCGAGGGCATGGTCGCCGGAGTCGAGGTCACGACCGCCGACCTGAGCGAGCAGCTCGCCCGTCGGCGACTCGGCTTCGGCCGGAGCCCCCGCATGGGCTTCGAGACCGACCGGATCGAGTTCGTCGGAGGCGTCAGGCACGGTCGTACCCAGGGCGGCCCGATCGCGGTCCAGATCGAGAACGCCGAGTGGCCGAAGTGGGAGAAGGTCATGGCGGCCGATCCCGTCGACCCCGCCGAGCTGGAGGGCCTGGCGCGCAACGAGCCGCTGACGCGGCCCCGGCCCGGTCACGCTGACCTGCCCGGGATGCAGAAGTACGGCTTCGACGAGGCACGTCCGGTGCTCGAGCGGGCCAGCGCGCGGGAGACCGCGTCGCGCACCGCGCTGGGCACGGTGGCGCGGCTGTTCCTGCGGCAGCTGCTGGATGTCGAGATCGTCAGCCACGTCGTGTCCATCGGTGCCGCCGAGGCTCCCGAGGGGCCGCTGCCGGAGCCGGGTGACCTCGCCGCGATCGACGAGAGCCCCGTCCGAGCCTTCGGCGATGAGGCCACGCAGGCGATGGTCGCCGAGGTGGACGCCGTCCGGCAGGCCGGTGACACGGTCGGTGGTGTGATCGAGGTGATCGCGTACGGACTGCCGCCGGGCCTGGGCTCCCACGTCCACTGGGACCGGAGGCTGGACGCCCGGCTGGCCGGCGCGCTGATGGGCGTGCAGGCGATGAAGGGCGTAGAGGTCGGCGACGGGTTCACGACGGCGCGGCGCTGGGGCAGCAGGGCCCACGACGAGATCGACAGGGGCAAGGGGCCGAAGGGCGTCACGCGGCGCTCGAACCGTGCCGGCGGCCTGGAGGGCGGTATCACCAACGGCGAGCCGCTGCGGGTCCGGATCGCGATGAAGCCGATCTCGACCGTGCCGCGCGCGCTCTCCACCGTCGACGTGGAGACCGGCGAGCCGGCCGTGGCGATCCACCAGCGCTCCGACGTGTGCGCGGTGCCGAGGGCGGGTGTGGTCCTGGAGTCGGTCGTGGCGCTGATCCTGGCCGACGCGGCGCTGGAGAAGTTCGGCGGCGACTCGCTGGCCGAGTCCAAGCGCAACGTCGAGAGCTACCTGGCCGGGCTCGAGGCGTGGTGGGACCGGTAACGCGACGGCGGAGGCCGAGGGCGGGCGTCCGAGCGCGGAGGCTACCGTGACCAGCATGACCACACGCGGCCCCGTTGTTCTCGTCGGCCCGCCCGGCTCGGGCAAGAGTACGGTGGGGCCGCTGCTCGCCGGGCTGCTCGGTGTGGCCTACGCCGACGCGGACGCCGACCTCGAGGCCGAGACGGGCCGCCGCATCGCCGAGATCTTCGCCAACGACGGTGAGCCCGCGTTCAGGGCCATCGAGGAGGAGATCGTCGCGGCCGGCCTGGGCCGGCACTCGGGTGTCTACGCGCTCGGCGGAGGGGCGCCGCTGTCGGAGATCACGCGGAAGCGGCTGAGTGAGCACACCGTGGTGTTCCTGTACGTCGGCATGGCCGAGGGCGTGCAGCGCACCGGCCTGTCGACCGCGCGCCCGCTGCTGGCCGGGGTGAACCCGCGCGCGACGTACAAGGAGCTGCTCGACAAGCGGCTGCCGATCTACCGTTCGGTCGCGACGATCGAGGTCGACACGACCGGTCGCGCACCCCGCGACGTCGCGGCCGTGATCGCCGAGCGGCTGGCCGGCCTGGCGGAGGAGTCCGGGCGCGACGGCGCCGAGGAGTCGTTCGCGGAGTGACAATGCGTACCCGCGTCCGGCAGGCCGGGGTCACCGCGCCGCCGACCGGGTCCCGATGAGGAGGACGATGACCACCGACCCGGTCCGTATCGAGGTCAAGACCGCCCAGCCGTACGAGGTCGTGGTGGGCCGTGGGCTGCTCGCCGAGCTCACCGAGACGGTGCGTGACGCGTCCAAGGTGGCGCTCATCCACCCGCCGACGCTCACGACGACAGCCGAGGCCGTCCGCGAGGAGCTGGCCGGTGCCGGGCTCGACGCCCACCGCGTGGAGATCCCCGACGCCGAGGACGGCAAGGCGCTGCGCGTCGCGGACTTCTGCTGGGACGTGCTCGGCCAGATCGGGCTCGACCGGCGCGGTGTCGTCGTCGCACTGGGCGGCGGCGCGGTCACCGACCTCGCCGGGTTCGTCGCGGGCACCTGGATGCGGGGCGTCCGGCTGGTGAACGTGCCGACGACGTTGCTCGGCATGGTGGACGCCGCCGTCGGCGGCAAGACGGGCATCAACACCGAGGCGGGCAAGAACCTCGTCGGCGTCTTCCACGAGCCCTCGGCGGTGCTCGTCGACCTCGCGACGCTGGAGACGTTGCCGCCGAACGAGCTGGTGGCGGGGATGGCCGAGGTCGTCAAGGCGGGCTTCATCGCCGACCCGCGCATCCTGGAGCTGATCGAGCAGGACTCGGCCGCGGCCGTCGACACGCAGGGGCCGGTGCTCGGTGAGCTGGTCCGGCGATCGATCCAGGTCAAGGCCGACGTCGTGTCGGCGGACCTGCGCGAGTCGGATCTGCGCGAGATCCTCAACTACGGCCACACCCTCGGGCACGCCATCGAGCGCCGGGAGCGGTACCGGTGGCGGCACGGCGCGGCCGTGAGCGTGGGGCTCGTGTTCGCCGCCGAGCTGGCCCGCCTCGCCGGCAGGCTCGACGACGCGACCGCGGACCGGCACGCCGCCGTGCTGCGCTCGCTCGGGCTGCCGACCTCCTACGACCCCGACGCGCTGCCGCAGCTCATCGACGGCATGCGCGCCGACAAGAAGAACAGGTCGGGCACGCTGCGGTTCGTCGTGCTCGACGGGCTCGCCAAGCCGGGCCGCATGGAGGGACCCGACCCGGCGCTGCTGGCCGGGGCCTACTCCGTGATCGCGGGCGGCGAGGCCAAGGACGGGGGCGTGTTCCTGTGAACGTGCTGGTGCTCAACGGGCCCAACCTCGGCAGGCTCGGCAAGCGCGAGCCGTCCGTCTACGGCTCCACCACCCACGACGACCTGGTGCGGCTGTGCGTCGAAACCGGGAAGGAGCTCGGGCTCGAGGTCGAGGTGCGGCAGACCGACCACGAGGGCGAGATGGTCGGCTGGCTGCACGAGGCGGCCGACGCCGGTGTGCCCGTGGTGCTCAACGCCGGGGCCTGGACGCATTACTCGATCGCCGTGCGCGACGCGGCCGCTCAGCTGGCCGCGCCGCTGATCGAACTGCACATCTCCAACGTCCACCGGCGCGAGGAGTTCCGGCACCACAGCGTGCTCTCCGACATCGCGACCGGCGTGCTCGCCGGTTTCGGGGTGGACGGCTACCGCCTCGCCCTGCGCTGGCTGGCCGACAACGAAGGGTGACCGCGGTCCCGGTTTCGCGGGCCACGCGGCTCAGGAGCCGCGGGCTGCCCGAATCGGACGCCTGCGCGGTGGCGTCACTGTTCGCGCCCCGGAGCTGAGCAGGTTCCCGCGGGGCGGCGTCGCGGGGATGATCGAGCGGCGGCTCGGGTACGCGGGGCGGCCGGGCACGTGCACTGGTCTGGGTGATCGAGCTCGGCGGTGAGGCGATCGATCGGCCTCGTCGACCTCCGGCCGCTCACAGAGCTGCCGGGGGAGGCCGCCGAGATCGGCCGACGAGCTGACGGCGGCGGTCCTCGGGGCGGGCCCACGGCCGCAGTTCGCCGACGCCTACCCGCGCGCGGACGCTCCCGGGCGCTACGCGGCGTGTCCGCAGAACATCAACGGATTCGAGGCGGAACCCGTTGCCACACCACGAGGTCTGCACCCGTTCGGGTGAGGGGTTCCGTAGACTGAGCGGGTCCAGGCCGAGGCATTCCGGCCGTGGGGGAGGGATGGAGGTCCGCCGCCAGCATGCGCTCCCGGCATCGTCGAGCACGTGTCGCCGGTGCGGCACTCGCCGTCACGGTGAGCGCCGCCCTGGTCGCGGGGTGCACCGCGGGGACCGCCCGGCCGCAGGCCGAGGGCGCGGAGCCGGGGATCGGCGTTGGTCCCGAGCAGCCCGTACCCACCGAGGAGCAGGTGCCGCTGCAGGCTGACCGGTACCGGGCCAGCCCCGGTGTGGTCGCCGCGGGCGGGGCGGACGCCGTCTACAACTACGGGCCGACGGTGATGTCGGACGGCGGGCAGACGCGCATGTGGTGGTGCAGCCAGTACGGCAGCGCCGCGCCGCCGGGCGACGACATCCTCTACGCCGAGGCCGGCTCGCCGGACGGGCCGTTCGCCGGTCCTGGCGGCGGCATTCCGGAAGCCGTGCTCTCCGGCAACCCCGGTGCGTTCGACGGGGTGCACACGTGCGATCCGTCCGTGATCCGGGTCGACGGCACGTACTACATGTACTACACCGGCGCGGCGGGCAGCCACGCGCTCGGCAACTCGATCGGTCTCGTGACCAGTACCGACGGGAGGAACTGGACGCGTCCCGGCACCGATCCGATCGTCCGGCCCGCCCACGACACCCACCGCGACAACACCTACGGCGCGGGTCAGCCTGCCGCGGTGTACCTAGACGGCTGGTTCTACCTGATGTTCACCGACACCACGGGCCGTGCCGCGGGCTGGAACGGCGCGGGCCAGTTCCTGTTGCGCGCCAAGGACCCCACGTTCTCCGCGGGCGTGCAGGCACTGGGGCCGCAGGGTTTCACCGAGGTGCCGCACACCGAGACCGCGCGCACCAACTCCCTCGTCGACGCCTTCAGCGCCGACCTCATGTGGGTCGACGCGCTCGACGCCTTCGCGATCGCGCACCAGACCGACAAGGGCACCACGATCACCTTCTGGAACAGGGAGTTCACGGCGACGCCGTACCAGCCGGTGACGATCCCCGACGAGTGGGAGGAGGGCCCCGGGCTGGTGCGCAGGCCCGACGGTCACGCGCCGGTCTCGGTCGACGACCCGTGTGGCCGGGTGCCCATCGACGTCATCCACGCGACCGTGATCGGCCGGGCCAACGCGCCGACGGACCTGCGGCACTACGGGCTCGACCTGCACGGGCTGGACGCCTGCGCAGAGCCGAAACGTGCGCTGGCCGTGCTCGACGGCTTCGCGATGCCCTCGCCGGTGCGTACGATGGACCTGGTTACCGACGGCAAGGTGGTGCGGGTCGACCGGCGCTCGGTGGCCGAGCAGCTGGCCGGGGTGGTGCTGGACGAGCGGCTGCCCGTGCTCGACCGGCTGCCGGTGGACGTGCGGCTGCGGCCGGGGGCGCCGGCGGTGGAGGCGCCCGGTCTGGGAGCCGGTTTCCTGCTGGACGGCACGCTGTGGCCGGTCACGCCGGCCGAGGTCGTCGAGCTGAACGGCTCACCGGCCGAGCCGGTGAGCCGGGCGGAGTGGGAGGCCTACCCGGCGGGGCCGACCTTGGGCTTGCGCGGTTGAGGCCGCGGCCGGGGCGCCGGTTCCTCGGCGGTCCCGGCGTCGGAGTCAGGGCCAGAGTCGGCGCCGGCGTCCTCGCGGGTCGTGTGCAGCTTCCCGCCGACGAGCAGGCCGAGGCCCGCTGGCACGAGCACGAGCAACGCCGTGAAGGCGGCGCCTCCGGTCAGCGCGGAACCGAGCTCGCCGACCCCGGTCTGGTCCACGAACGCCGCGCGGCCGACGACGTTGAGCACGCCGGCGACCGGCCCGGCGACGAGCGCGGCGATGAACCAGGTGCGGCCCGCGTCGACCAGGCCGAGCCACGCGTCGAGCGCGCTCCACAGCGCGGCCGCCCCCACCAGCAGGGCGAGCACGACGGCGGTGACGGTGGTCGACTCGGTCGGCTGGAAGACCGCGATCTTCGCGAGTGCGACGGTGGCGGCGGCATGCAGCACGGCCATGCCGAGTCCGCGAACAACCCAGGACGGCATCGGCCCACTGTAACCGCAAGTATCGTGAGGTCGAGTCCTAAGCTTGGCCCGTGGCCGAGAATTCCCGCACCGCGACCGAGATCCGCGCCGCCCGCAGGGAGGCGCTGCGTGACCTGCTCCGTCCCCAGGGCCTCGACGCCTTACTCGTCACCGACCTGCTGAACATCCGCTACCTCACGGGTTTCACCGGCTCCAACGCAGCACTGCTCGTGCACGCCGATGACGACGACCGGACCCTGTTCTGCACCGACGGCCGCTACACGACCCAGGCCGCCGCGGAGGTGCCCGACCTCGAGCGCGTCCTCGGCCGGGCGAGCGCCGTGACCCTGCTGGCCCGCGCCGCGGCGAAGGCGAAGGACTACGCGCGCACCGGCTTCGAGAGCCAGTACGTCAGCGTCGAACAGCACGCGGTGTTCGTGGAGGCCGCGGACGATGTAGAGCTGCACCGGGCGCCGGGCCTGGTCGAGCGCCTGCGCGCGGTGAAGGACGAGACGGAGGTCGAGGCGCTGCGCCGGGCGTGCGCCGCCGCCGACCGCGCGCTGGCCGACCTGATCGAGCACGGCGGGCTGCGCGCGGGCCGCACCGAGCGGGAGGTGGCGCGCGACCTGGAGAACCGCATGCTCGACCACGGCTCCGAGGGCCGGTCGTTCACCTCGATCGTCGCGGCGGGGGCCAACTCGGCGATTCCGCACCACCGGCCTGCCGACACGCCGTTGGCGGCCGGCGACTTCGTCAAACTGGATTTCGGGGCGACCGTCGACGGGTACCACTCGGACATGACGCGCACCGTCGTGCTCGGCACCGCCTCGGACTGGCAGCGGGAGCTCTACGAGCTCGTGCTGCGTGCCCAGGCCGCGGGTCGCGCCGCCGTGGTGCCCGGAGCCGAGGTGGCCGCGGTGGACGGCGCGGCACGGGACGTGATCGTCGCGGCGGGCCGGGGCGAGGAGTTCTCGCACGGTCTCGGCCATGGCGTCGGCCTGCAGATTCACGAGGCTCCCAGTCTCGCCGCGACCGGCGCCGGTACACTGTCCGCCGGTATGGCGGTCACCGTCGAGCCGGGCGTGTATCTCGCCGGCCGGGGTGGCGTGCGCATCGAGGACACGCTCGTCGTGCGGGAGGGGACTCCCGAGCTCCTCACCCTGACCAGCAAGGAACTCGTGGTCGTTTAGTACGCGGCCCACCGAATCACAGGGAGAACTCACACCCGTGGCCACCACCAACGACCTGAAGAACGGCCTGGTGCTGAACCTCGACGGCCAGCTCTGGTCGGTCGTGAACTTCCAGCACGTCAAGCCCGGCAAGGGCGGTGCCTTCGTGCGCACCACCCTCAAACACGTGCTGTCCGGCAAGGTCGTGGACAAGACGTTCAACGCGGGTACCAAGGTCGACACCGCGACGGTGGACCGCCGCAACATGACCTACCTGTACAACGACGGCACCGACTTCGTCTTCATGGACGGCGAGACGTTCGACCAGATCAACGTCCCCCGCGAGACCGTCGGCGACGGCGCCAACTACCTGCTCGAGAACACCGAGGCGCAGGTGGCGATGCACGAGGGTCAGCCGCTGTACGTCGAGCTGCCCACTTCGGTCGAGCTGGTCATCCAGCACACCGACCCCGGCCTGCAGGGCGACCGCTCCACCGGTGGCACGAAGCCGGCGACGCTGGAGACCGGCGCCGAGATCCAGGTGCCCCTGTTCGTCAGCACCGGCGAGAAGGTCAAGGTCGACACCCGAGACGGCCGTTACCTCGGCCGCGCGTGAGAAGCCCGGTGACCTCGGAGAGCCCTTCCCGGCGTGCGCCCATCGGGCGCCGCGCCTCCCGCCGCCGCGCGGTGGAGTTCCTGTACGAGGCCGCGCAGCGGGAGGCCGACGCGGTGACGTTGCTGTCCGACCGCGTCGGTTCCGTGGACGTGGACCCCATCAGCGACTACACGATCTCGCTGGTCGAGGGTGTGACGGCGCGGCGCGAGCGCATCGACGAACTGCTCGCGGAGCACGCGCAGGGCTGGACGCTGAGCCGGATGCCGCCGGTGGACCTCGCGATCCTGCGGATGGGGGTCTACGAGATGCTCTGGTCGGCAGACGTGCCGGACCCGGTCGCGATCGACGAGGCGGTGGGGCTGGCCAAGGAACTGTCCACCGACGACTCGCCGCGCTTCGTCAACGGTGTGCTCGGCCGCATCGGCAACATCGCCGACCGCCTCAGGGCGGTGCTCTAGGCACCCGTCACCGCCGGGTCGTGAGCGAGGGGTCTCCCGCTCACGACCGCGCGGCGGCGATCAGTCTTCCTTGGAAGGGCGGGCCTCGGGCGGCAGCACGCCCCAGTCGATCAGCTGCTCGGTGAGTTCACCGGGCGTCATGTCGTAGATGATCGCCAGCGACCGCAGGTCCTCGGTGCGGATCGACAGCACCTTGCCGTTGTAGTCGCCGCGCTGGCTCTGGATGGTCGCCGCGTAGCGGGCCAGCGGGCCGACCTTCTCGGCGGGCAGCTGCTGCAGCCGCTCGAGGTTTATCACGATCTTCGTGGCCGGCTCGGCGCCGGAGGGAACCCGGCCCTCGGGCAGCAACTCGACCACCGGGACGCCGTAGAAGTCCGCGAGCTCGGCCAGCTTCTGGACGGTGACCGCACGGTCGCCACGCTCGTAGGAGCCCACCACGACCGCCTTCCAGCGGCCGCCGGACTTCTGCTCGACCCCGTGCAGGGACAAGCCCTGTTGCTGGCGGATACCGCGGAGCTTGGCCCCGAGCGCCTTGGCGTAATCGCCCATCTGGTGGTTCTCCGTTTCCTCGTCCCGAGATCGGCCCGGATGACCGACAGGGAACTCGTGAGTCGAATACTCAGAGTAATGGTTACTCGTAGTCGTCACCAGGTCAAGCAGATCATCCCTGGCTGGGGGTTCTCGCACCCGATCGCACCACCCGAACGGATGACGAGCCTCACCTGCTACTGTCTGTGCGGTTCCCGCCTAACCAGGGGAATCGACATCCTTTAAGGACCCGTCCAGTGAGGCGGGGAAGGAGGTCCACCGTGGCGCCACGCCCACGTGGCGCGACGGAACCGGCTGCTGAGCGCGAGCTGCTCTCGGCCGGGGATGTCGCGCGCACCATCGCCCGAATGGCCCATCAGGTCATCGAGAAGACCGCTCTTGATTCGACGGGCGCGATCCCGCCCGTGCTGCTGGGCATCCCGACTCGCGGCATCCCGCTCGCGACCCGTCTCGGCGCGCGGATCAGCGAGTTCTCCGGCGTCGACGTGCCCACCGGCGCCCTCGACGTGACGCTCTACCGCGACGACCTGCGGCGCAAGCCCACCCGCCCGCTCGAACAGACGCAGCTGCCGGGCACCGGCATCGACGACCGCGTCGTGGTCCTCGTCGACGACGTCCTGTTCTCCGGCCGCACCATCCGGGCCGCGCTCGACGCGCTGCGGGACCACGGCAGGCCCCGGGTGGTGCAGCTCGCCGTGCTGGTCGACCGAGGCCACCGCGAGCTGCCGATCCGCGCCGACTACGTGGGCAAGAACGTGCCCACCTCCCGCTCGGAGGAGGTCTCGGTCCTGCTGTCCGACGTGGACGACCGCGACGCCGTGCTGCTGGGGGAACGCCGATGAAGCACCTGCTGACCACCGACGGCCTGGCCGAGGACGCCGCCACCGCGATCCTCGACACCGCCGACGAGCTCAAGCGCACCCTGCTCGGGAGGGAGGTCAAGAAGCTGCCGACGCTGCGCGGCCGCACGGTGATCACGATGTTCTACGAGAACTCCACCCGCACCAGGGTTTCGTTCGAGATCGCGGGCAAGTGGATGAGCGCGGACGTGGTGAACGTCTCGGCGGGCGGCTCGTCGGTAGGCAAGGGGGAGTCGCTGCGCGACACCGCGCTCACCCTCTCGGCCGCGGGCGCCGACTGCGTGATCGTCCGGCACCCCGCCTCGGGGGCGGCGCACCGGCTGGCCGGCTGGCTCGCCGATGTCGGCACGTCGGTGGTGAACGCGGGCGACGGCACCCACGAGCACCCCACACAGGCGCTGCTCGACGCTGCCACGCTGCGCGAGCGGCTCGGCGGGCTCAAGGACCGGCGGATCGCGATCGTCGGCGACGTGCTGCACAGCCGCGTCGCCAGGTCCAACGTGCACCTGCTCGCGACCCTCGGCGCGGAGGTGGTGCTCGTCGCGCCGCCGACGCTGCTGCCCGTCGGCGTCGGATCGTGGCCGGTGACCGTGTCGCACGAGCTCGACGCCGAGCTGCCCGCGCTCGACGCCGTGATGATGCTGCGGGTGCAGGCCGAGCGCATGCACGGCGGATTCTTCCCGTCCGCTCGCGAGTACTCGATCGCCTACGGGCTCAACGAGGCGCGGCTGGGCCTGCTGCCCGAGGGCGCCGTGGTGCTGCACCCCGGTCCGATGCTGCGCGGCATGGAGATCGGCTCCGCCGTGGCCGACGCGCCGCAGTCGGCGATCACCGAGCAGGTCCGCAACGGGGTCCACGTGCGGATGGCCGTGCTCTACCACCTGCTTGCCGGAGAGGGAGAACAGTGAGCGAGATCGTCATCAGGGGCGCGAGGCTCTACGGCGAGGGCGACCCGGTGGACGTGCACGTGGCCGACGGCACCATCGCCGCGATCGGCACGGTCACCGCGAGCGAGGACGCCGAGGTGATCGAGGCGGACGGGCAGGTGCTGCTACCCGGCTTCGTCGACCTGCACACCCACCTGCGCGAGCCGGGCCGAGAGGACACCGAGACGATCGACTCGGGCTCCGCCGCGGCCGCCCTCGGCGGCTACACCGCGGTGTTCGCCATGGCCAACACCGACCCGGTCGCCGACAACGCGGTGGTCGTCGAGCACGTGTGGCGGCGTGGCCGGGAGGTCGGCCTCGTCGACGTGCACCCGGTCGGCGCGGTCACCGTCGGGCTCAAGGGCGAGAAGCTCGCCGAGATGGGCACGATGGCCAAGTCGGTGGCCGGGGTGCGGTTGTTCTCCGACGACGGGCACTGCGTGGCGGACCCGCTGCTCATGCGCAGGGCGCTGGAGTACTCGACGGCGCTGGGCGTGGTCGTCGCGCAGCACGCCGAGGAGCCGAGGCTCACCGTCGGCGCCCAGGCCCATGAGGGGGAGCGGGCGGCGCGGCTCGGCTACACCGGCTGGCCCTCGTCGGCGGAGGAGTCGATCGTCGCCCGCGACTGCGTGCTCGCCCGGCACGCAGGCGCGCGCCTGCACATCTGCCACGTCTCCACCACCGGCACGGTCGACGTCCTCGGCTGGGCCAAGGGCCTCGGCATCGACGTCTCGGCCGAGGTGACGCCCCACCACCTGCTCCTCACCGACGAGCGCCTGGCCACCTACGACCCGGTGAACAAGGTCAACCCGCCGCTGCGGGCCGACGCCGACGTGGCGCGCATGCGCCGGGCACTGGCCGACGGCGTGATCGACTGCGTGGCCACCGACCACGCCCCGCACGCCGTGCAGGACAAGGACTGCGAGTGGGCGGCGGCCAGGCCGGGCATGCTCGGCCTGCAGACCGCGCTGTCGATCGTGGCCGAGACGATGGTGCGCCCCGGCCTGCTCGACTGGCGCGGGGTGGCGAGGGTCATGAGCGAGCGGCCAGCCGAGATCGCGGGCCTGCCCGACCAGGGCAGGCCGCTGGCGGTCGGCGAGCCTGCCAACCTGGTGCTGGTGGACCCGGACGCGGAGTGGACGGTGCGCGGCGCCGAGCTCGCGAGCGTGGCCGCCAACACACCGTACGAGGGATTGCGACTGCCCGCCGTGGTGAGCGCCACGCTGCTGCGCGGGCGGATCACGTCGCGCGAAGGGAAGATTGGGTAATGGAGAGGCTTCTGCTGACGCTGCTGGTCATCGCGTTCTTCGCGCTCGGGGTCTACGGGATGTGGCGGGGCTGGCGACGCCAGGCCCGCGCGCAGAGCGTGCGCGTGCCGCCCTTCCCCGACGTGCCGGAGGACCTTGGCGAGCCGCTGCTCTCAGCCAAGGGGCTCTACGTGGCGACCACCAACGCGGGGCACTGGCAGGAACGCGTGGTGACGCGGGGTGTGGGCCTGCGCGGCCCGGCCGTGCTGCGGCTGTACGACGAGGGCGTCGAGGTGGACCGCGCCGGTACGGTGAGCTTCTGGATCCCCCGCGAGTCCATTGTGGACGTCAAGACCGCCAAGGGGATGGCGGGCAAGGTGATGGGAACGGACAGTCTTCTGGTGTTCACGTGGCGCGCCGACGACGTCGAGCTCGACACCGGGTTCCGCGGGGACGATCTCGCGGTCTATCCACAGTGGATCAACCAGGTCAAGGGAGGTGCCCAGGTATGAGCGGCACTCGCACGCCGGCCGCGCTCGTCCTCGAGGACGGCCGGATCTTTCGGGGCACGGCCTACGGCGCGCAGGGGCGCTCGCTGGGCGAGGCGGTCTTCTGCACCGGCATGACCGGCTACCAGGAGACGCTGACCGACCCGTCGTACCGCGGCCAGATCGTGGTCCAGACCGCGCCGCAGATCGGCAACACCGGGTGGAACGACGAGGACGACGAGTCCTCGCGGATCTGGGTGGCCGGCTACGTGGTCCGCGACCCGGCGCGCACTCCGTCGAACTGGCGCTCGAAGCGCACGCTCGACGACGAGCTGCGCGCGCAGGGCATCGTCGGCATCGCCGAGATCGACACGCGCACGCTGACCCGGCACATCCGGGAGCACGGCGCCATGCGCGCGGGCGTCTTCTCCGGTGACGCGCTCGCGTCCACCGACGACCTCGTGGCCCAGGTGCTCGCGAGCCCGCCGATGCAGGGCGCCGACCTGGCCGGCGAGGTCACCACGGAGAAGCCCTACGTGGTGGCCGCCGAGGGCGAGCGGCGCTACCGCGTCGCCGCGCTGGACCTCGGCATCAAGTCGAACACGCCCCGCCAGATGGCCAAGCGCGGCATCGAGGTGCACGTCCTGCCCGCCGCGAGCACGCTGGACGACGTGCTGGCGGTGGAGCCCGACGGCGTGTTCCTATCCAACGGGCCCGGCGACCCGCAGACCCAGACACACGCGATCGAGCTGACGCGGGCGGTGCTCGGCAGGCAGGTGCCGCTGTTCGGCATCTGTTTCGGCAACCAGATCCTCGGCCGCGCGCTGGGGCTGGGCACCTACAAGATGCGCTTCGGTCACCGCGGCATCAACGTCCCGGTGCTCGACGCCGACACCGGCCGCGTGGCCATCACGGCGCAGAACCACGGTTTCGCGCTCGAGGGCGAGCCTGGACAGCGGTTCGAGTCGCCGTTCGGCACGGCCAAGGTGAGCCACTACTGCGCGAACGACGGCACGGTGGAGGGCCTGCGGTGCGAGGACGTGCCCGCCTTCTCCGTGCAGTACCACCCGGAGGCGGCGGCCGGTCCGCACGACGCCAACCCGCTGTTCGACGAGTTTGTGACCTTGATGGAGAAAAGCAAGTAATGCCCAAACGCACTGACATCGAGCACGTCCTCGTCATCGGGTCCGGGCCGATCGTGATCGGGCAGGCCGCCGAGTTCGACTACTCCGGCACCCAGGCCTGCCGGGTGCTGCGCGCCGAGGGCCTGCGCGTGAGCCTCGTCAACTCCAACCCGGCGACGATCATGACCGACCCTGAGTTCGCCGACTCGACCTACATCGAGCCGGTGACCCCGGACTACGTCGAAAAGGTCATCGCCGCCGAGCGCCCCGACGCGCTGCTGGCCACGCTGGGCGGGCAGACCGCGCTCAACACCGCGGTCGCGCTGCACGAGCGCGGGGTGCTCGAGAAGTACGGCGTGGAGCTGATCGGCGCCGACATCGACGCGATCCAGCGCGGTGAGGACCGGCAGAAGTTCAAGGACATCGTGCGGTCGGTGGGCGGCGACGTGCCGCGCAGCGCCGTCTGCCACTCCATGGACGAGGTGCGCAAGACCGTCGCCGAGGTGGGCCTTCCGGTGGTGATCCGGCCTTCGTTCACGATGGGCGGGCTCGGCTCCGGCATGGCGCACACCGACGAGCAGCTCGAGCGGCTCGCGTCGCTGGGCCTCGAGGAGAGCCCCGTCACCGAGGTGCTCATCGAGGAGAGCGTGCTCGGGTGGAAGGAGTACGAGCTCGAGCTGATGCGCGACCGCCACGACAACGTCGTGGTGGTGTGCTCGATCGAGAACGTCGACGCGATGGGCGTGCACACCGGTGACTCGGTGACCGTTGCCCCCGCCATGACGCTGACCGACCGCGAGTACCAGCACATGCGCGACGTCGGCATCGACGTGCTGCGCGAGGTCGGCGTCGACACCGGCGGCTGCAACATCCAGTTCGCGATCAACCCGCGCGACGGGCGCATGGTCGTGATCGAGATGAACCCGCGCGTGTCGCGCTCCTCGGCGCTGGCGTCGAAGGCCACCGGCTTCCCGATCGCCAAGATCGCCGCGAAGCTCGCGATCGGCTACACGCTCGACGAGATCAGCAACGACATCACGGGGGAGACCCCGGCCAGCTTCGAGCCGACGCTCGACTACGTGGTCGTGAAGGTGCCCCGGTTCGCGTTCGAGAAGTTCCCCGGTGCCGACCCGATGCTCACCACGACGATGAAGAGCGTCGGCGAGGCCATGTCGCTGGGCCGCAGCTTCCCCGAGGCGCTCGGCAAGGCCATGCGCTCGATGGAGACCAAGCGCGTCGGCTTCTGGACCCAGCCCGACCCGGAGGGCGCCACGCTGGAGTCGACGCTGGAGGACCTGCGCACCGCCCACGACGGCAGGCTCTACGCCGTCGAGCGCGCGCTGCGGCTCGGCGCCACCGTCGAGCAGGTGCACGAGGCCAGCGGCATCGACCCGTGGTTCATCGACCAGATCGCGCTGATCGGCGAGGTCGGCGCGGAGGTGCGGGACGCGCCGGTGCTGGATGGTCAGCTGCTGCGCCGCGCCAAGCGCACCGGGCTGTCCGACCGGCAGATCGCCGCGCTGCGGCCCGAACTGGCCGGTGAGGACGGCGTGCGCGCGCTGCGGCACCGCCTCGGTGTGCACCCGGTGTTCAAGACCGTCGACACGTGCGCGGCCGAGTTCGAGGCGAGGACGCCGTACCACTACTCGGCCTACGAGGCCGATCCCGCCGCCGAGACGGAGGTGGCCCCGCAGCCGGAGAAGCCGAAGGTGCTGATCCTCGGCTCCGGGCCGAACCGCATCGGGCAGGGCATCGAGTTCGACTACTCGTGCGTGCACGCGGCGCTGGCGCTGCGGGAGGCCGGGTTCGAGGCCGTGATGGTCAACTGCAACCCGGAGACGGTCTCCACCGACTACGACACCTCCGACCGGCTGTACTTCGAGCCGCTGACGTTCGAGGACGTGCTGGAGGTCGTGCGCGCCGAGCAGGCGTCGGGCACGGTCGCCGGCGTGATCGTGCAACTGGGCGGCCAGACCCCGCTCGGGCTCGCGCAGCGGCTGGCCGACGCGGGCGTGCCGATCGTGGGCACCCCGCCGCAGGCGATCCACCTCGCGGAGGACCGGGGCGCGTTCGGCGAGGTGCTGACCTCGGCCGGGCTCCCGGCCCCCGCGTACGGCACGGCGACGTCGTTCGAGGGAGCCAAGCGGATCGCCGACGAGATCGGCTACCCGGTGCTCGTCCGGCCTTCCTACGTGCTCGGCGGGCGCGGCATGGAGATCGTCTACGACGAGGCGTCGCTCGCGGGCTACATCCGGCGCGCCACGGAGGTAACCCCGGAGCACCCGGTGCTCGTGGACCGCTTCCTCGACGACGCCATCGAGATCGACGTCGACGCCCTCTACGACGGCGAGGAGCTGTACCTGGGCGGCGTGATGGAGCACATCGAGGAGGCCGGCATCCACTCCGGCGACTCGGCGTGCGCCCTGCCGCCGATCACGCTGGGCCGCACGGACCTCGAGGAGGTGCGCCGCTGCACCGAGGCGATCGCGCGCGGCGTGGGCGTGCGCGGGCTGCTCAACGTGCAGTACGCCCTCAAGGACGACGTGCTGTACGTGCTGGAGGCCAATCCGCGTGCGTCCCGCACGGTGCCGTTCGTGTCCAAGGCGACGGCGGTGCCGCTCGCCAAGGCCGCGTCGCTGCTCATGACGGGCGCGTCGATCAAGGACCTGCGCGAGCGCGGCGTGCTGCCCGCCGACGGCGACGGCGGGCACCTGCCCGTCGACGCGCCGGTGGCCGTCAAGGAGGCCGTGCTGCCGTTCCACCGGTTCCGCACGCCCGAGGGCCACGGCGTGGACTCGCTGCTCGGCCCCGAGATGAAGTCCACGGGCGAGGTGATGGGCGTCGACACGTCCTTCGGCACCGCGTTCGCGAAGTCGCAGGCCGGTGCCTACGGCTCGCTGCCGACGAGCGGCAAGGTGTTCGTCTCGGTGGCCAACCGTGACAAGCGCTCGCTGGTGTTCCCGGTCAAGCGGCTCGCCGACCTCGGCTTCGAGGTCCTCGCGACGTCGGGCACGGCCGAGGTGCTGCGCCGGAACGGGGTGCCGTGCACGGTGGTGCGTAAGCACTACCAGGGCAGCACCGCCGACGAGCCGAACATCGTCGAGGTGATCCTCGACGGCGGCGTCGACATGGTGATAAACACCCCGTACGGCAACAGCGGGCCCCGCGTGGACGGCTACGAGATCCGCACCGCGGCGGTGTCGAGGGGAATCCCGTGTGTGACCACCGTGCAGGGCGCTGCCGCCGCCGTACACGGCATCGAGGCCCTCATCCGGGGTGACCTGGGGGTGCGCTCGCTGCAGCAGCTCCAGGCGTCCCTGCGGGCCGGATCGTGACCGAGTACCCACCTGCAGTGAAGGCCACCATGCCTGCGCTCAACGCAGTGAAGGTGGCCTTCACTGCGGACGTCGCGGAGGAGAGGAGCCGGCGTGGTTGAGGGGTTCGGGGCGCGGCTGCGGCGCGCCGTCGCCGCGCGGGGCCCGCTGTGCGCGGGCGTGGACCCGCACCCGCAGCTGCTGCGGGCGTGGGACCTGCCCGCCGACGCGCGCGGGCTGGAGACGTTCGCGCTGAGCGCCACCGAGGTGCTCGCCGAGCACGTGGCGGTGGTGAAGCCGCAGTCGGCGCTTTTCGAGGCGCACGGCGCCAAGGGGGTCGCCGTGCTGGAGCGGGTGATCGAGTGCGCGCGCCAGGCGGGCGCACTCGTCCTGCTCGACGTCAAGCGCGGCGACATCGGCTCCACGATGGCCGCCTACGCGCTGGCGTACCTCGGCGAGGGCTCGCCGCTCGCGGCCGACGCGATCACCGTGTCGCCCTACCTCGGCTTCGGCGCGCTCGAACCCGCGTTCGCGCTGGCCGGGGAGACGGGGCGGGGCGTGTTCGTGCTCGCGCGGACTTCGAACCCGGAGGGCGAGGGCCTGCAGCGGGCGGACGCGGGTGGTCGCACGGTTGCGCAGTCCGTTGTGGACGATGCGGGTGCGCGCAACGCGGGCGTCGCTCCGCTGGGCGCCGTCGGCGTTGTCATCGGGGCCACCAACCTGCCAGGCGAGCTGGATCTCGCTGGGCTGAACGGGCCAATCTTGGCTCCGGGTTTCGGTGAGCAGGGCGCCGGTGCGCGGGACCTCGCGCCGCTGTTCGGCGACAGCCTGCCGAACGTGCTGCCCGCCTCGGCGAGGGCCCTGTTGAAACACGGCCCGGATCCGGCGGCGCTGCGTGCCGCGGTGCTGCGCACGGCCGATGAGCTGAACCGCGTGCTCAAGTAGGGTCTGCGCCCGGTTCCCGCCCTGGTCGAACCGTATGTTGATCTTGCACTAGGGTAAGCGGCGTGGCGCAGGCGGGGGTGTCGGCGCCGCACCGGGAAACGCATTCGCAGGGTCGCGGGCTGACACCGCGCGACCATTTGTGAGTAGGGTCGTCTCTGGCCGTGCCGCGGCGTCCAGTCGCGGCGCGACAGCACCGTCCGCCAGGCCGTCATCCAGCGTCCTGGCGGCGCGGTCAGCGCCCACCCCCGCATTGTGGGTCCAGGTCAAGGGTGGGTACGGTCGCCACACCCACCCAGAATTTGAGTAATACCGGAGGAAAACGTGGCACTTCCCCAGCTCACCGAGGAACAGCGTGCTGCGGCGCTGGAGAAGGCCGCCGCCGCCCGTCGCGCCCGCGCGGAGCTCAAGGAACGGCTCAAGCGCGGCGGTACGACCCTCGCCGACGTGCTGAAGCAGGCCGACGAGGACGAGGTCCTCGGCAAGATGAAGGTCTCCGCGCTGCTGGAGGCCCTGCCGGGCGTGGGCAAGGTGCGTGCGCAGCAGACGATGGAGCGGCTCGAGATCGCTACCAGCCGTCGCCTGCGCGGCCTCGGCGACCGGCAGCGCAAGGCGCTGCTCGCCGAGTTCAGCGGCGAGTGAGCGAGCGGCGACACCGCGGCTCGATCGAGGCCGGCGTACGCGGCGGCCGAGTGACAACTGGTGAGCCGGTGCCGGCTGAGACGGCCCGGCACCGGCTCACCGTCGTTTCGGGACCATCCGGGGTCGGCAAGTCCAGCGTCGTCGGCGAGCTGCGGCGGCTGAACCCCGATGTGTTTTTCAGCGTCTCGGTGACCACCCGCGCGCCCCGGCCCGGCGAGGTCGACGGCGAGCACTACCACTTCATCGACCGCGAGACTTTCGACGCCATGGTCGCCAAGGGCGAGCTGCTGGAGCACGCGGAGTTCGCGGGCAACCGCTACGGCACGCCACGGGCGCCCGTGGAGGCCGCGCTGAACGCGGGACGGCCCGCCGTGCTCGAGATCGAGCTGCAGGGCGCGAGGCAGGTGCGGCAGGCGATGCCGGAGGCCCAGCTCGTGATGCTCCTGCCGCCGTCGTGGGGCGTGCTCGTCGACCGGCTCACGGGCCGCGGCACCGAGCACGACGAAGCCGTGCGGGCCCGGCTGACGGAAGCGGAGCGTGAGCTCGCGGCCGCCGCGGAGTTCGACGAGCGGGTCGTGAACGACGACGTGCAGGTCGCCGCGCGCCGATTGCTAGACTTGGTAACCGGCGAAAACAAGTCTTTCGACGATTCGGAGCACAGTCAGTGACCTCGATTACCCTGGGTCCTCAGAGCGAGCACCTCGAGGGCATCACCAACCCGCCCATCGACGACCTGCTCGAGAAGGTCAGCTCCAAGTACGCGCTGGTGATCTACTCGGCCAAGCGCGCCCGTCAGATCAACGACTACTACGCGCAGCTCGGTGAGGGCCTGCTCGAGTACGTCGGCCCGCTCGTCGAGCCGGGTCCCCGCGAGAAGCCGCTGTCGATCGCGCTCCGCGAGATCCACGCCGGTCTGCTCGAGCACACCGAAGGCGAGTAACGCCTCGGTGAGCTCGAAACCGCGGGTCGTCCTGGGCGTCGGTGGCGGTATCGCGGCCTACAAGGCGTGCGAGGTGCTCCGCGGGCTCACCGAGTCCGGGCACGACGTGCGGGTGGTGCCCACCGAGGCCGCGCTGAACTTCGTCGGCGCGGCCACCTTCGAGGCGCTGTCCGGACATCCCGTCCACACGGGTGTGTTCACCGAGGTGCCCGAGGTCCAGCACGTCCGCGTCGGCAAGGACGCGGACCTCGTGCTCGTCGTGCCCGCCACCGCCGACCTGCTCGCCAGGGCGGCCCACGGTCTTGCCGACGACCTCCTCACCAACACCCTGCTCACGGCACGGTGCCCCGTCGCGTTCTTCCCCGCGATGCACACGGAGATGTGGGAGCACCCCGCCACGCGCGACAACGTGGCGCTGCTCCGCTCGCGCGGGGCGGTCGTCACCGAGCCCGACTCGGGACGGCTGACCGGCGTCGACACCGGCAAGGGCAGGCTCGCCGACCCACGTGAGATCGTCGACGTCGCGCGCCTGCTGCTGGCCCGTTCCGACGCGCTGCCCCGCGATCTCGAGGGCCTGCGCGTGGTCGTGTCGGCGGGCGGCACACGCGAACCGCTCGACCCCGTGCGGCACCTCGGCAACCGCTCGTCGGGCAAGCAGGGATACGCGCTCGCGCGGGTCGCCGCCCAGCGCGGCGCCGACGTCACACTCGTCGCCGCCCACACCGAGGCGCTGCCGGAGCCCGCCGGGGCCGAGGTCGTGCACGTCTCCACGGCGCGCCGGCTCGGCGCCGCGGTGGAAGAGGCGGCGAGCACCGCCGACGTCGTCGTGATGGCCGCCGCGGTCGCCGACTTCCGGCCCGCCGACACCGCCGACCACAAGATCAAGAAGACCGATCACAGCCCGGACCCGACGATCTCGCTGGTCCGCAACCCGGACATCCTCGCCGGGCTCGTCGAGGCCCGCAGGCCAGGCCAGGTGATCGTCGGCTTCGCCGCGGAGACCGGCGACGAGCACGGCAGCGTGCTCGAGCATGCGCGGGCCAAGCTGAAGCGCAAGGGGTGTGACCTGCTGGTGGTCAACGCCGTCGGTGAGGGCAAGGCCTTCGAGATGGAGGAGAACACCGGCTGGCTGCTCAGCGCGGACGGCACCGAGCAACGGATCCCGCTGGGCGCGAAGTCCCTGCTGGCGGCCACAGTGTGGGACGCGGTGACCGAGCTGGTGCGCCACCGCGCCCATCGCCAGTAGGCTCACAGCGGGCATTCGCCCACGTGCCGTTGTCGATCGAGGATGTGAGGACGTCGTGACCGCGTCGAACCGTAGGCTGTTCACGTCGGAGTCGGTGACCGAGGGGCACCCGGACAAGATCTGCGACGCGATCAGCGACTCGATCCTGGACGCCCTGCTGGCGAAGGACCCGCGCAGCCGGGTCGCGGTGGAGACCCTGATCACGACGGGCCAGGTGCACGTGGCCGGCGAGGTCACGACCGAGGCGTACGCGGACATCCCGACGATCGTGCGGGAGCGGATCCTCGACATCGGCTACGACTCGTCGGCCAAGGGCTTCGACGGCAACTCCTGTGGCGTGAACGTGGCGATCGGCTCCCAGTCGCCGGACATCGCGCAGGGCGTGGACACGGCGTACGAGTCGAGGCTGGAGAA
>NZ_QEQT01000084.1:0-55667 GCF_003311655.1 Prauserella sp. PE36 | reverse complement strand
CTAGGTCGTGTCTCCTTATTGCCGAAGCCATAGGGTGATCGCGCGGAGGACGATGCCTCCTCGGTAGACGGCGGCGAGCTTGTCGTAGCGAGTGGCGATGCCGCGCCATTGCTTGTGGTCGTTGAAGGACCGTTCGATCACGTTGCGCCGCTTGTAGGTCAGGGCGTCGAACTCGGGTGGGCGGCCTCCGGCGGCGCCACGCCGTCTGCGGTGAGCAATCTGGTCTGCGGGCTGTGGGATCACGGTCTTGATGCCCCGGGCTCGCAGTCTGGCTCGAATCGCTCGGGATGAGTAGGCCTTGTCGCCGATCAAGGCCTCGGGGCGAGTGCGCGGCCGACCTGGACCGAGCCGTTTGACGGCCAGGTGGGACAGCAGCGGCGCGAGCATGGGGGAGTCACCGGCCTGGCCGGGTGTGAGTGCGATGACCAGCGGGCGGCCGCGGCCGTCGACGAGCTGGTGGATCTTGGTCGACATCCCGCCCCGCGAGCGTCCCAGCGCATGATCAAGCGGCTCGGCGCGTAGATCCTTGTAGTTCGGCTCAGCCCCCTGTGGGCCGCCGACCTGCGGGATGTTCGACCCGTCGCAGGGTGACCGCGTGCTGGTGGGCGCGGTTGATGGTGGAGTCGACCGACACCGTCCAGTCCACCCCGCCGGCGGCGTCAGCCTCAGCGACCAGCCGAGCGTGGATCTTATCCCAGGTCCCATCGGTCGAGAACCGCTTGTGCCGCTTCCACAGCGTCTGCCACGGTCCGAACGACTCAGGCAGGTCCCGCCACGCGATCCCGGTCCGGAATCGGTAGACGATCCCCTCGACCACCTGCCGGTGATCCCTAAACGGCCTGCCTCGCTGGCCATCCGAGGACGGCATCAGCGGCTCAATCCGAGCCCATTGAGCGTCAGTAAGCACCGCAAACCGTGACATGCGATCAACAATCCCAGCTCACACCGCAGATCTTTAGGAGACACGCCCTAGCTCGCAGACATGGGACTGCTGCTGGTTGTGGTCGATCTACCGGCAACCGTGCGTCGCCGACATTCGGACCGCGCTGGGTGAGCAGACCGTCACGGTCCCGGGAACAGACGCGACTGGCACGGTCCTGCCGGGACTGGCCGACATCTTGAAGGCCGTGGTCCAACATCGCACACAGCTCGCTTAGCGAAGTCGAGGAGATGCTGGATGCGCACCCTTTTGCCCAGGCCTGACCTCGATGCCGCCACCGAAGCCAGGACCGCCGCCCACATCCTGCTCAAGAGCGTCTACGCCGGTACGAACGGGACGACCCCGGCGAACTCTGCCACGTAGATGTCAAGAAGACCCGGCCGGCCTCCGCGACGGTGGCGGCTGGCGGGTACGCTATGGACCCGCGTCGGCCACGACTACGTCACGCGGTCACTTCCTGGCCGAACAAGTCGCGCTGAAGTATCTCTACCTGGGCACTCGGACGCGGCAAGCCACGATGAGCGATGTGGTTGAAGCGATCACTTCGAGGATCGCATCGCCTCGGCTGTCAAACTCGCAGACGCCAAGCCGGATCCATCGTTGTCGGACAGTGCCGCTCGAGCAAACTAGGGATGGCCATCAAACCCGAGAACGTCCGGGTTGGTTCAACACAGTCGACGCAACACCTTGTTCGCGCCGCGTTATGCGGCTTGCGATTTGCCAATTGCATGAAGTGTGCCGCGCGCATGTCCCCGTCGTACTGCAGTTCGTCGGCGAGCCAGGCGTGTGACGAGCGCCAGAGACACGGGCTCCATCACAGCGACACTGGGTGCTGCACACACACCGTCTCTCAGAAAGCGTCGGCTCCCTGTTGACGGCGACCGTCCAGACACTTACTGTTTTTGAAACGCTCATTTCGAACCAGGACTGCCAGGTGTGCGAGTCAGAAAATGCGACGAGCCAGTGAGCTCGAGTATCGACAGCGGACGGCTAAGCGTCCGGGCTTGGGCAGCCTCACTTTCGCTGAATGGAGGTCGGGCGGTGTGACCGGACACATCATGGCGACGCAAACTAGCCCTACACTGAATCCCGTCGAGTGCGAGCCAGCTTCTTCGGCTGTCCAGCCTAATAACGACCTCTTGGTCGCGGAGCACGTCACGGTCGACTACACCTCTCGAGGGCGACGCGTTCGGGCGCTCGACGACGTGACTCTCCGAATCGCACCGGGTGAGGCGGTCGGACTCATTGGAGAGTCGGGTTCCGGAAAGACCACTTTGTCGCGCGCCCTACTGGGACTTGTAAAGCCGACTCGGGGAAACGTACGGTACCGAGGTCGTGATATCTACTCCCTGAAGGTAGCACAGCGGCATCGTCTCCTGGGGGGCGATACCGCCCTTATATTCCAGGATCCACGCAGCTCGTTAAATCCGAGGCTTTCAGTTGGCGCAGTGATACGAGATCCCCTGCAGGTACGACACATTGGCTCTCGACATGATCGAGAAGTGCGCGTCAACGCGCTTCTGCATGATGTTGGACTGCCCACGGAGCTGATAGATAGGCCTGTACGGGAACTCTCGGGCGGCCAGCTGCAGCGAGTCGCGATCGCTCGCGCACTAGCCGTCGAACCAAGTCTAGTTATTGCAGATGAGCCTACATCCGCCCTAGACGTGTCAATCCAAGCGCAAATCCTGAACCTTCTCAACAACCTGAAAAGATCGCGAGGAATTGCGCTTCTGGTCGTGTCACATGACATTCGCGCTATTAGGTTCTTATGCGACCGTACCGCCGTGATGAACCAAGGAAGTATAGTAGAGTCCTCAACCACTGATTCGATCTTCACGTGCCCCAAGGACGCGTACACAAGGCAGCTACTTGACGCCGCTCCCCGACTGAACTATAAGCACGGAACTGACGCTAAAAAATTCCTATAGTCATCAAATGGAAGTCTTATGACCGCGCGGTTGAGTGCGCCCGTGGGTGTCCATCCTGGTGCTCGTCGATCGCTGCGGCGACAACGGCGAGCAACGCGACGGAACCGAAGGCAACACTTACCCACGCGGCACTAGTATAGGGTCCCCATGCGTCGATGACTTTACCGCTGACCCAGGGGGCGAGCGCTATGCCACAATTGAATGCGGTTATACAGGTTGCACCAGCTAGCGTGGGAGCGCGGTCAGCCAGGGCAAATACACGAGTATTGAGTGCCGGGTTGGTAACAAATCCAAGGAAACCCATCAGGAAAACCAACAAAACCGAGATGGCCAGGTCAGTGGCTTTCGTTGCCAATAGCACGCAAACCAGGATCATCGCCGAAAGAGCACTGGCGAGCGTGAAGATCGGTCTCGTGTCTGCAAGCTTCCCCCCTATGAGCACTCCCGCCAAAGAACCAAGACCGAAAAGCGAAAGAACACCTGGTAGCCAACCATCTGGAAGCCCGGATACCTCGGTAAGTATCGGCGACAGGTAGCTGAAGGTTGCGATTGTGGTCGCGGCCGTCAGCACGATTATCGCGACAGCGAGCCAGAGCCTCGGGTTTCGATAGGCATCCAATTCAGTTCGCAGTCGAACCGTCATGTTCGACGTCCCCGACTCCGGGGGAACGAGTACAATCACACCGACAAGTGCAAGTACTGAGAGCAGGCCGACGCATAAAAAGGCCAGACGCCATCCACCGTGGCCGCCCACGAATGTGCCAGCAGGGACACCCAGTACGTTCGCAGTCGTGAGTCCACCTACGATAACGGCCATTGCCCTGCCGCGACGATGAGGCGGGACTAGCATGATCGCCGAGGCTGCTGCAACCGCCCAGAACCCGGCACAGCCCAGAGCGCTTAATACACGAGTCGCGAAGAGTACTTCGTATGTCGGCGCGACTGCCCCAACGAAATGGCTGGCCGCGAAGATGACCAACATGGCAATCATGATGAGCTTGCGAGATATCCGAAGTGTGGTCACAGCGACTAAGGGCGCACCTACGAGCATACCTCCCGCGAACGCGGACACGAGCAATCCGGCTTCCGCTATACTCACTCCAAGGTCCTCGGAAATCATCTTCAGCAGACCAGCGACCATGAACTCCGATGTGCCCAGAGAAAACACACTCAAGCCCAGAACGTATACAGCCAAGGGCACTGACTACTCCTCCCTGCCGCGGCTGTCTTCATTCTCAGAGATCCGGACATCAGGCTGACCTGAATACTCGGAGCGTTACCAGCAAACAGGTAGACGCTCTGCTCCGTAGATCATGTGTTGCCGCCTCAACGGGATCTCGGAAATTGGCACGGCGAGTTCGAGGGTGGGGAAGCGGCGAAGGAGGCGCGAGAACGCGATTCGCATCTCCAGGCGCGCCAGGTGCTGGCCGAGACATTGATGCAAGCCATAACCGAAACCGAGATGTCCGGCGGTGTTCCTTGATAGATCGACCCGGTTGGGCTCAGGGAAGCGAGCAGAGTCCCAGTTCGCCGCAGGCAGTGAGACGGTTACCGTATCGCCTGCCCGGATCAGCTCGCCGGCGAGCTCGATATCCTCGACCGCTGTTCTGGGGAGTCCGTACTGAACGATTGTCAGATACCGGAGCATCTCCTCGACAGCGCGGCCTGCGGAAGCTTCGCCTCCTCGCAGTGCTTCCGCGTATTCCGGGTGGAGCAGGAAGACCAGCGTGCCCAGCGCAAGCATGCTGGCCGTCGTGTCGTGGCCGGCGACGAGGATGAGCATGGCTATTCCGGCGACCTCGTCGTCGCTGAGGCCGTCTTCTCTCGCGAGGACAGTCAACAGGTCGTTCGACGGGTTCCGGCGTTTTTGTTCGATCAGTTCCTTCAAGCAACCCGACATCGCCGCCATGCCGCTCTTTATCTCGGCGGCGTCCGCCTCGAGGCTGTTCAGCAGCGACCCGTGCCGCTCGAAGAGCCCCCGATGCTCGCCAGGCACCCCTAGCAGAGCACAGATCACGTGCGATGGTACCGCCAGTGCGAACGTCGTGACGAAATCGGCAGGCGGCCCGGTTTCCGCCAGAACGCTCAAGCGGTTTTCGACAATCTGTTCGATAGTCGGCTGCAGCACGTTCATGCGGCGGACGGTAAAATGGCCCGTGAGCAGCCGTCGGTACTTGGTGTGTTCGGGTGGGTCCATGATGGCAAAGAACCCCGCGGGCGCGGGCTCCCCCCGCTCTACCTCGGCGATTCGCGTCGGATGCACCGCCGATCGGAGCAACTCGGAACGCGAGCTGAAACGCTGATCGCCCAGCACGAGCCGTGCCAGCTCGTAACTCGTCACAACCCAGCCGACGTGACCGTCGGGGTAGGTGAGCCGGCACAGCGGCTCCTCAACGCCGAGTCGCCGCAGTTCGGATGGTGGATCCAGCGGGTGCTCTCGCGCCGTCGGCAGCGCCTTCAACATGCGGTGGCTCCTCTCGCGTTCCGATCCAGGCCTGTGCGCGGTCAGCGTCCACCTGCGCCGGTACTCAACGCGGCGGCCTTGATCTGCCTCATCCTTCGCCTCGTGCTCACGACCGGGCAGGTGACGAGTTCCGCCGGGTCGGCCTGGTGATCTCGCGGCGGAAGCTGGCCCCTGGGAACCCTTTCCGCTCGGCGAGGATCGTGAGGGTCTCCCTTTGCCCAGAAAGGAGCCGTATGCGCAGGGTGTGTGTCTTCACCGGTTCCCGGTCCGACTACGGGCCGATGCGGTCCGTCATCGAGGCAATTCGCCTCGAAGGCGACATCGAACTCCGGATACTGGCCACCGGGGGTCACCTCGTCGACGAGCAGGGCTACACCGTCCGCCAGATCGAGGCCGACGGGTTCACCGTCGACGAGCACGTGGACATGGTGCTCGCCAGTGACTCGCCCACCGCCGTCGCGAAGTCGTTCGGACTGGGGGTCATCGGCTACGCCGACGCGCTCGACCGCATCGCGCCCGACATTCTCGTGCTGCCCGGCGACCGGTACGAGGCCCTCGCCGCCGCCGTCGCGGCCGCGTTGCGCCTGCTGCCCATCGCCCACGTCGGCGGCGGCGAGGCGACGAGCGGAGCCACCGACGAATCCGTGCGGCATGCCATCACCAAGCTGGCCCATCTGCATTTCACCTCGACCGAACGCTTTCGCGACAACGTCATCCAGATGGGCGAGAACCCCGCCCACGTGCACCTCACGGGCACCCCTGGGCTCGACACCGTCCGCACCGCGACCCTGCTCGATCGCTCCGCACTGGCGAGGGAGCTGGGCGTGGAGCTGCGCACCCCGACGATCGGCGTCACCTACCACCCGGCGACCGCGGATCCCGGCGGCAGCACGAGCGGCATCACCGGGCTTCTGGCCGCACTCGACGCGTTCCCCGAGGCCACCGTGGTGTTCACGGGCACCAATGTCGACCAGACGAGCAGCGGCGTCAGCAACGCGATCCACGCCTACGCCGCCCGCAGGCCGGGGCCGACCGCCGTGCTGCCCTCACTCGGCCAGGTCCGGTACCTGAGCCTCGTCCATCACGCGGACGTCGTGGTCGGCAACTCCTCCAGCGGCGTCATCGAGGTGCCCGCGATGCACACCCCGACCGTCAACATCGGCACCAGGCAGGACGGGCGGCCCCGCGCCGAGTCGGTGGTCGACTGTGGCGAGGACGCGAACCAGATCGAGCGGGCGATCCGCCACGCCCTGACGCCAGGGCACCAGCGCGTGGCGGCCGGGGCCCGCTCGCCCTACGGTGACGGGCACACCGCCGAGCGCATCGTCGCGGTGCTCAGGACCGTCGAGCTCGCGACACTGCCCCGCAAGCGCTTCTTCAGTTACCCGCTCGACGGAACCGACCCGGCGGGCGACGCGCTGAGCGCGGTCGTCAGCATCCCGTCCAGGTCCCACTTGGGCGCGTAGCCGAGCACGCGCCGCGCCTTGTCCGTCGACAACTCGAAGGCCAGCTTCACCGGCAGCCGGGCGACGACGGTGTCGGTGCGGAAGTGCCTGTTCAGCACCTCGGCGGCGGCGGCGAACGTCGTCGTGCCCGGACCGCCGATGTTGAAGGCCTCGCCCGCGGCGTCGGGATGCTCCATCGCGAGCAGCGTGCCGGCGACCACGTCACGCACGTCGGTCAGGTGGACCGCCCACGGCTCCCGGTCCGGTCCCGTGAGCACGACGGCCGGGTTGTCGTCGCGCGCCCCGGTCGCCGCGTCGAGCACGCCCACGGGGTCGTCGCCCGGCGAGAGGAACCCGCACAGGTTGCTCCGTTTGCCCGCCGCGACGTGCCCGGCGAGGAAGGCCCGCACCCACTCCAGCCGGAACAGACCGACGGTCTCGTGCGGCGCCACGACCGAGCCGTACCGCAGGATCGTGTACGGCAGCCCGTACAGGCGGTGGTAGTTGCGCACGAGCGTCTCGCCCAGCAGCTTGGACGTCCCGTAATAGTCACCGGGGACCTGCGGATCCTCCTCGGTGATTTGCCTCGTCCGCGGCCTGGCCGGCCCGTAGGTGTTGTCGGTGCTCGCATAGACGAACCTGCGCACCGGCGACGCCTGGCCCGCCGCGGCCTCGAGCAGCCGCAGGGTGCCGAGGACGTTCGTGTCGTAGTACTGGTCCACGGGGCTGTCGCCGATCACGATCTGCGCCGCGAGGTGCACCACCGTGTCCACGCCGCGCACGGCCCGCTCGATCGCGACCGCGTCCCCGAGCGACGCCTCGACAAGCTCGACCTTGCCCGCCAGATCGTCGTCCGGTGTCCGCCCGCCGGGACGCACCATTCCCCGCACGTCGTAGCCCGCGCGGATCAGCTCACCCGCGAACAACGAGCCGACCCTTCCGGCCACACCGGTCACCAATACGGTCATGTCGATTCACCCATCCGGTCTCACGGCGCGGCGGGCAGGATCCGGCGGAGCCGGTCGCACACCACGCGCTGGTCACTCTCGGCTAGTCCGGCGGAGCTCGGCAGGGAGAGCCCGCGCCGGTAGAGGTTGTCGGCCACGTGCCCGCCCAGCCGTTCCGTGTGGACGTAGGGCCTCTGCCGGTGCAGCGGCGGCCACACCCTGCGGGCCTGCACCCCCGCCGACGATGCCGCGTCCACGATGGAGTCCGGGTCCACGGCCTCGCCAAGGAGGACCGAGTACAGCCAGTACGACGGCCTGGCCCATTGGGCGCAGGGCGCAGGAGTGACGGCGAGACCGGTGAGCCAGCGCTCGTACCGTTGTGCGATGAGGCGCTTGGCCCGCATGATGTCGTCGATCCGTTCGATCTGCGCCACCCCGAGCGCCGCTCCGACGTTCGCGAGCCGGTAGTTGTAGCCGATCGTGTCGTGCAGGTACTGGTCGTCGGTGAGCTTCGCCTGGTTGATCAGGTGCCGAGCCCGGTCGGCCCGCGAACGGTCGCCGGTGACGATCATGCCGCCGCCACCGGTCGTGACGAGCTTGTTGCCGTTGAAGGAGAAGCAGCCGATGTCGCCCACCGTGCCGACCTGTGGGCCCGGCTTCCACGACGCGCCAAGGGACTCCGCGGCGTCCTCCACGATCGGGATGCCGAACCGGTTTCGCAGTTCCAGCAACGGTTCCACGTCGGCAGGGTGGCCGAGCACGTGGACGATCTCGATGACGTCCGGCAGGCGCCCGCCGTCCCTCGCCCTGCGGACCACCTCGTCGTGCAAGAGCTCGGTGTCCATGTTCCACGTGCGCGGTTCGCTGTCGACGAGCAGCAGGTCGGCTCCCGTGTAGCTGATGGCGTTGGCGGAGGCGATGAACGTGAAGTCGGACACCGCGACGAGCTTGCCGGGGCCCGCGCCCAGCAGCCGCAGCGCGACGTGCAGCGCCGCGGTGCCGCTCGCACAGGCCACCGCGTGCTCCGCGCCGAGCCGGGCCGCGAACTCGCACTCGAACCGGCCGACGAACGGGCCGGCGGACGACACGTACCCGCTCGTGACGCATTCCTGGAGGTAGCGGGCCTCGTTGCCGGCCAGCTCTGGTACCGCGAGCGGGATCACCTGTGGTACCTGCCCGCGCGTGCGGCGTCGACGCGCGGCGCCAGCCAGCGCGCCGTCTCGGCGAGCCCGTCGGCCAGCGACTTCGTCGCCTGCCAGTCGAGCTTCTCCTTGGCCAGGCTCGGCTCAGACAGCAGCACCTGAACCTCGCTGGCGTCGGGCCGCACGCGCTCGCGGTCGGTGACGACCTCGGCGTCCGCACCGGTGACCTCGCAGCACAGCTGGAACAACTCGCCGATCGACGCGGTCTGTCCTGTGCCGAGCTGCACGAGGGAGCCGGGTGGGAGGTCGCTGCAGCCCATGCGCACGAAGCCGTCGACCGTGTCGGTGACGAACGTCAGGTCCCGTCTCGGCGTGAGGCTGCCCAGCCGGACCGAGGTGGCGCCGGACAGCAGCTGCCCGAGGATCGTCGGGATCACGGCGCGCATCGACTGCCTCGGCCCGTAGGTGTTGAACGGGCGCAGCGTCGTCACGGGCGCTTCGAACGAGCGCGCGTACGCCTCGCACAGCTGATCCGCCGCGATCTTCGACGCGGCGTAAGGGGACTGCCCGCGCAGCGGGTGGGTCTCCCTGATGGGCACCGACTCCGGTGTTCCGTAGACCTCGCTGGTGGAGGTGTTGACCATGCGCACGCCGCCCGCGTCGCGCACGGCCTCCAGCATGTTGAGCGTCCCCGTGATGTTGGTGTCCACAAAGGATTCCGGGGCCTGGTAGCTGTACGGGATGGCGATCAGGGCGGCGAGGTGGAACACCACGTCCACGTCGGTGACGGCCTTGCGCACCGACCGGCCGTCGCGGATGTCGCCGAGCTGCACCTCGATGTCGGCGATCCGGTCGGTGCCGAGCTCGTCGAGCCAGCCGTAGGAGCCGTTCGAGTTGTAGACGCAGAACGCGCGTACGTCGGCCCCCTCCGCGATCAGCCGTTCGACGAGGTGACTGCCGATGAACCCGTCGGCTCCCGTCACCAGAACCTTCTTGCCAGCGAATCTGCTCACGACACTCCACCCATGAGAAAGCCTGCGTCTGCGGGGACACTCCAGTCTCACGACAGGTCGCCGCCCGGCCCCAGGAGTCGGCTTCCACTCCTGGACCCGGCGTGTGAATTCGCCGTCTTCCGGCCCCGCGCGCTCGCCGGAAGGCTCGTGGTCGTGCGTCAACTCGTGATACTGGGAGCCGGTGAGCTCGCGCGGCAGATCGCCGGGCTCGTCGAGGACATCAACCAAGACACCGACACCTACACGCTGGTCGGCGTGCTCGACCGGGACACCGACAAGGCCTCGGCCGACCTGCCCGTGCTCGGCGACGACGACCTGCTGGGCAGGCTCGACGCGGACTACGTCCTCGGCGTCGGTGCGCCGGACCTGCGCCGCAAGGTCGGGGAGAAGGCCGACGGCCTCGGCGCCACGGCGGCGAGCCTCGTCCATCCGCTGGCCCGCGTCGGCCGCGGCGCGACCGTGGGGCCGGGCGCGCTGCTGCTGGAGGGCACCCATGTGCTCTACGGCGCCACCGTGGGCAGGCACGCGCTCGTGAACGTCAGCTCCATCATCGGGCACGACTCCCACGTCGGCGACTACGTCACGCTGGCGACGAGCGCCACCGTGGGCGCCCGCGCGACGATCGGCGACGAGGTGATGCTCGGCATGGGCTCGATCGTCATGAACGACGCGAAGGTCGGTGACCGCTCCGTGGTGGGCGCCGGCGCCGTCGTGACCCGCGACGTCCCACCGGACACGTGCGTGGCCGGGGTCCCCGCCCGCCCGCTGCCCACCCGGTGACGAGACTGAGGAGACACCGATGAGCCAACGGTTGCTCGGCAAGACGGCGTTCGTGACCGGTGCCGCGGGCACGCTCGGGTCCGCCATCGCACGGGCGTTCGCCGACGAGGGGGTGCGCGCGCTCGTGCTCGCCGACCTGCGCGAGGACGGGCTGGCCGCCGTCGCCAAGGAGCTCGGCATCGAGACGGTGGTGGCCGCGCTGGACGTCACGGACGGGGACGCGTTCGACGACGTCGTCGCCGATGCCGTCGAGCGGTTCGGCACCCTGGACGTCCTCGTCAACAACGCGGGCAACGTCTCGCCCAACGCGCGCGTGCACAATCTGTCGACAAAGGACTTCGACGACTGCGTCGCGGTGAACCTGACCGGGACGTTCCACGGCGTGCGCGCGGGCGTGCGGGCCATGCGCGGGCACGGCAGGCTTTCCATCGTCAACACCGCGTCGGTCGCCGGGCTCACGGCGTGGCCTTACTGCGCGCCCTACAGCGCGGCGAAGGCCGCCGTCATCCACTTCACCAGGGTCGCCGCACTCGAGTACGTCAAGGAGGACATCCGGGTCAACTGCGTGTGCCCGGCCGCGTTTCCCTCGACGCTGACCAACGGCCTTCGAGAAGGCGCACTGGACGTACTCGCCACGCGGCATCCCGGCGGGTTCGGCACGGCTGAGGACCTCGTGGGCGCCGTCGTCTACCTCGCGGGTGACGAGGCGAGGTGGACGACCGGGCACGCACTCGTGGTCGACGGCGGCTACTCCCTTCCGTAGGGGGTAGCCGCCGCGAACCCGAGGAGCTACGGCCGGTGTCCGTGGAGCAGTTCCCGCGCGGTCACCATGTACTGGATGGTCGGCGGGCCCTCCTCGAGCCAGTTGAGCCGCGCGTCGCGGTACAGTCGCTCCACCGGCAGCTTGCGCGTGTACCCGATACCGCCGTGCACCAGCAGCGCGCGGTCGGTGACCCTGCCGACGGCCTCCAGCCCGAACTGTTTGACCATCGACGACTCCGCGGGGATGCGCTCACCCGCGTCCCACTTCGCCGCCGCGTCGGCGAGCATGCCGCGCAGCGCGTACACGTCGATCGCCATCTCGGCCAGGTACCGCTGCACCGCCTGCCGGTGGGCGATCGGCTTGCCGAAGGTGACGCGCGACTCCGCGTGCGCCACCGAGAGGTCCAGCGCCCGCTCCGCCGTCCCGAGCGAGCTCGCCGCGATGAAGACCCTGCTGATCTCCAGCGCCCGTTCGAGGTGCTCCTGGCCCTCGCCCTCGGCGCCGACCAGCGCCGAGCGCGGCACCGGCACGTTGTCGAACGTCAGCAGGCCGTGCTGGCCGCCCTTGCAGCCCATGGTCTCCGGCAGGGGCTCGATGGTCAGCCCCGGCGCGTCTCGTTCCACGAGCAGCGCCGAGACGGCAGCGGGGTCCGTCTTGGCGAACACGAGGAAATGGCTCGCCAGGTCGGAGTTGGTGATGAGCCACTTCCGCCCGTTGAGCACGTATCCCGAGCCGTCGGCCTTTGCCGTGGTGCCGAGGTCGGCACCGGTGCCGTGGTCCGGTTCGGTCAGCGCGAACGCCACGGAACGCTGTCCCGTCGCAGCGCCGGGCAGGATCGCCCGGCGCTGTTCCTCGTCGCCGATCTCGGACAGGGCGTGGGCGAAGGAGTTGTGCACGTGGACGATCACCCTGATGCCGCCCTGGATCTTGGCGAACTCGCCGATGATCGGCAGGTACTGCGCGATCGAGAGACCGCTGCCGCCGTAGGATCTCGGCACCAGCAGGCCGAAGGCACCGATCTCCCGCAGCACGGGCAGCACCGTCTCGTAGGGGATCCGCTCCTCGTTCTCGATCTGCTGCTCGAGCGGATCGAGGCGATCCCAGATCGCCGTGGTGACGTCCTTCCACAGTGCCGCGTACTCGTCTGCCGCCAGGCCTTCAGCCACGGTCCTTCTCCCCATTTCCTTCGTCACGCTCGTGCCCGGGACCCGGGCAGCCAGCGGATCGCCGTGCCACCCCAGGTCATGCCGCCGCCGAACGCCAGCAGCAGCGCGATGTCGCCGGGCGAGAGCCGCCCCGCGCGCACGGCGTCGTCCAGCGTGATCGGCACCGAGGCCGCGCCGGTGTTGCCGTACCTGTCGACGGTCAGGTGCAGCTGCCCGGGCGCGAGCCGCAGCGACTCCGCCCACTCGGCGAGCATCACGCCGTTGGCCTGGTGCGGAACGAGCAGCTCGACGTCCTCGAGCGTGAGGTCCGCGGACTTGAGCAGCTCGGCGACCGCCTCGGGCAGCACCTCGGCGGCGAGGTTGCGCACCTCGCGGCCGATCATCGTGAAGTAGTGCTCCCCGCCCGCCACGGTCTCGAAGCTCGGCGGTCTCCTGCTGCCGCCGCCGGGAATCTGCACCAGGTGGGCGAGCCTGCCGTCGGAGCCGATCGTGCTCGTGATGATCCCCTGGTGCTCGCCGCTCTTGGCCAGCACCACCGCACCGGCGCCGTCACCGAGCAGGCACGACGTGCGCCGGTCGTCGTAGTCGAGGAACCGCGAGTAGAGGTCGGCGCCGATCACCACGGCCACCCGCCGCTCGGGATCGGCGGTCAGCATCGCGTTGGCCGTCACGAGCCCGTAGACGAACCCGGTGCACACCGCGTCGATGTCGAACGCGGCCGCGTGGTGCGCGCCGATATTGGCCTGCACCTGACACGCGGTGGCCGGCATCGGCTGGTCCTTCGTGGACGTCGCGAGCACGATCAGGTCGACGTCGGCGGCGGGAATGCCCGCTGCCTCCAGCGCCCGTTCGGCGGCGTGGCTGCCCAGATCGGAGGTCGCCTCGTGCGCCGCGGCAACGCGCCGCTGGCGGATCCCGGTCTTGCGGAGCACCCACTCCTCACCCACTCCGAGCCGTTCCCCGAGCTCCGCGCTGGTGAGTACCCCATCCGGTAGGTATGAACCGGTGCCCAGGATGGCGGTGTTCATCGGTGATCGTGTTCCCTTCGTCGGTGTGCGCTTGGGTGTTTCACAGCTGGCCACGGGCGTGGGCGAGCTCGTTCGGCCGTCCGACGTCCTGCCAGGGCTCGTGCATGGGCCACAGGCCGACGGACCAGCCGGAGGCGAGGCAGTCGTCGAACAGCGCGGTGATCGGGAAGAGCTTGCCGCGTGGGATGCGGGTGATCAGTTTCGGCTCCAGCACGTAGATCCCGGCGTTGACCGCCCACGACGAAAGCGGCTTCTCCACCATCCGCAGCAGCCTGCCCGCCGAGGACTCCAGCACTCCGAACGGAACCTGGTGCTGGTACTCGGTGGCCGCGATGGTGGCGACGGCGTCACTGTCCACATGCGCGTCGAGCAGGTCGGTGACCGAGAACTCGGTGACGAGGTCACCGTTCATCACCAGAAACGGATCGGTCGGTTCGTAACCGAGGTCGTCGAGCAGCCGCAGAGAACCGCCGGTTCCGAGTGGCAGTTCCGGATCCTCGCGCAGGTACTCGATCTCACAGCCGAACTGCGTTCCGTCACCGAAATGCTCCTCGATCATCTTCCCTAGGTAGTTCACGGAGATGAAAACTCGGTTTATTCCGGAGCCAACGAGATGCAAAACCAGCCTTTCCAGAATGGGCCTTCCGGCCACCGGAAGCATCGGCTTCGGAATGTTGTCGGTGAGCGGCGCCAGGCGCGTTCCGCGGCCCCCCGCCATGATGACGGCCCAGTTCTTCAGCCGCGTGGTTCCGACCAGCTCGCGCTCGCGGTGCACGCCGACAACGCGCCCCTGCTCGTCGATGACCGGGATCTCCGACAGCCGCAGCGCGCGCATCAGGTCGAGCACTTCCGCCCTGCCAGTGCTGGGTTTCGTGGTCACGACCGACTTGTGAATGAGCGGGTAGGCGGGTGCCCCGAGCCCGGCGCCCTCGAGCAGGGCGCGGCGGATGTCCGCCTCGTCGATGGAGCCTACGAGCTGGCCCCTGCCATCCACGACGAATGCCTGCCGGGCACGCTGCTTGTCAATTGTGGAAAGCGCTGATCTGATCGACGCTTCCCTGCGGATCAGCAGGTCGGCAAATGGCATGTCTCTCTCCTCCACCCTGGAAACATCGGCAGACCGCCACGTCACCCAGCGTCGCGATCGATCGACTGGAGCGGCCAGGGGACGACTTCAGGCCAACGGCGGCTTGACATTCGCGAAGAATCCAGGGGGCCACAATCCACAGGTTCGCGAAACCGTCTTCAACCGGTCGCGAAACGGACAGACGGCGGCTCGGGAAACGGCTAGCGTCGAGTTGTCCCGAACCCCGAAGGAGCGGATCACGACCATGGAACACGTGTCCGACGAACCCATCTCACAGCTCATCCGGTCTGCCCGCAGGCACCGTCAGCTCAGCCAGTACACGCTCGCCCGCGAACTGGCGACGGTGGCAGGCAAGCCGACGGTGACGCGCGACCTGGTCGCTCGCTGGGAGCGCGGGCACCAGATTCCCCGGCACGGCTCGCGACAGTGGCTTTCGGTGGTCCTGCACATCCCCCAGGACCGGCTCGACGCCGCGGCCGCCGCGTCCCGGAGGCGGGCCAGGCTCGGACACGCCGTCGTGACGAGCAACGCTCCCGTCAAGCCTGGGCCGACGCGCCGCGCCCAGGGCACTCCCGCGCTGCTGCCGGTGTTCCGTTCACGTGTGCAGGCAGGCATTCTGGCCGCGACGCTGCTCAACCCCCACCGCTCGTTCAGCCTCTCCGAGCTCGCGGAGCACGCGGGCGGCTCGCTCGCCTCGGTGGACAAGGAGAGCCGGATGCTGGAGGTCGCGGGCATCCTCACCAACCGCGTCGACGGCACGATCCGGCTCATGCGCGCCGCGGACGACAACCCGATGATCGCCCCGCTGACCGAGCTCATCAAGGCGACCTACGGGGTGCCCCAGATCGTCGGCGAGGAGTTCGGCCGGATCCCCGGCGTAGCCAGGATCGTGCTCGGCGGCACGTGGGCGGAGCGGTTCGCGGGAATACCCGGCGCCCCGGCGGAAAGCCTCGAGATCCTGCTCGCGATCGCCCCCGGCCAGCCCGAGGACCACGACGCGATCGACGTGGCCGCACGGCGCACGCAGACCCGGCTCAAGTGCCACGTGCACGTCGCGACCCGGCCACTCGAGGCAAGGCTGGACTACCTCCAGATCCCCCGGCAGCGGCGCGGCCAGCCCGTGGTCGAGGTTGCTCCCGTCCGGCCGCGGCAGCGTCCGGCGACCGGGATGCCGTGGCCGGACGGCCGCGCGGCACTCGCCAAGATGATCGACTCAGGGCAGCTCGACCTCGTGAGCGGCCCCGCCGCGAACAGCCGTCCGTTCATGGACCTCGCGGGCCGACACCTCGACGCCGCCGAGCAGTTGCTCGACACCTCACCGCCGTCCGCGTTCCTGCTGCTGTCGCACGCGGCCCAGCTCGTCGCGTCGGGTCTGCTGGCGCACCAGGGACTGCGCCCCGCGGTCGGCGCGAACGACCACCTGACGGGCGACGCGGTGGCCGCCCAGTTCGGCCACCAGTTCTCGCAGGTGGAACTGCTGCGGCAGCGGTCGGTGGAGCTGAAGAACCCCACGAGTCGCGACAGCAGGGTCACCGGCGACGAGGTCAAGACCTATCTCACCACCGTGCGATCACTGCTGTCGGTCGCGCACAATGTCACGAGCACTCTCGGGACCTTCATCCAGCGTTAGCCGATCGAACTCGTGAAGAGGGACGCTGCGTTGCCCGCACCACGCCATCGACCGGGGCTCTCCGCCGTGCGACCACGACGGAGAGCCCCATGACGACGGCGCCGAACGCGCCGGTTCCGAGACCCGACCGCACCCAGCGCCGATCGGCGGTACTGCTGGTCATGTGCCTGGTGCAGTTCGTCGTGCTCGTCAACGCGATGTTCATGATCGTCACGCTGCCGGCGATCCAGCACGACCTGCGGTTCGAGGACGACAGCCTCACCTGGGTCGTCAACGCCTACACACTGCCACTGGGCGGTTTCCTGCTGCTCGGCGGCCGCAGCGCCGACCTGTTCGGGCGCAAGCGGGTTTTCGTGACGGGGCTGGCGTTGTTCTCGGCGGCCTCGGCGCTGTGCGGTCTCTCCACGACGCAGACCGGGTTGCTCGCCTTCCGCGCGCTGCAGGGGCTCGGCGCCGCGCTGCTGGCCCCGGCCGCGCTGTCGATACTCACCACGACGTTCTCCGACGGGCCCGAGCGGCGCAAGGCGCTCGCGGTGTGGAGCGCGGTGAACGCGGGCTCGAGCGGCGTCGGCCTGCTGCTCGGCGGCGTCCTCACCGCGACGGTGTCCTGGCCGTTCATCTTCCTGCTCAACGGGATCGTCGGGGCGACCATCCTGCTCGTCTCCTCGCGGATCGTCCCGGAGTCGCGGGTCCCGGGGGTCGGCGGCTTCGATCTCGGTGGCGCCGTCACGGTCACCGCGGGCATGCTCGCACTGGTCTACACCGTGCTGCGTGGGCGGCAGCACGGGTGGGACGACCCGGTCACCCTCGGCGCCTGTGCCGCCGCGATCCTGTCGCTGGCGGCCTTCGTGCTGATCCAGCGGATCCGGCGCGCACCGCTCGTGCGCCTGGACGTCTTCCGGTCGCGGACGCTGACCGCCGCCAACGCGACCATGTTCCTCGTCGCGGGTGCGCCGGCGACCGTGTTCTACCTGCTCACCATCCACCTGCAGGAGGCGCTGGACTACAGCCCGCTGACGACCGCGTTCGCACTGCTGCCCGCCGCCGCGACGGTCGCGCTCGGTTCCCTGCTCGCCCCGCGTCTGCTGCCGCGCCACGACCCGAGGGTCGTGCTCGTGGTCGCGCTCGCCTTGGTGGCCCTCGGCGTGACACTGCTGGCGAGGGTGGGGCCGGGCAGCGACTACCTCAGCGAGGTGCTGCCCGCGCTGTGCACGATGTTCCTCGGCTGCAGCTGCGCGATCCTCACGCTGTTCATGCTCGCGACGACGCGGCTACCCGAGTCCGACGCCGGGCTGGCCTCCGGGCTGATCAACACGACCCTTCAGGTGGGCAGCGGCCTGTGGCTCGCGGTGCTGTCCTCCCTGGCGGCGCTGCGCTCCGGCCTCACACCGGGCGGCTACACCGTGGCGCTGTGGGGCGTTGCCCTGCTGGCGGCGTCGGCGGCGCTCGTGGTGCTGGTCCTGCTGCGGCGCAGGCACGTCTCGGCCGCCGACCTCTCCGAAGCGGACCGTCATGGCTGAGGCGTCAGCGCACCAGCCGGGCCGGGGTTCTCGCGAGGGCCGCGATGTCGCCGGCGAACTCGGCCCCGGACCGCTGTGCCGAAGGCGTCGCCGCCGTCGCGTAGTCGGCCCATGCCTTGACGCGGCAGCGGGACACCGCGCCGTCCTCGCCCTCGACCGTGAGCCGGACGATCGGCGCGTCCACCCCCTGCGTGATGAGCGGCCCTCTGGTCAGGACCTTGTGCCAGCGCAGGCCGTCCTCGGTGTAGACCACACCCGGCGCGAAGTCCCGTCCCAGCATCGGCATCGACCTCCTCGTCCGGCGTCACGGCGCGGGCGGTCTTCCAGAGGAGAGCCACACCGGACCGCGTTTTGTTGTATGAAACTACGACTTTGCTTTTCGCGCAACCCTTGTTGGCCTCTCGAGCCAAGCGACGAATCTTGGTGAGTGAGACCGACGGACTCAGGATCGCTCTCCGCCCGCGCGATGGCCATGCTGCGAGCCGCCGGGCCTGCTGGGTCAGCGCGTCCCGGTGCGAATCACCGAGGCAGGACGCATCCCGCCTGCGCTACCCGGCTCGGCCACCCGACCGCGAGTCCCCCGCTCGCACGGCCGCCGGGAACGCGCAACTCGGCGTCGGGAGCGGGGGACTCGGCGTCCGGAGCGGGGGACTCGCGGCCGGGACGGTCGCCGGGCCGCGTATGCCCGTACGATGGCCGGATGCCGCAGGTTGCCCGCACCGACGTCGAAGGAGCCCTCGCGGCGTTTCCAGCCGTCACCGAGCCCCGGAACGGCAAGCGGGCGGCCGCCGTCGCCATCACCCTCGTTGAGCGGGACGGCACGCAGGGCATCTGGATCACCAGGCGTGTGCCCACCCTGCGCGCACACGCCGGGCAGTGGGCACTGCCGGGCGGCAGGCTCGACGACGGCGAGGACGCGGAGGCCGCCGCGCTGCGCGAGCTGCACGAGGAGCTGGGCGTCGAACTGGGCCGGGACCGGGTGCTCGGCAGGCTCGACGACTACGTGACGCGCTCCGGCTACGTGATCGCGCCCGTCGTCGTGTGGGCGGGCTCCGAGCCGCCGGTACGGCCCAACCCGGCCGAGGTCGCCAGGCTCGTCTTCCTGCCGCTGGCCGACCTCGACGTGGAACCCCGGTTCGTCCGCATCCCCGAGTCCGAGCGCCCCGTGATCCAGCTGCCCGTGCTCGACACGCTCCTGCACGCCCCGACCGGCGCCGTGCTCCACCAGTTCCGGGAAGTCGTGCTACACGGGCGGCCCACCCGCGTCGGCGGCTTCGAACAGCCGGTGTTCGCCTGGCGCTGACGCCGGGAGGACGTCACCGGGCCAGGCCAAAGCACTGCCGCCCTGGCGGCGCATCTGCGAGGCTGGGGCCATGACCGATCGGAACGTGCTCGGCGGGAACCTGGAGCCCTGCGGCACCGACCCGCTCACCGGTTTCTACCGCGACGGGTGTTGCAACACCGGGCCCGACGACCTGGGCAACCACACCGTCTGCGCGGTCGTCTCGGCGGAGTTCCTCGCGCACCAGAAGGCGACGGGCAACGACCTCGTCACTCCCCGCCCCGAATACGGCTTCCGGGGGCTCACCCCAGGCGACCGCTGGTGTGTGTGCGCCGCGCGGTGGCTCGAGTCCTACCACGAGGGGCACGCGCCACCCGTCGTGCTGGCCTCCACACATGAGCGGGCGATCGAGGTGATCCCCCTCGACGCGCTGCAGGAGCACGCCGTCGACGTACCGGCCGACCCCAGCGGGCTGTTGTGACGGAGCCGGCGCCCGGGGTCGCCGTATCTGCCGCGCCCGCGGCCTCGTCGTGCTCACGGGAATGGCCGCGCGCCCGCACCGCCACGCCACGCAGGCCCCTCTCCAGGGCGAAGTCAGGCGGACACGATCATGATGAGGTTGCCGCACGTGTCGTCGAAGACGGCGCTGTTCACCTCGCCCGTCAGCGTCGGCTCGCCCTGGAACCGCACCCCGAGTGCGGACAGGCGCTCGTACTCCTCGTGCACGTCGTCGACCGTGAACGTGGTCCACGGGATGCCCGCGTCGTAGAGGGCCTGCTTGTACACCTGCGCGGCGGGCCTGCCATCGATCACCACGGCGGGGTTGGCGTCCGGTTCGAGGAGCAGTTCGACGTCGTCGGGGCCGTCGGGCGAGATCACGGTGAGCCACTTCGCCCCGCCGGCGGGGAACTCGTTCTTCTTCACGAAGCCCAGCACGCCGGTGTAGAAGGCCAGGGCCTTGTCCTGGTCGTCGACGAGCACGCTGGTGAGGCTGATCTTCACGACGGTTCCTTCCCAGGGGCCTTGTCCGGGTTCGGGTACGGATGCACGGCGACCACGATGCGGTGGTCGCGCCCGCCGGGCGCGGCCTCGTCGTGGTACTTCGACACGAGGCCCGCGACGGCGGTGGCGAGCTCGTCGGCGAACGCGGCCCGCTCGGCGGCGGAGGCGAAGCGCACCTTGCCGTCGACGGCGAAGGTGGCCAAGCGCTTGCGCGCCTGCCTGGCGCCGGTGATCAGCTCGCCCATCTCGCGCACCATGCGCGACGCGAGCGCCAGCAGCCAGCGGGCCGAAAGGCGGTCCGGCGAGTCGTCGGGGTCCGGCTGCACGTCACCGAGGACGTTCGGCGAGATCACGTACGACGACGCCGTCGCCCGCAGCACCCGCTCGTTGACGTTGCCCTTGCGGCGTTCCTCGACCAGCTCCACGAGCCCGTGCCGCTCCAGCGTGCGCAGGTGGTAGTTCACCTTCTGCCGGGGCAGGCCGATCCGCTGCGCCAGTGAGCTTGCGGAGCCGGGCTCGGCCAGCTCGGCGAGCAGCCGGGCCCGCACCGGGTCGAGGGAGACCTCGGCCGCACCCGGATCGTCGATCACCGCGACTTCGTACATGCGCCCACCGTGTCACCGACAATAAGTCTTGTCAAGACACGCTCAGTTGTCGGCTCCCTCTCGTTTGGCCGCCAGCGCGTGAAGCACCAGGGCGGCCTGTCGCGTGTGCACGGTGCCTGCTCCCGCGGCATGGAGACTCTCGGCCAGTTCCTCGGCGCCCAGCAGCACGAGGCCTGCGGGCGAGTCGGTGATGAGCTTGCCGATACGCGTGGTCAGCCTGCCGCGCGGGCTCGGCACCATGATCGCGAGCCTGCCGCCCGGCGTGAGCACCCTGACCAGCTCGGCCACGACGTCGAGCGGGCGAGGGATCAGCTGCAGCACGGCCAGGCACGTGACCGCGGCGAACGTGCCGTCGTGGAACGGCAGCCGCGTCGCGTCGGCGCGCAGGAACCCGACGTTCGGCGCACCGTGGTCACGCACCGCGCGCTCCAGCATGGACTCCGAGATGTCCACACCGAGGGCCAATCCACGCGGCCCCACGGCACGGCCCAGTTCCGCCGTGATGTCACCAGGGCCGGAGCCGACGTCGAGGGTGAGCCCGCCGTCGGGCACCCGCAGCACCGACATGGGTGGGCGCAGCGAGAGGAAGACCTTGCGGGTGAGCCGTTGCGCGGTGTCGTAGACCGCGGCGCCCGCGGTTGACTCCCACGCCGCCTGGATCGGGCCCGGCGGCTCGCGGTCCACCGGACCGAGCAGGTCGAGGTACCCGCGAGTGGTGTCGGGCACGGCCGGCGCCTCCTTCAGGAGCGGCAGCGTGCGGCTGATGGCTTCCGGCGGTACGTGCTCCAGGCGATCCATGCCAGCAGACAGTAACGTCGGGGGCATGGCCGAGCACAGCGAGGAGAGGCGAGCATGATCGAACGAGAGGCCAAGTTCGAACTGGACCTGGACCTGCCGGTGCCGCGCCTCGACGGTGTGGGCCCGGTGGCCAGGCAGGGCGATCCCGTGAAGTCGGTGCTCGAGGCGACCTACTACGACGCGCGGGACTACCGCCTGCTCGGCTCCGGCGTCACCCTGCGCAGGCGCACCGGCGGAAGCGACGCGGGCTGGCACCTCAAGCTTCCGCGCCCGGACGGGCACCGCGAGGAGGTGGCCGAGCCGCTCGGCGGCCCGGCGGGCGCGGTGCCGCCGTCGCTGGCCGAGCGCGTGCGCGACCGGCTCGGCGACGAGACGCTCGTGCCGGTCGCGCGCATCACCACCACGCGGTACTCCTACTCGCTCCTCGACGCCGACGACCGTCCACTCGCGACCCTCGTGGACGACCACGTGACGGCGGAGGCCGCGGGCACGGGCACGGGCCTGGACAGCTGGCGGGAGCTGGAGGTCGAGCTGGCCGACTCCGCCGAGGAGAGCCTGCTCGGGCTGGTCACCGAGGCGCTGACGAAGGTGGGCGTGCGCCCGTCGCGGTGGCCGTCGAAGCTGCGCCGCGTGCTGGGCGACCGGCTACCGCCCGGCTGACAGGAACTCCGTCAGGGCACCGGTGAGCCGCGCGGGCGCGTCCTCCTGCGCGAGGTGCCCCGCGCCGTCGAGCAGGGTGAGCCGTGCGCCGGGGATCCGGGAGGCCAGATCCTTGCCGCGTTCGAGGGGCAGCCACGAGTCGGCCGTGCCCCAGCACACGAGCACGGGCAGGTCCAGCTCGCCAAGACGCGGTTCGATCTCGTCGGTGTAGCGCTGGTCGGCCTGCGCGATCTGCCGGTAGAACGCCGCTTGCCCTTCCTCGCCGAGCCACGGCTCGACCAGCGCGTCCAGCGTCGCGGGGTGCAGGCCGGGGCCGCTGGCCGTGCCCACGTACTCGCGCACGAGCGCCCGGTGCAGGTTGGGCGGCAACCGCTCGAAGACCGGCGCGTTCCCGGCGACGAGCCGGAAGAACGGCGAGCCCCACGGGGCCAGCGCCACCACGTCGACGAGCGCGAGCCGGGCGTAGGCGGCGCCGTGCAGCAGCCGCGCCCGCAGTGACACGGCACCGCCGAAGTCGTGCGCGACCACGGACGGCTCGCCGAGGTCCCAGTGTTCCAGCAGGGCGGCGAAGATCTCCGCCTGCGCGCGCAGCGAGACGTCCTGACCCGCGCGCATGTCGGAGCGCCCGTAGCCCAGCATGTCCCACACGTAGACCTCGTGGTGCGCGGCGAGCGCGCGGCCGACGTCGCGCCAGACGTAGGACGAGAACGGCGTGCCGTGCAGCAGCACCACCGGCGGCCCCTCGCCGAACCGCGCCCAGCGCACCGTGCCGCCCGGTGTCTCGTGCCGCTCCGGCAGTTCCCATCCGGCCATGGCTCCCCCTTGGGTCGGTTACCGCCTCAGCCGCTATGACGGTAACATCACCGGCATGGTCCACGCACGCTCCGGTGCGCCGGGGGAGCTGGGCGCGCTCGAGAACCTCTGCAACTCGGCGCGCCTGCTCCGCACGGAGGACGCACTGATCACCCCCGCCAGCACCGCGGTCTGGCTGCGTGAGCACGGGCTGGAACTCGGGGAGCCGAACCGCGAGGAGCACGAGCTGCTCCTCGCGTTCAGGGAGACCGTGCGCGACCACCTCGCCCGCGCCGATCCGGCCGCGAGCGCCGCGGCGCTGAACCGCTTCGCCGAGTCCACTGTGGCCGGTGTCCGGTGGTCGGACTCCGGTGAACCCGAGGTGCCGCCGAAGAAACCGGGCGGCGTCGAGGGCTATGTCGCATCGCTGCTGGGAATTCTGTTCACGGCGGGGCTGCTGGGCGAGCTGGAGCGGCTGAAGGTGTGCCGCAACCCGGACTGCCGCTACGTGTTCTACGACCGCTCCCCCGGCCGCAACAGCGTGTGGTGCAGCATGGACCTCTGCGGTGCCCGGCACAAGATGCGGACCTACCGCTCACGGCACGCGCGCCCCTGAGCCACCCAGCCGCAGTGAAGGCCACCTTCACTGCGTTGGTCAAACACAGCGGCGCGTCAGCGTCTCCGATTGGGCGGTGGTGGGCGACGGGTGGGCGCAGGCATGGTGGCCTTCACTGCGTTGAACGCAGGCATGGTGGCCTTCGCTGCGTTGAACGCAGGCATGGTGGCCTTCACTGCGGGCCGGCAGCGGGTCACACGTGGCTGGGTTCCCGTGGCTTCGCCGGGGACGACCTCGCCAGGAATACGCCGATCAGCACCAGCACGGCACCGCCGAGGGTGTTCCAGCCGATACCCTCGCCGAGCAGGGCCACGCCGATCGCCGTCGACCACAGCGGGGTCACGTAGGTGACGGTCGAGGCGACCGTGGGCCCCGCCGTGCGGATCACCCTGAGATTGAGCACGTAGGCGACGCCCGTCGCCCCCGCGCCGAGCACCACGAGCGCGAGCGCGGGACCCGCACCCGGCCACACCGGCGCGCCCTCGGCGAGGGGCGTGACGAGCAGCAGCTGCGCCGTGGCGGCACCGATCTGGGTCGCCGACAGCACCGTCGCCGACTCGTGCCGCTGCGAGAAGAACCTTCTGGTGTAGGCGAAACCGGCGCCGTAGCACGTTGTGGCCGCCACGCACGCGAGGCTGCCCGCGAGCACCCCGCCGCTCGCGCCCTGCCACACGCCCAGCAGCACGAGCACCCCGGCGAACCCGGTGAGCAGGCCGGCGACCCGCGCGGGCGTGGGCCGCTCCGATGACACCAGGGCGAGCGCGAACAGCAGCGTCGTCAGCGGAGTCGTCGCGTTGATCACCCCGGCGAGCACCGAGCTGACGTGCGTCTGACCGTACGCGACGAGCGTGAACGGCACCGCGTTGAGCAGCGCTGCGACCACGGCGGCGTGGCCCCAGGTCCGGGGGTCCCTCGGCAGCGGTGTGCGCAGCACGGCGCACAGCACGAGCAGGGTGAGGGCGCCGAACAGGCACCGCCAGAACGCCACCCAAAGCGGCGCGACGCCCGCGTCCACCGCGATCTTGATCAGCGAGAAGCTCGCGCCCCACATGGCCGAGACCAGCACGAAGCCCGGCAGCCAACGGATCATGTCCCCACCTTCCCCTCTCACCGGCCACGGGTCCGGCGATTTCCGGTCACGACCTTGCCCGCGGGGCGATAATGAGTCCAACAAGTTGTTCCGCCATGACTATGAGAGTTGCTCATGAGCCTGAACCTGGCGCAGCTACGCGCGTTCGTCGCGGTGGCCGATGAGGGTGGCTTCGGTGCGGCGGCGGGCGCGCTGGGGGTCAGCCAGTCCGCGGTCTCGCACGCGGTGGCGGCGCTCGAGAAGGCCGTCGGCCTCCCGGTGCTGTCCCGTGACCGCAGGCCGAGGCCGACGGCGTTCGGAGAGGACATCCTCGTGCACGCGAGGGCGGCGCTCTCGGCGGCGACCGCGATCACCACGCTCGCCGCCGAGCACACGGGGTCGGCGAAGGGCACTGTTCGCCTCGCCGCGCCGCCGAGTGTGTGCCAGGGGCTGCTGCGCGCGTTGCTGGAGCACTGGGCCGCCGAGCTCCCGCACATCTCGGTGCAGCTGTTCGAGGGCGAGGACGACGAGGTGGCCGAATGGCTGGGCAACGGCACGGCCGACGCCGCCGTGCTGGTGGACCCGGAGCGCGACACCGGAACCGTGGTCGGCGAGGACGTCTTCCACGCTGTGGTGCGCCGGGATCACCCGCTCGCCGGCGAGGCCGCGATCTCGGTGGCCGACCTCGCCGACGACCCGCTGCTGCTCTCGGCGGGCGGCTGCGAGCCGCACGTCCGGCGGCTCTTCCGCGCGGCGGGCACTCCGCTCAGGGCGACCCACCACGTGCGCGAGCTGGGGACGCTGCTGGCGATGGTGACGCACGGCGTTGGCGTGTCGGTGGCGCCGGGGCTGGTCTCCGCGTTGCTCGGCCGTGAGCTCGTGCTCGTGCCGCTGCGGGAGACGGTCGGCCGCCGCCTGGTGCTGACCGGACCGCAGCACCAGCCCTGGCAGCCCGCGACCACCGCGCTGGTCGCGTCGGCCCGCCGCCGAACTCGGTGACTAGATCGATTCAGTGGACGCGGGCGCCCGCCGCGATGCCCGCCTCGCTGACGGCGGCGATCGCCTCGCCCAGATCGGGGTAGACCGGCAGCGAGCGGTCGAGCCCCGTCACGGACAGCGGACGCAGCACCGGCTGGCGTCCCGTCAACGCCCACGGGAGCGCGCGCCGCCCCGCCGCGGTCGACAGCCGCACCAGCAGCGACAACCCCGCCGCGCCGAAGAAACTGGTCTCGGTCAGGTCGAGCACCAGGGAGCGCGCCACCCCCAACTGCTCGTCGACACAGTCGCGCAACGCGGGCACGGCGATGATGTCGACCTCGCCCGCGACGTGCGTCACCACGAGCCCGGCCCGGCCGGGCTCGACTCTGATGTCGATGGTCCTGACGTCATCCACTGGGTCGCCGCCTTCCGGTTGCTCGCGGTCTCGCGGAGAGCCGGCTGGGACACGGGTTGCTACAGCTCAACCACCTCCTGCGACCGTACGCGCACCGCGCGTCGGCACGCAAGACCGGTCACCGTTCGTGAATCGTCCATTATGGACTGTTTTGCGCTCGCCGCGGTCCGGGTAACCGGCGGTCGCCACGAAGCGAGTGAAGGAGCTGACGATGTCCGAACCGCGTGCGGAGGGGCCCGCCCTGGTGTGGGCGGGCGAGAGCGGCGCACCCGTCGTGCTCGTCCTGGACCCGTTGGGAGAGGCCAAACACGAGGAGATCCCGCCCACGTGGAACGAGATCGCGGGTGACCGGCACGTCTGCTGGTGCCGGCTGCCCGTTGCGGGAGGGCTCACCGAAGCCGAGGAGCTGATGGCGGATCCCGACGCGCTCGGCTCGCCGGTCGACATCGTGGTGAGCGGGCCGAACGCCTTCGATGGCCTCGACATGGCCGCGCGGCACACCGGCACGGTGCGATCCGTACTCCTCGTCGACCCGGAATCCCACAGCCTCCACGACGGCGAAGACCGAATGTCCACACGGAGGAGTGAACTCGAGGGCGCCGGGATCACGGTCACCGTCGTCGCGCGCACCTTCGAGGGCGACCGCGACCGGATCGGACCGCCGCTGCCGCTGGGACATCCCGACGTCGTGCAGGAAGTTCACAGCACGCTGACCGCATTGGACGCCACAAGCCGTGGCGGTGTGTGACCCGCAGCGGAGCGGGGTAGCCGTTCCCGTGACGTCCGAGCAGCAGCCTCAGCCGGAGGTGCCGGAGCAAGGACGCGGTTACGAGGACGTGGCGCCCCTTCTGACGGAGCTCGCCGCGCTCCCGAGGGAGGATCCTCGGCACACTGCCTTGCGCGAGGAGGTCATCACCCGGTGCCTTCCGCTGGCCGAGCACATCGCTCGCCGGTTCTCCGGCCGCGGCGAGTCCCGCGACGACCTCCTACAGGTGGCCAGGCTCGGGCTGCTCAACGCGATCGACCGGTTCGACACGAGCCGGGGCACGGAGTTCGTCGCGTTCGCCGTGCCGACGATCATGGGCGAGGTGCGCAGGCACTTCCGCGACGCGAGCTGGGCCGTGCGCGTGCCACGCAGGCTGAAGGAACTGCACCTCGCGCTCAGCCAGACCAGCGGCAGGCTCGCCCAGCGGCTCGGCAGGGCGCCGACGCCGAGCGAGCTCGCCGCCGAGCTGGATCTCGACCCCGAGGACGTCTGGGAGGGACTGCTCGCGGGCAACGCCTACCAGTCGGTGTCGATGGACGCGGCACACAACGAGGACGGCACCCTGCCACTGGCGGAGACGGTCGGCGAGGACGACGCCGAGCTGGAGCACGTGGAGTACCACGAGTCCCTGCAACCGCTGCTGGCGCAGCTGCCCGAGCGCGAGCGGCGCGTTCTGATCCTGCGCTTCTACGGCAACATGACCCAGACCCAGATCGCCGAGCGCGTCGGCATCTCGCAGATGCACGTCTCCCGGCTCCTGGCGCGCACGCTCGCGTTTCTGCGGGCCAGGCTCACGGAATAGCCCGTTTGGCCGTCCGGCACGGAGGGTACTAGCGAGAGCATGGTGAGCATCGGCTACGCCTCGGCCTGCGACGAGTTCCGGCCGCACGAGCTCGTGGACCGGGCGAGGCAGGCCGAACAGGCGGGGCTCGAGCGCCGGTGGATCTCCGAGAGCCACCGGCCGTTCGTCCGGTCGGTGATCGGAGCCCACTCTCAGCCGACCTCCCTGCCCGTCACCACAGCCGCGGCCTGTTCGCCGATCCGCGCCCACCCCGCCGTGATCGCGCAGGCCACGGCGACGGCCGCCGTGCAGTGCCACGGTGGGTTCACCCCGGACCCCGACACCGCCGGAGCGCGCCGACCCCCACGCGACCGGCAGTCGGTGGTCAGCGAGTCGGTGGATCTCATCAGGGCGCTGCACGACGGCGAGGAAGTGCTCGTGTCGATCAGCATGAGCGCGCTGAGCCCCGAGGGGGCCAGGCCCGCCGGGACGAAGGCCCGCGGCCTGTGCACCGTCGTGCCCGGCATCGGCGCGGGCCACGACGAGAACGTGCCCCCGAACGTGCCCCTGGACTGACATGGCCGACACCGAGTCCGAGATCGCCCTGCTCGTCGACGGCGTGCGCCGCTCGCTGACGGTCGACAACCGCGTGACGCTGCTCGACGCGCTGCGCGATCGGCTCGGCGTCACCTCGCCCAAGAAGGGCTGCGACCACGGTCAGTGCGGCGCGTGCACGGTGCTGCTCGATGGGCGGCGGGTGACCACGTGCCTCACGTTCGCGGTCGCCTGCGACGGCGCGGAGGTCACCACGAGCGCGGGCCTCGCCACCGACGGGCGGCTGCATCCGCTGCACCAGGCGTTCCTCGACCACGACGGCTTCCAGTGCGGCTACTGCACTCCCGGCCAGATCTGCTCGGCCGCGGGCCTGCTCGACGAGGCCGGGGCCGGCTGGCCGAGCGCGGTCACCGCCGACGTGCGCACCGCACCCGCGCTCAACGAGGAGGAGATCCGCGAGCGGATGAGCGGCAACCTGTGCCGGTGCGGCGCCTACGTCAACATCGTCGCCGCGATCTCCGAGGTGGCCGCGAAGGGGGAGCCCGCGCCGTGATCCCCTTCGACTATCGCCGGGCCGACGACGTGGCCAGCGCCGTCGCCACGGTGACGGGCAACCCCCGGGCCGCGTTCCTCGGCGGCGGCACCAACCTCGTCGACCACATGAAGCTCGGAATCGCCGAGCCGGAGCTGCTGGTCGACGTCACCGGGCTGCCGCTGGACCGCGTCGAGGAGCTGCCGGACGGCGGCCTGCGGATCGGGACGAACGTGCGCAACAGCGACCTCGCCGCCCACCCGCTCGTGCGCGAGCGGTACCCGGTGCTGGCGCAGGCCGTGCTCGCGGGCGCGTCCGGGCAGCTGCGCAACCTCGCGACCACCGGCGGGAACCTGTTGCAGCGCACGCGATGCGTGTACTTCCAGGACGTCACCACGCCGTGCAACAAGCGCACCCCCGGTGAGGGCTGCGCCGCACTGCACGGCTACACGCGTTACCACGCCGTGCTCGGCGCCTCACCGCACTGCGTGGCCGTGCACCCCTCCGACCTGGCCGTGGCGCTGACCGCCCTCGACGCGGTGGTGCGGGTGCGCAGGGCCGACGGCGAGCGCACCGTGCGCGCGTCCGCGCTGCACCGCCTTCCCGGCGCCCACGCCGAACGGGACACCGTGCTCGAGCACGGGGAGCTGATCACCGCCGTCGACCTGCCCCCGCTGCGGTTCGCGGCGAACTCGCGGTACCGCAAGGCCAGGGACCGCGCGTCGTACGCCTTCGCGCTCGTGTCGGTGGCCGCGGCACTCGACGTCGCCGACGGCAGGGTCCGCGACGTGCGGCTCGCGCTCGGCGGTGTGGCCCACAAGCCGTGGCACGCCACGCTCGCCGAGCACGCGATGCGAGGCGGACCGGCCACTGTGGACGCCTTCCAGGCCGCGGCCGATGCCGAGCTCGCGGAGGCGGAACCGTTGCCGGACAACGGGTTCAAGCTCAAGCTCGCCCGCAACATGATCGTGTCGGCACTTCGCGGGCTGGCCGGGGAGGACGCGCCGTGACGGGACTGCTGCGACCACGGTCGATCGGCGCGAACCGGCAGCGGGTGGACGGGCCCGCGAAGGTCACCGGCACCGCCCCGTACGCCTACGAGCATCCCGTGCCGAACCCCGCGTACCTCCATCCCGTCCAGGCGACCATCGCGCGCGGCGACATCACGGACATGCGCACCGACGAGGCCGTCGGGCTCGATGGCGTGCTGGCCGTGCTCACCCCCTTCGACGCGCCGAGGCTGGAGACCGGGCAGGACGCCGAGCTGGAGATCCTCCAGTCCCCCGAGGTGCACTTCCGGGGCCAGCTGATCGGTGCCGTGGTGGCCGAGACACCCGAGATCGCCAGGCAGGCGGCCGGCCTGGTGCGGGTGAGCTACGCGCGGCGGGACCACGACGTGTCGCTGTCGGCCGACCGTTCCGATCTCTATCGTCCCGACGAGGTCAACGCGGGCGGCGAGACGGACACCCGGCAGGGCGATCCGGACGGCGCGTTCGCCGGTGCGGCCAGGGCCGTCGACGCGACCTACACCACGCCGATGTACCACAACAACCCCATGGAGCCGCACACGACGGTCGCGTCGTGGGACTCGACGGGGCTCACGATCTACGACTCGACGCAGGGCGTGCACACGATGCGGCAGGTGGTCGCCTCGACGTTCGGCATCGAGGAGAGCGACATCCGGGTGGTCGCGCCGTACGTGGGCGGCGGGTTCGGCTCGAAGGGCACGCCGCACGCCAACATCGTGCTCACCGTGCTCGCGGCCAAGCGCATGGCCGGCAGACCGGTGAAGTACGCGCTCACGCGGCAGCAGATGTTCTCGTTCGTCGGCTACCGGACGCCGACCATCCAGCGGGTCCTGCTCGGCGCCGACGAACACGGCAGGCTCGTCTCGCTCAGCAACCACGTCGTCGAGCAGACCTCGCGGATCAAGGAGTACGCCGAGCAGAGCTGCGAGCCGGCCAGGAAAATGTACGCCGCGCCGAACCGCGGGACCAGCCACCGCCTCGCGCCGCTCGACGTGCCGGTGCCGTCGTGGATGCGCGCGCCCGGGGAGTGCCCCGGCATGTTCGCGCCCGAGGTCGCGATGGACGAGCTGGCACAGGCCTGCGACCTGGACCCGATCGAGCTGCGCGTGCGCAACGAACCCGAGACCGACCCCGCCTCGGGGCTGCCGTTCTCCAGCCGCAACCTCGTCGCCTGCCTGCGCGAGGGCGCGCGCCGCTTCGGCTGGGCCGGGCGGCCCGCCCTGGCGCGCTCGACGCTGGAGGGCGGCTGGTGGGTCGGCACGGGCGTGGCGAGCTCGGCCTACCCGGTGCACCAGTCGCCAGGGTCTTCGACGGCCACCGTCCGGTTCACCGCGGACCGGCGCTACGAGGTGCGCATCGGTGCGGTCGACATCGGCACCGGCGCGTGGACGGCCCTGACCCAGATCGCGGCCGACGCGCTCGACGTGCCGTTCGAGGACGTCGACCTGCGCATCGGCGACACCGGCCTGCCGGCCGCGGCCGTGGCGGGCGGGTCGTCGGGGATCACGAACTGGGGCTGGGCGATCGTCGAGGCCGCGAGAGCGTTCCGCGAGAAGTTCGGCGCCGGCCCGAGTCCTGGCGACGAACGGACGGCGACGCAGCCGGAGAACCCGCACACCGAGCGGTTCGCCATGAGCGCCTACGGCGCGCAGTTCGCCGAGGTCCGGGTCAACACCGACACCGGTGAGGTCAGGGTCCCGCGGCTGCTCGGCGTGTTCGCGGCCGGGCGGATCGTCAACCCCCGCACCGCGCGCTCGCAGCTCGTCGGCGGGATGACGATGGGGCTGTCGATGGCGCTGCACGAGGCGAGCGTGACCGACGAGCGGTTCGGCTTCGTCGTGAACCACGACCTCGCCGAGTACCACATCGCTACGTGCGCGGACGTGCGGTCGGTCGAGGCGCACTGGCTCGACGAGCACGATCCGCACGTCAATCCCATGGGCACCAAGGGGATCGGGGAGATCGGCATCGTCGGCACGGCGGCCGCCATCGCCAACGCCGCCTACCACGCGACGGGTGTGCGGGTGCGGGACCTGCCGATCACTGCCGACAAGTTCCTGTGAGCACAGTGAGTCGAGGAGGGGTTCGTTCGTGAGCCAGCCAGCACAGAGCCAGCAGCCGCCGGGCGAGACGGGGCCGATGGAGCCCCGTCCGCGCGACGAGATGACCGACTACGTCGGCCGCGATCTGCTCAAGGGAAGGCGGGCACTGATCACCGGCGGTGACTCCGGGATCGGGCGCGCCGTGGCCGTGGCCTTCGCGAAGGAGGGCGCGGACGTGGCGATCGCCTACCTGAGCGAGGACGCCGACGCCGAGCACACGAAGAAGCTCGTCGAGGAGCAGGGCAGGCGGTGTGTGCTGCTGCGCGGAGATCTCGCCGAGGCCCGGCAGTGCACCCGCGTGGTCGAGGAGACCGTGCGGGAGCTGGGCGGGCTCGACCTGCTCGTCAACAACGTCGCGACGCAGCGGGAGCTGGAGTCGGTCGACGAGCTGACCGACGAACAGTGGACGCACACGTTCGACGTCAACATGCACAGCTACTTCCGGGTCACCGCGGCGGCGCTGAAGCACCTGCCGGAGGGCAGCGCGATCGTCAACACGGGCTCGGTGAACGGCTTGCGCGGCAACAAGAAGCTCATCGACTACTCGGCGACGAAGGGCGCCATCCACGCGTGGACGATGGCGATGGCGCAGGCGCTCGCGCCACGCGGGATCCGGATCAACTGCGTCGCACCGGGTCCGGTGTGGACACCGCTCATCCCGTCGACGATGTCGGAGGAGCACGTCGAGAAGTTCGGAGGGAACGTCCCGCTCGGGCGCCCGGCCGACCCGGACGAGCTGGCGCCGTCGTTCGTCTTCCTGGCGGCCGAGCGGCTGTCGTCGTACTACACCGGCGAGGTCATCGCCGCGCTCGGTGGCGAGACCACGCCGGGCTGACGGAAGGAGGAACCCATGGCGGATCAGCGGACGGACGAGCTGTGGACCGAGTTCCACCGGGTCGTCAACATGACGTCGCGGGAGCTGGCGGAATGGCTGCGCACGGAGGCGGCGTCGCCGGTGGACGAGGAACTGCCGGACCATGCGGGCCCGCACCTGGGCCAGCGGGTGCTGGAGATACTGGGCAAGCGCAAGACGGACCTGGACACCGACGACCGCAAGGTGATGCAGAAGGTGGTCGACAAGGTCCACGCCCAGCGCCGCGACGACCTGGAACCGACGGCGGGCCAGGCCCACTGGAGGCACAGGCTGATGTCACTGGGCCACGACCCGCTCAAGCCGGTCTAGCCGCACCAAGGGTCGCCTCCGGGCGGGGACGGCGATTAGCCTCGCGGCATGGCGACTCTCGTTACCTTTCACGCCCACCCCGACGACGAGTGCATCGGTTGCGGCGGCATCATGCGCAAGGCCCACGAGGAGGGGCACCGGGTCGTGCTCGTCGTGGCCACCCGGGGTGAGCACGGCGAGGTGCCCGACGGGTTCCTCACCGACGGCGAGCCGCTGTGGGAACGCCGTGTCGCCGAGACCCACGCCTCCGCCGGCATCCTCGGAGCCCAGCGCGTCGAGTTCCTCGGCTACGTCGACTCCGGGATGATGGGCACGCCCACCAACGACGCGCCCGGCTCGTTCTGGACGACCCCCGTCGAGGACGCCGCCCAGAAGCTCGCCGCCATTCTGCGCGAGGAGTCCGCCGACGTGCTCACCTGCTACGACGACAACGGCGGCTACGGCCATCCCGACCACATCATGGTCCACCGCGTCGGCATGCGCGCCGCCGAGCTGGCCGGCACCCCGCGCGTCTACCAGGGCACCATCAATCGCGACCACATGCTGCGCGGCAGGCAGGCGCTGGCGAACGTTCCCGAGCTCGCCGGGACCGACATGCAAGAGCCGGACGAGAACTTCGGCAAACCGGAGTCGGTCATCACCGCCGCCGTGGACGTCACCCCCTACCTCGAGCACAAGCGGCACGCCATGCGCGCGCACGCGAGCCAGATCAGCGAGCAGTCGTTCTTCCTCGCCATGCCCGACGAGGCGTTCGCCTACGCCTTTGGCACCGAGTGGTTCATCCGCGAAGGACAGGGCCCCGGCATCACCGAGACCGACCTCCTCGCGGGGCTGTGACCACCGACGATCCCATGCTGCACGCCGCCGCCATGTCCGCCGAGCGCGCGATCCCGCTGTTCGTGCTCGACCGCGCCATGACCGGCGGACGGTTCAACAACCGACTCACGGCGCCGGGGCGCCGACCGGGTTCGGGAAGGGCACGACCTCGGTGGCGAGCGTGCGCGCCGCGGGCCGCAGGAACGCCGCAAGCGCCGTCAGTTCCGTCCCCGGCACCACCCCGTACGGCGGCGCGGCGAGCGCGTCGGTGCGCCGCTCGATGTGCTCACGCAGCGCGCCGCCGCTCTCGCTCAGCGACCCCGCCCCGGTGAGCAGTCCGCGCTCGCGCAGCCGCTCGGCGGCCTCGGCCCATTCCTGCTCCGTCCAGCCGCGGGCGGGCTCGGTGACAGCCCTGCTGCCGTCGGCGGCGTCACGCAGCACGTGGGCCTCCACGCCGTCGATGCCCTCCGAGACGAGCACGGCGACGTGGCCGTCGCCCCGGTGTTCCCGCAGGGTCGTCGCGGCCTGCCAGAGCGCGGCGAGGGGCTCGTCGGGCCAGTCGAGCGCGGCGTTGGCGGCGGCCAGCGGCCGGCCGGACCACGAAACGGCGCCGACGATCCGGTGCAGCACCTCCACGGCCACGGCGAGCCGGGAGTCCTGGCGCAGCGACGGGACGTACGCGTCGAGCGCGGCGACGGCGCCCTCGCTACGCGCGGCAAGCGCCTGCGCCGGGGTGGCCATCTCCCACACGGCGGGGATGGAGCGGGCGAGGAAGGACGGCGCGAAGTTGTGGAAGGCAGCCGTCACCGTGCCGAGGCCCGGCACACCCAGCGGGGCGGCCCGCATCGCGACGTAGCCACGCCAGAACCCGCGCAGGCCCACGGCCTCGTGCGCGGCCCGCGCCTGAGGAGCGAAGTACGTGACGTCGTGCACCGGCTCCAGCAGGATCCACAGCGAACGGGCGGCTTCGGGGCTCACCGGCTCAGTATGCCGGAGCCACGAGCGCCGGCCGTGGGATCATGGCCACGTGCCGAGCACCTCCGAACGCCGCCTGATCGACCCGCCGAGGGTGGAGGCCGCCTTGGCCGGGCTCGGCGACCGCGAGACCGTGCAGGAGTGGGCAGGCCGGTTCTCCGTGCTGGCCGATCCCTCACGGCTGACGCTGCTCGTGTGCATCCACTACGCGCGGGAGATCTGCGTGTCCGATCTCGCCGTGGCCGCCGGCATGAGCGACACGGCGGTCTCCCAGGCGCTGCGGCTGCTGCGCGCGCACGGTCTGGTGACCGCGCACCGCAGCGGGAGGGTCGTCTACTACCGCCTTGCCGACGAGACGCTGCACGAGCTGATCCACCACGTGCGGCCGCACACGACGACGGAATAGCCTCACGCATTGTGTGGCCTCGGCCACAGTTCTACCGTTGAGGCATGAGGCCACGAGTTCTCCTCGCCGGCGTCGGGAACGTGCTGCTCGGCGACGACGGTTTCGGCGTCGAAGTGGTCCAACGGCTCGAGGGCACGGTGCTGCCGAGCTGGGTGCAGATCGCGGACTATGGCATCGGCTGCGGGCGGCTCGACCGCCTGCTCGGCGGGTACGACACCACGATCCTCATCGACGCGACACCGCGCGGGGGCCGCCCCGGCGAGGTGTACGTGATGGAGGCGGAGCTCGACGAGCACCCGTCGTGCATCCCGGCGCTGCTCGACCCGCACGGCATCCGGCCGGAGGGCGCGCTGCGGCTGCTGCAGGTGCTCGGCGGAGACGCGGGCCGGGTGCTCGTGGTGGGCTGCGAGCCGATCAAGCGGACAGGCATCGGGCTCAGCTCCCCCGTGACGGCCGCGGTGGCCGAGGCCGTGCGGGTGGTCACCGACCTCGTGTGGGGCACGGACCCGCGCCGCCCGGTGACCTCAGTCGAGCCGGAAACCCCACGGCAGCTCGAGGCGATGGGCGGCGAGTAGGTCCCGGTCGGCGAGCAGATCGCGCGTGGGCCGGTCGGCCACCACCACGCCGCGGTCGATCAGCACACTGCGCGGGCACAGCTGCAACGCGTACGGCAGGTCGTGGCTGACCATCAGCATCGTGCGGCCCAGCCCGAGCAACAGCTCGGCGAGTTCCCTGCGCGCCACGGGCTCGAGGTTCGACGACGGCTCGTCGAGCACGAGGATGTCGGGGTCGCACGCGAGCACGGTGGCGAGCGCGACGCGACGCCGTTGGCCGCCGGAGAGGTGCATCGGCGAGCGGTCGGCGTGCGCTTCCATGCCCACAGCGGAGAGCGCCTCGCGCACGCGCGCGGGGACGTCCGCCTCGGGCACCCCGAAGTTGCGCGGCCCGAACGCGACGTCCTCGGCGACGGTGGGCATGAACAGCTGGTCGTCGGGGTCCTGGAAGACCACGCCGACGCGGCGCCGGATCTCCTTGAGCGTGCGCTTGCGCACGGGCACGCCCGCCACCTCCACCTGCCCGCGCGTGCCGGTCAGCACGCCGTTGAGGTGCAGCACGAGCGTCGTCTTGCCCGCGCCGTTGGGGCCGAGCACGGCGACGCGCTCCCCCGGCTCGACGCGCAGGTCGACGCCCGCGAGCGCGCGATGCCCGTCGGGGTAGCTGAACTCGAGGTCCTTGACCAGAAGCGCGGCGGTCACGTCGTCCACAGTGCCGTCCCGCACACGAGCGCGGTCACCAGGGCCGGGGTGACGCCGGCGAGCCAGCGCCACGGGCCCGCTCCCGGCGAGGGCGGCACCGGCATGGCACCCGTCCAGCCGCGGGCGAGCATCGCGAGGTGCACGCGCTCGCCGCGTTCGTAGCTGCGCAGGAACAGCACGCCGATGCCGCGGGCCGTGGCGGCGGCCTGCCACAGGAAACGGGGGTCGTGTCCCCGGCAGACGCGGGCGGTGCGCATGCGCCGCGCCTCGGCGGCGATCACCTCGGCGTAACGCAGCATCAGGCTCGCGATGGTGGTGAGCAGCCGGGGCGCGCGCAGCCGTTGCAGGCCGACGACGAGGTCGCGCGGATGGGTCGTTGCCGCCAGGGTCAGCGACACGAGCACGCCGAGGGTGCCCTTGGCGAGGATGTTCCACCCGGCGAGCGCGCCGTCGACCGACACGGACACCCCGAGCACGTCGGTGCGCGGCGCGCCGCCCGTGAACGGCAGCACGAACGCCAGCAGCACGAACGGCACCTCGATGAGCGCCCTGCGCGCGTACCAGCCGAGGGGCACGCGCACCACGGCCCACACGGCGAGCAGCACCACCAGGTGGAGGCCGAAGGCCCAGAACGCCTCGCGCGGCGTCGCGACGACGCACAGCACGGCCGCGAACGCGCCCACCACCTTCACCTCGGGTGGCAGCCGGTGCACCGGCGAGTCGCCGGGCCGGTGCAGCACCGTGGCGCTCACGGCCCTCGCGACGTGTCCCGGCCGGAGCGGGATCGCGTGCGCAGCGACCAGAACAGCCCGCCGGACACCACCAACGTCGCCAGCACCCCCAGTACGCCGGCGAGGCCGGTGAGCCCGTCGTCGCCGCCGACCGTGTAGTCGGCAAGCGGCGAGTCCGCGAGCGCGTGGTCCTCCGCGTGCGCGGCAGGACACGCGCCCTGAAGCCGCCCCTCGATCTCCGTGCAGCCCCGCGTGGTCACATGGTCGAGACCGTCGGGGTCGCCGTCGGCGAAGTACGACACCACCCCGGCCAGCACCAGCGCCACCACGGCGAACGCCGCGAAGAACCACGCTCCGCGCTTCGCCGCGCTCACCGGGCCACCTCCCTCGCCACCGGCGCCCCGCGCAGCAGATGCACCAGGTCCGGCCGCGCCGAGGCGACAGCACCCACCGTGAGGGCCGTGATGACGCCCTCCCCGACGCCGATCAGCACGTGCACGCCGAGCAGCGCGGCCGCGAACCCGCCGAGCGACACCGCGCCCTGCCCGCCGATGGCGTACTCCACGACGAATCCGCCCGCCGCGACCACGGTGTTCACGAGCGCCGCCGTGAACGCGACCGCGAGCAGCCCCGCCCTCGACCGCGTCGCGAACCGGCGCAGCGCCACCGCGACGAGATACCCGGCGGCGGTGCCGAGCAGCGCCATGTTCGTGATGTTCGCCCCGAGCGCGGTGAGCCCGCCGTCGGCGAACAGCAGCGCCTGCACCACGAGCACCACGCTCACGCACAGCGCGCCGGTCCACGGCCCGACCAGGATCGCGGCGAGTGCCCCGCCGAGCAGGTGACCGCTGACCCCGGGCAGCACGGGGAAGTTGAGCATCTGGACGGCGAAAACGAACGCCGCCACGAGCCCGGCGAGCGGCGCTGTGCGGTCGTCGAGCTCCCGCCGCGCCCTCACCGTCGCGACGGCGAGGCCGGAAACGGCGACAGCCCCGAACAACAGCGACGTCGGCGCGTCGAGCAGTCCGTCGCTGGCGTGCATCGCGAGCGTGCTCATCGACGCCTCCGGGGGTGCTCGCCTCATCATCTTTTCAGCCGCTCAGATGTTAGACGTGGCGGCTGTCGAAAACCACCACTAGCGTGAACCGCATGATCGGGTTACCCAGCACGATCACGGCGTGCCTCTTCGACCTGGACGGCGTGCTGACCAGCACCGCGGTCCTGCATCGGCAGGCATGGAAGCAGACCTTCGACGACTTCCTGAAACGGCGGAACGCGACCGACTTCACACCGTTCACCGAACGTGACTACGCGTCCTACGTGGACGGCAGGCCCCGGCTCGACGGCGTCCGGACCTTCCTCGCGTCCCGGGGGATCGTGCTGCCGGAAGGCGGCCCCGGGGATCCGCCGGACGCCGAGACCGTGCACGCCGTGGGGAACCGGAAGAACGAGCTGGTCCTGCGCATCATCGAAGAGCAGGGTGTGCGGCCCTACCCCGGCTCGGTCCGCTACCTCGAGGCCGCCGAGCGGGCGGGGCTCGCGATCGGGGTGGTCACGTCGTCGGCCAACGCCGTGAGCGTGCTCGCCGCCGCCGGGCTCGACCGCTTCGTGCGCAGCCGCATCGACGGTGTCGTGATCACCAGGGACCGGCTGCGCGGCAAGCCGGCGCCCGACTCGTTCCTCGCCGGAGCCAGGGAGCTCGGCACCGAGCCGGAGCGGGCCGCCGTGTTCGAGGACGCGCTCGCCGGGGTGGAGGCAGGCAGGGCGGGCGGCTTCGGCTACGTCGTGGGGGTGAACAGGGCCGATCAGGCCGACGCGCTGCGGGAGCGCGGCGCCGACGTCGTGGTGGACGATCTGTCCGAACTGCTGGGGGTTTCCGCGTGACCGACGCCGAACGTGGGTACGAGTGCTCGCCGTGGGAGCTGCGGTGGCGGGGGCTCGCCGTGGACCAGCTGCAGCGCACGGAGTCCACTTTCGCCCTGTCCAATGGGCACATCGGCATGCGCGGCACGCTCGAGGAGGCGGAGCCGCGCGCCCTGCCCGGCACCTATCTCAACGGGTTCTACGAGGAGCACGGCCTGCCGTACGCCGAGGGCGGCTACGGCTATCCCGAGGCGGGCCAGACCGTCGTGAACGTCACCGACGGCAAGATCATCCGCCTGCTGGTGGAGGACGAGCCGCTCGACATGCGCTACGGCCACGCGACCGCCCACCACCGCGTGCTCGACTTCCGGTCGGGAACCCTGCGCAGGGAGACGGACTGGACGTCGCCCACCGGGCGGCGGGTGCGGGTGCGCACCGAACGGCTCGTGTCGTTCACCCAGCGCGCGGTGGCCGCCATCCGGTACGAGGTCGAGCCGCTCGACGACGAGGTGCAGCTCGTGGCCCAGTCCGACCTGATCGCCAACGAGCCGATCGAGCCGGACACCGGCGATCCGAGGGTCGCGGCCGCGCTGGAGGCGCCGCTGCAGGTGGAGTACATGAAGGCCGAGGACTACCGCGCCGTGCTCGTGCACCGGACGAAACGCTCGGGCCTGCGCATGGCCGCGGCCATGGACCACCAGCTGGAGACCAACGACGGGCTGCGCACCGACATCAACGTCGAGGACGACCTCGCCCGGCTGACGATCGCGGTCGACGTCCCATTGGGACAGAAGCTGTGCCTGACGAAGTTCCTCGCCTACGGCTGGTCGGCACAACGCTCGATCCCCGCGCTGCGCGCGCAGGTCGACGCCGCGCTGGCGGGAGCGCTGCAGACCGGCTGGGAGGGACTGCTCGCCGAGCAGCGCGAGTTCCTGGACCAGTTCTGGACCACCGCCGACGTCGAGCTCGACGGCGACGCCGAGCTGCAGCAGGCGATCCGCTTCGCACTCTTCCACGTGCTGCAGGCCGGGGCCCGCGGTGAGAGCCGCGCGATTCCCGGCAAAGGCCTCACCGGTCCCGGCTACGACGGGCACGCCTTCTGGGACACGGAGAGCTTCGTGCTGCCCGTGCTCACCTACACGCTGCCCGACGCGGCCCGCGACGCGCTGCGCTGGCGACACTCCACACTGGACAAAGCGAAGGACAGGGCAGCGCAGCTCGGGCTGCGGGGCGCCGCGTTCCCCTGGCGCTCCATCAACGGCGCCGAATGCTCCGCGTACTGGCCCGCGGGCACGGCGGCCTTCCACGTCAACGCCGACATCGCCGACGCCGTCGCCCGCTACCTCGCGGCGACCGGCGACACCGAGTTCGAACGGCAGCACGGCACCGAGCTGCTGCTGGAGACCGCGCGGCTGTGGATGTCGCTCGGGCACCACGATCCGCACGGCGGTTTCCGCATCGACGGCGTCACCGGGCCAGACGAGTACTCCGCCGTGGCCGACAACAACGTCTACACGAACCTGATGGCGCAGCGGAACATGCGCGAGGCGGCCGACTCGTGCGAGCGTCATCCGGACATCGCCGAGTACTTCGGCGTCGACGAGGCCGAGATCGCGCGCTGGCGCGACGCGGTGAAGAAGATGCTCGTGCCATACGACGAGCTGCTGTCGGTGCACCCGCAGTCGGAGCGGTTCACCGAGCACGCGCGCTGGGACTTCGCGGCCACGCCCGCCGACAACTACCCGCTGCTGCTCAACTATCCGTACTTCGACCTGTACCGCAAGCAGGTGGTGAAACAGGCCGACCTCGTGCTCGCCATGCACCTGCGCGGCGACGCGTTCTCCGCCGAGCAGAAGCGGCGCAACTTCGCCTACTACGAGGGACTGACGGTGCGCGACTCGTCGCTGTCGGCGGGCACGCAGGCCGTGCTGGCCGCGGAGTGCGGGCACCTCGACCTCGCCTACGACTACCTCGCGGAGGCGGCGCTCACCGATCTGCACGACCTGCACAACAACGTCCGCAACGGGTTGCACATGGCGTCGCTCGCCGGGGCCTGGCTCGCGACCGTCGCCGGGTTCGGCGGGATGCGCGACCACGGCGGGCAGCTGAGCTTCCGGCCGCGCCTACCGTCCGCTGTGGACCGGATCGCGTTCCGGATGAACTTCCGCGGCTCGCAGTTCGCCGTGGAGATCGAGCAGGACAAGACGCGCTACCGCCTGGTGCACGGCGAGCCGCTGACGATCATGCACTACGACACACCCGTCACGGTCACCGAGCAGACGACGCCGCTGCCGGTGCCCGCGCTGGAGCCCGCCGAGCGGCCGAGCCAGCCGGAGGGCAGGGCCCCCGCGCGCCGGGGCGACGGCCTTCCCCGCGCGGGCGACACCATCCAGCCCTGGTACGCGCGCGCTCTCCGCTGAATCCCTCGCCCAGTCCCGTGGTTCCAACTGCAGTGAAGGCCACCATCACTGCGTTCAGCGCAGTGATGGTGGCCTTCACTGCAGGAGCGCGCGTGCCGGGCTCAGTCCGGGGGTTCTGTGGTGCCCGCGTCAGGGGTGACGTCGTCGTCGGGGCGGACCTCGTCCTTGTTGGGCGGTTCCGGCACGTCCTCGGTGCCGTGGTCGAAGTCGTGATGGGGCGGAGCCGGGACGTCCGGCGACAGCGGCCGCTCCGGTTCCCTGGGGTTCACCTGGTCGTTCCGCATACCTCGATCTCTACTCTCCTCCGCGCCGCTTGTCATTCCGGCTGGCACCTGGGGCACCACACCGTGCCCCTGCCGTCGACGCGGCCGTGGCGCAGCGTCGTGCCGCAGCGCGGGCAGCTGCCGGACGGCTCGTCCCTGCGCCCCGTGAGCCACGACGGCCTCGGCGGCACGCGGCCCGCCTTGACCGACTGCCGCAGCACGGTGCCCATGCGCGCGTGCAGGCGCGCGACGTCGGCACTCGACAGGTCCGTCGTCGAGCGTCGCGGGTGCAGCCGGGCGCGCCACAGGATCTCGTCGGCGAGCAGGTTGCCAAGGCCGGCGAGCACGGACTGGTCGGTGAGCGCGGGCTTGAGGCGGCGGCGCAGGCCGCCGAGCAGCTCGCCCAGCTCGGCCTTGGAGACGCTCAGCGCGTCGGGGCCGAGCCCGGCCAGCATCGCCTCGCGGTCGGACTCGTCGCGGGCGAGCCGCAGGCCGGTGAGCTTGCGCATGTCGCGGTAGCGCAGCTCGCCCGAGGAGAACGTGAAGACCACCCGGTCGTGCCGGTGCCTCGGCTCGCCGTCGCCCGCCCATTCGAGCGAGCCCGTCATGCCGAAGTGCAGCAGCACGGCCTGCCCGGTTCCGCTCACCTCGGTGACGAGCCACTTGCCGTGGCGCACCGGGTCGCCGAGCCGGTGTCCCCGCACGGCGTCGCGGAACGTCGCCGCCCCGACGCCTTTCAGCGCACCGGTGTCGAGCACCGCGACGTCGCGGACGGGCCTGCCCGCGGCATGCCCGGCGAACACGCGCCTGAAGCCTTCCACGTCGGGCAGTTCCGGCATCGCCTCACGCCACCGATCGGCACGGCCCCCGCCGCTCCGGCCGGTCGAGCAGGGTCAGCAGCAGCCCCTGCGTCGTCGACCAGGGGCAGACGACGAGCGACCCGCCCAGCACGGTCAGCAGCGCCTCCGCGACCACGGCCCCGCCCAGCGCCTGGTGGGCGCGCGAGCGCGAGATGCCGGGGAGGTCGGCCCTGCGGGACGCCGGCATCACGGCGAGCCGGGGAATCCACGTGCGCAGGTCGTCGACGTGCAGTTCCGGCGAGGAGGAGTCCCGGCCGGGCCGCGCGCCCGCGAGGCGGGCCAGCTGCCGCAGCACCTTCGAGCAGCCGACCGTGCGATAGCCACGTAGCGTCGGCTCGGCTTCGGCCAGCACGTCGCAGCGCGAAGCCGCGCAGTGCGGCGATGCGTTCCTTCGGCGGCACGTCGGTCTTCAGCCAGTTCCGCGTGGTCTCACGGGCGCCGAGCCGAAGTGACCGGGCGAACGACGCGTGCTCGCCCTCCCCCGCGGCGAGCTCCACCGTGCCACCGCCGATGTCGAGCACGGCCAGCGGTCCCGCCGCCGCGCCGAACCAGCGGCGCGCCGCGAGGTAGGAGAGCTCGGCCTCGCGCTGGCCGGAGAGGAACCGCAGCTCGGTGCCGGTCTCCCGGCGAACCCGCTCCACCACCTCGGCCGCGTTGGCCGCGTCCCGGATCGACGACGTGGCCAGCGGGAACACGGAGTCGACACCACGGCGGGCCGCTAGCTCACGGGCCTTGCCGACAGCGGCGACGATCGAGGCGACGCCCTCGGGGCCGATGCGTCCCTCGCGGTCGAGCGCGCGGTCGAGGCGCAACCGCGTCTTGTGGCTGAACACGGGGTCGAGCAGCGACCCACCCCGCTCGACCACCAGGAGCCTCGCACTGAAGCACCCGACGTCGAGCACACCCACCGCTGTCGCCGTTCTCACCCTCGACCTCCATGTCCGCCACCGAATCGGACATTCCCACTAACTGAGGCGGATAACGACTGTATAACCCGAATGAGTGACATTTAACCGTGTGACGGTCTTGTCCGTAACGACACATACCGGTAACCGCGATCAGCAGGCATCGACGCACTGACGGGGGAACACCGTGCGTGCAGGGTGGGAAACTCCTGGTAGAGGGGGCGGCCATGGGCCGAACGCGGGCCGTGGGCCGAGGGGGCGGCGGATTCCGGTGGATGTGACCGTCAACACTCGGGGGGACGGCGCCGGCAGACTCGGCGCGGTTGCCGCCGCCGTGGTCGTGACACTGGCCGCCGTGCTGACCACGGTGACGCTGGTGCGCGCTCAGCCCGGCGACGCGCTCGACCACACCACCCCACTCGGTCCCGGCGCACTGACCGACACGGGCAGGGTGCTGACCGGTCCGGTGCCCGACGCACACGACCCGCTGCCCGCCTCGGCGCCCGAGTCTCTGCACGTGCCCACGATCGGCCTCCGCACCGAGTCGCTCGCGGAGCTCGGCCGCACCCCGACCGGCGTGGTCGAGGTGCCCGGCAACGCCGCGACCGTGGGCTGGCTGGCCGAGACCGGCAGCCCTGGTGAACGCGGCGCCGCCGTGCTCACCGGCTACGTCGACTTCGCCTACGAGCGCGGCGCGTTCTTCCCGCTGGACGACGTTCGGCCCGGAGCCGAGGTGACCGTCGGCAGGGCCGACGGCAGCACCGCCGTCTTCACCGTCTACCGCGTGCAAACACTGCCGAGGGGCGCGGCGCTCGCCCAGGCCACCGCCCACAGCGAGCACCCCGACCTGCGGCTGCTCAGCGTCTCGGGTGAGTTCGACTCGGCCGGAGCCGAGCCCAATGCCGTCGTGGTGTTCGCCAGGCTCACCGGAGCCGGGCGCTAGTCCAGTCGGCTACGACGTCCGCGAGCACCGACATCGGCAGCGCGCCGCTGCCCAGTACGAGGTCGTGGAACGCCTTGACGTCGAAGCGGTCGCCGAGCACCCGCTCCGCCTCGCCGCGCAGCCGCTGGATCTCCAGCCTGCCCACCATGTACGACAGCGCCTGCCCCGGGTACGCGATGTAGCGGTCGACCTCGGCGACGATCTCCGTCTCGGTCATGGGGGTGTGCTCCAGCAGGAAGTCGATCGCCTGCTGCCTCGTCCAGCCCTTCGCGTGCAGACCGGTGTCGACCACGAGCCTGCCCGCGCGCGTGGAGTCCAGGCTGAGCATCCCGAGCAGCGACACGTCGTCGGAGTACAGCCCCATCTCCTGGGCGAGCCGCTCCGAGTACAGCCCCCAGCCCTCGGCGTAGGCGTTGAAGTCGCCGAGCCTGCGCAGCAGCGGCAGGTCGGTGAGCCCGAGCGCGATGCTGAGCTGGAAGTGGTGGCCGGGCACGGCCTCGTGGAAGGCGGTCACCTCGGCGGTGTGCCTCAGTCGCTCGGTGACCTGGTAGGTGTTGGCGAAGTAGGTGCCCTGCCGGGACCCGTCCGCCGAAGGCATCAGGTAGTAGGCGGCGACCGTGCCGGGCGCCTCCGCGGGCGGCACGGGCTCGACGGCGCACGACTGCTCCGGGATCCGGCCGAACCACTGCGGCGCGACCGCCTCGGCACGGGTGATGGCGGCGCGGGCGGTGTCGAGCAGCTCGTCGGCGTCCTTCCAGCGCAGCGCGGGATCGGTGCGCAGCCGCCGGAAGATCTCCGGCACGTCGCTCGTGCCGAACACCCGGCCGCCGATTTCGGCGTACTCCCGCGCGAGCCGCTCGATGAGGCCGAGCCCGGTGGCGTGCAGGTCGTCGGGGCCGCGGTCGGTCGTGGTGTGGACGCGGGCCAGTGCGGCGTACAGCGCGTCGCCGTCCGGCAGATGGCACACGCCGGGGCGCTCGTCGGGCCGCCCGTGGCGAAGGATCTCGCGTTCGAGCACGTCGCGGTACGCGGCGAACGCCGGGCGCACCGTTTCCCGCAGCAACGCGGCCCTGCGCTCGGCGAAGTTCTCGTCCGGCGGCTCCTGTCGCAGCAGCGGGTCGGCGCCGGGCTCGGCGAGGTAGCGGTCGACGTGCTCGATGGAGGCCCGCACGAGCCGCGCCACGGGCACACGCCCGCTCGCGACTCCGGCACGGTGCCGCTGCGCCACCTGTTCCAGGTAGGCCGGGATCGCGGCGAGGCGGTCGAGGTGTGCCGCGCCCTGCGCGCTGTCGGCGACCGGCACCATCGGCAGGATCGTCAGCAGCATCGACGCCGGCGCCACGAACATCGGGCTGATGGTGAACTCCACGAGCCGGGCGTCGATCTGCTCGACCCGCGCCCTCGCCGAGGCGAGCAGCACGTCGCGCGTGATCCGGTCCTGCGGCACCAGGTCCGCGGTGTCGATCGCCTCGGCGCGCCCGATGACCTCCAGCAGTGCCCGCCGGTGCCGCTGCTCCGCCTCTTCGCTGAGCTCTTCCAGCCCCGCCCTCGGCGGCTCGAAGCCGAGCATCGCGGGCCACAGGGGGTCCGCGTCGAAGAGCAGGTCCACGTACTCGTCCGCGAGCGAGGCGACAGCGGTCATGGCCGCAGCATACTGACGCCGGGACCGCCGACTACGCTTCTCGGCGTGGCTGTGACCGACCCTCTCGACGCCCGCCTGCTCGCCGCGCTCGCCGAGCTGGGCAAGGCGGCGGTGCACGAGGTCGCGGCCAAGGTCGGCATGGATCCGCGCGACGTCGCCTACCGGCTCGTGAACCTCTCCGCGAGCGGCCTCCCCCTGCTCGTCGGTGTCGAGAGCGATCCGAACGGGCTGCGGGCCGCGCTCGCGGGCGCGTGGGGCGGGCCTCAGCAGCCGCCCCCGCCGCCCCTGCCGCCACAGCCGCCACAGCCGCAGGGCGGGCCCGGCGGCCCGCAGGGCGCCCAGGGCGTGCCGAGCGGGGCCTATCCGGTGCAGGGCGTCCCGAGCGGCGCGTACCCCGTCCACGGCGCTCCCAGCGGCGCCTACCCCGTGCGGGGCGCGCCGAGCGGCGCGTATCCCGTGCAGGGCACCCCGTCCGGCCGGTACCAGCCCCCGCCCCCGCCCCCGCAGCAGCGGCCGCCCCAGCCACCGCCACCACCGGACCCGGTGATGAGCACGTGGGGACCGCCGCAGAGCGCCCTGTGGGCACGCGGCGACCAGCCCCCTTCGGCCGCGCAGCCTCCCGCTACGCCGAAGACGGGGCGCGCCGGCGACGTGCTGGAGACGCAGGGCCTTGAGGGCGAGCAGCTCGCGGTACAGCTACTGGAGGTGCAGGACCCGGCCGACTATCTCTTCGGCGCCGCGGGCTACCGGCTCGACGAGGGCGAGCGCGCCGTGGTGGTGCACACCGAGATCACCAACCGGGGCCGCGTCCCGTTCGCGTCGCTGCCCGACAACTACCTGGAGCTGATCACCAGCGACGGCGCCGCCATCGCCAAGGCCCCCGTGTCGCTGACCTCCCGGCCGCCGCACAAGATCGGCGTGCAGCCCGGGGAGACCACGGGCGGGCACACGGTGTACGTGCTGCCGGAAGCCACGCGGATCGCGTCGGTGCGCTGGAGCCCGAGGCCGGAGCCCGACGAGCGCTCGCTGCTCTGGTCGATCGACGACTGAGCGGAGCTACGACTCGGCGCGCAGCACGTCGAGCGCCGACGCGAGGTCCGAGGGGTACTCGCTGGTGAACTCCACGTGGCGGCCGTCGGCGGGGTGGGCGAACCCAAGCGTGCGGGCGTGCAGCCACTGCCGGGAGAGGCTCAGCTTGCGCGCGAGCACCGGGTCGGCCCCGTAGGTCAGGTCGCCGACGCAGGGGTGCCGCAGCGCCGAGAAGTGCACGCGGATCTGGTGGGTCCGGCCGGTCTCCAGCTTCACGTCCACGAGCGACGCGGCGCGGAAGGCCTCGATCACCTCGTAATGCGTCACCGAGGGCCGCCCGCCCGCGACGACGGCGAACTTGTAGTCGTGGCGGGGATGCCGGTCGATCGGGGCGTCGATCGTGCCGCGCGTCGGGTCGGGATGGCCCTGCACGAGCGCGTGGTAGCCCTTGTCCACGGTGCGCTCCTTGAACGCACGCTTGAGCACCGTGTAGGCGTGCTCACTCTTCGCGACCACCATCACGCCGGTGGTGCCCGCGTCGAGCCGGTGCACCACGCCCTGCCGCTCGGCGGCGCCGGAGGTGGAAATCCGCAGGCCCATCGCGGCGAGCCCAGCGACCACTGTGGGCCCGGTCCAGCCGGGACTGGGGTGCACGGCCACGCCGACGGGCTTGTCGACCACCACGATGTCGTCGTCGTCGTGGAGCACCTTCAGCCCCTCGACCGGCTCGGCGATCACCTCCAGCGGCGCATCCGGCTCGGGCAGGGTCACCTCGAGCAGGCCGCCCGCGGTGAGGCGGTCGGACTTGCCCGCGGGCTTGCCGTCGAGCAGCACCTCGCCGGACGCGGCCAGCTCGGCGACCACGGTGCGCGACAGGCCCAGCAGCTTCGCGAGACCGGCGTCGACCCGCATGCCGTCGAGCCCTTCGGGCACCGGCAGCATCCGCGCGCTCACGCCTTGTCCTCCCCGGCTTTCCCGGCCTCTTCGGCCCTCTCTGTCCTCTTGGTCTTGGTGCTGGTGCCGTCGTAGTCCTTGCCGAGCAGCGAGAGCAAGACGATCACCACGGCGCCGATGCTGATGGCGGAGTCGGCGGCGTTGAAGACGGGGAAGAAGTCGCCGTTGGGCTGGAACGCGGAGATGAAGTCGACGACGTGGCCGTGCAGCGGGCCGGGGGCGCGGAAGATGCGGTCGGTCAGATTGCCGAGCGCGCCGGCGAGGATGAGGCCGAGCCCCACCGCCCAGCCCGCGGAGCGCAGGCGCCGCGAGAACCAGATGATCGCGCCGACCACGAGCATGGCGACGATCGCGAGGATCCAGGTGCCGCCGAAGTCCATGCCGAACGCCGCGTACGGGTTGCGGACGAGCTGCAAGTACACCGCCCCGCCGAGGATGCGGATGGGCTCCTCGCCCTCGAGCGTCGCCGTGACGATGATCTTGGTGACCAGGTCGACGGCGTACGCGAGCCCCGCGACCACGGCCAGCAGCCAGATCCGGCGCTTCGGAGGCGCGGCGGCGGGCGGCTCCGCTTCGCCGGTGGTCTGCTCGGGTTCCTGCTCGGTGCTCACCGCTCCATTGTCCACGGCTACGCCGAGGGCCTCGCACGCAGCACCAGCGCCACCATCGCGCCGAGCAGCGACACCGCCGCCGGAACCACCAGCGCGGCCGGGTCGGCGGCCGACCCCGCGCCCCCGGTCAGCAGGAACAGCGCCGCCACCCCGCCGAGCAGCACGCTGCGGTGCAGCCACGCCAGCAGGAACAGCGCAGCGCTCAGGACGATCACGGCGGCGGCCTCGTCGGCCGAAGGCAGCACGACCGCGCCGACCGCGACTCCCAGCAGCACGACGGCCAGCACGCCCGTGACCCGGCGCCACGTGCCCCTCAGGAAGTAGGCCCCGGCCAGGGAGACCAGGCCGAGCAGCGCCAGCGGCAGGCTCAGCGCCGCGGCTGACGCGCCGTCGGTGAGGACCTTCGGAACGTGCGTCAGTCCGAGGTAGGCGCCCTCGACGGCGAGCGCGCCCCCGGCCGCGACGGCCACGATCCGCGTCGTGGGCCACGGCGTGCCCGCCTTCCGGGCACGTGCCGCGTACCAAGCGACCGTCGCCAGGAACAGCCCGGCGATCGCCACGTGCACCTGCCAGCCATCGGTGCTCCATCGGGCGACGTGGAACCCGGCCTCGACGTCGGCGGGCTCCGCGTAGCTGACGCTCGCCAGGTACCGCCGTTCGTTCCCGGGCTGGTAGGCGAACCAGCCGAAGCCGGCGGCCGGCCGCACGGTGATCGCACCCAGCAACCCGAACCCCAGTAGCGCCAGCGGAAACCAGTAGTCGTACCTCTCCGCACGCACGGCGGTCAGTCTCCCAGCTCGCCCTTCCACTTCGCGAGCGGGCCCGCGCGGTCCACGGCCCTGATCCGGCGTTCCGCCGCGGACCTGGCGGCCTGCGTGGTGACCACCAGCAACTGGTCCAGTTCCTGCAGGCGCGTGGTGTCGGCGGGGGTGAACCCCTTGCCCTGCCGCACCACCAGGCTCACGCCGGAGCCGCTCGGCAACCGCAGCTCCGCGAGGTACACGCCGTGCAACCGCGAGCCACGCTGGATGCGGACCTGCAGCAGCACCGCGCCGAGCTCGTCGAGCGGGGCCGCGTCGACCTGGACCTCCTCCGGTTCGGAGTCCCTGGTGAGCCCCAGCCACCTCGCCAGCGGGCCGAGCAGCGCGGCCTGCAACAGCGTGAAGACGATCACGAGCACGAACACCGCGTCGAGCAGCCGTTCGGCGCCGGGCAGCCCCTCGGCGAGCGGGATGGTGGCGAGCACGATGGGCACGGCTCCGCGCAGACCAGCCCACGACAGGAACGCCTGTTCTCGCCATGGCACGCGGAACGGCGCCGCCGACAGCACCACCGAGACCGGCCGGGCGAGCAGCAGCACGACTGCCCCGGCGACGAGACCCGGCACCACGCTGTCCACCAGCCGCTCCGGGGAGGCGAACAACCCGAGCAGCACGAACAGTCCGATCTGCGCGATCCAGCCGAGCCCCTCGGCGAAGGAAAGCGTGTCGGCGCGGTGCGGGAGCCGGGAGTTGCCGAGCACCACGCCGGCCACGTAGGTGGCCAGCAACCCCGAAGCTTGCCCGAACTGGGCCGACGAGTAGGCCACCACGCACACGGCGACCGTGGCGAGCGGGTAGAGGCCGGTGGCGGGCAGGGCGGCCTTGCGCAGGGCCACCGCCCCCACCCAGCCCAGCAGGAACCCGATGAGAGCGCCCGCCAGAAGCTGGTACAGCACCAGCAGCGGCAGGCTCCAGGTCAGGGTCGCCCCCGTCGCGAACAGCACCACCGCGATGTAGGCGGGCGCGTCGTTGAGTCCGGACTCCAGCTCGAGGGTTCCGGTGATCCTCCTGCCGATCCCGGACGAGCGCAGCACCGAGAACACCGCCGCCGCGTCGGTCGAGGACAGCACGGCGCCCCACAGCAGAGCCGTCCGCCAGTCGAGGCCGAGCAGGAGGTGCAGCGCCGAGCCGGTGACGAGGATGGTCACCAGAACGGACACTGTGGACAGTGCGATGCCGGGGCCGAGCGAGGGCCGCACGGTGGACCAGCGGGTGGTGAGCCCGCCCTCGGTGAGGATCATCACGAGCGCGGCGAGGCCGAGGCTCTGGGTCAGCTGCGGGTTGTCGAACTCGACCCCGAATCCGGCCTCGCCGATCAGGACGCCGATCCCGAGGTAGATCAGCAGCGAGGGCAGGCCGAGCCGGATCGAGAAGCGGACGGCGAGCACCGAGGCGAGCAGGACGATCGCGCCCGATCCGAGGATGACCGGAAGATCGCCCATGTCACCTCCCGTTCAGCCCGGTCGTGGAGTTTGTGGGTCCTCCACAATAGATCCACGCAGGGCGGCCAGCCGCCGCGCGGTGTCCGGCGGGGCGTCTTCGAGCTTCATCAGCTTGTCGCGGGAGCGTTGTCCCCGCGAGACAACGAGATCGCGGGCGCGCACGGACAGCGCATTCGCGACCACGCGGCACACCGCCTCGTTGGCCTTGCCGTCCACGGCGGGTGCGCGCACCGACACGACGAGTGCCTCGCCGAGCGTGCCGTCCCACCGGCCCCCGACGGCGTCGCGCTTGGCTCCCGGTTTCACGCGGACGGCGAACGTCACGGCAGGCATGGGCCCCACCGTATCGGGTTCAGTCCGGCAGCCCGCTCAGGAACGTCCCCGCCGCACGCACCGAAGGCTCGGCGGTCCCCGCATGCTCGACCAGCACCGCGAACGCGACGTCGCCCCGGTACCCGGCGAACCAGCCGTGGGCCCTGGCCGGGCCGGCGAGCTGGGCGGTGCCGGTCTTGCCGCGGACGTCGCCGAGCCCGGCGAGCGCGGTCGCGGTGCCGCCGGTGACCGCCTCGCGCATCATCCCGCGCACGTCGGCCAGCACCCCCGCGGGTGGTGGTTCGTACCCCGAGACGACCGTGGTGTCGAGGTCGCGCCACAGCCGCGGCGTGACGGCCTGCCCGCTCGCGACGGTCGCCGCCATGAGCGCGAGACCGAACGGGCTCGCCTGCACCCGGCCCTGCCCGATGCCGTCCTCGAGCCGCTGCACCGGGTCGGCCGCCGGGCCGACCCGACCGGCCTCGGTGGTGAGGCCGGGGATCTCGAAATCGGCGTTGAGGCCGAGGCTGGTGGCCGCGTCCGCGAGCGCCTCCGGCGGCAGGTCGGCGGCGAGCCGGGCGAAGGTGGTGTTGCAGGAGTGGGCGAACGCCGTGCGCAGCGGCACCGCACCGAGGTCGAACTCCCCGTCGTTGGGGATGGTCCTGGTGCCGATGCGGTCGCGGCCGGGACAGGGCAGCACCGTCTCCGCGCCCGCCGCGCCGCTGCCGAGCACGGCCGTGGCGGTGGCGATCTTGAACGTCGAGCCGGGCGCGGAGAGACCGGTCAGTGCGGTCGGCGCGTCCCCCGCGGACGCGTTCTGCGCGACCGCGAGGATCGCGCCGGTGGACGGCCGGATCGCCACGAGCGACGCGGGCGCGTCCACCTCGTCGACCGCCGTCTGCGCGGCCCGCTGCGTCGCGCCGCTGAGCGTCGAGACGAGCGGGCCCGCCTCGGCGCCCGCCGGCGCGTGCACGGTGCTCACCTCGGCGCCCCGGGCATCGACGATCACCACGGACCACGCTGCGGCAAGGCGCTCGGCCGCGAGCCGCGACATCGAGGGCAGCAGGATTCGCGCACCCGCCTTCTCCGCCGGTTCGAGGCCGCCCGCGCGCCGGTCGAGCAGCGGCCGCCCGTCACGGTCGACCACGCCCGGGGCCCCGTCCCCGGTCCGCAGCTCCAGCGCTTGCCCGTCCCTCAGCCGGGGGTGGACGAGGGCGGGCGTCCAGTCCACGCGACGGCCTTCACCCGTCCGCACGACGTGCACGCGGTTGTCATAGGCCCACGTGCGGCCCGCGCCGAGGGTCCACGTGACGCGGAAGTCACGGAAACTCTCGTCGCCCTTCGGCGGCACGGCCCTCGTCTCGACACCGGTGACGCCGAGCCGCGCGGTGGCGCGGGACAGCGTCGCCTCGGCAGCGGCGGGGTCGTCGGTCAGCGCCGCGGCCGCCGCGACGTCTCCGGCGGCGAAGGCGTCGAGGAAGTCCAGCGCGACCTCGCCGGCATCGGCGTCGTCCCGCGGTCCCTGCGCGGTGCCCTGGCTTGGCTCGCCGTACAGCACGAGCACTCCCGCCGTGACGATCGCGACCACAGCCGCCGCCGCACCGCCCAGCACCCAGCGTCTCTGCCGAGCCTCCACGCGGCTCCCCCAGTCTGTTCAGTTCTCAGTGTTCACCTGGAACTCTAGCCGCGGTGGCTAGCGCCGAGCCGACGAGCACGAGCCGCAGCGCGCGCTCGGTGGCGTCGGCGACCAGGTCCTCCGCGTGCTCGATGGCCTCCGCGAGGGGAACCGGCGCGGCGAGGATGCCCGCGTAGGCGTCGATCCCGGCGTCGTGCGTGGTGCGGGCTCCGCGGCCGATCGTGCCTGCCAGCGCGATCACGGGCTTGCCGAACAGCTTGGCGCGCCTGGCGACCTCGGCGGGCACCTTGCCGCGCGGGGTCTGGAAGTCGATCGCCCCCTCGGCGGTGATCACGAGGTCGGCCTCGGCGAGCCGGTCGTCAAGGCCGGTGTGGTCGAGCAGCACGTCGAACCGGGAGTGCAGCTGCGCGCCGAGCGCCCCGGCCAGCCCGGCGCCGAGGCCGCCGGACGCGCCGCCACCGGGCACGAGCCGCAGATCGGTCCCGCAGCGGTGTTCGATGAGCTTCGCCCACCGCGTCATGGCCGCCTCGAGCACCGCGACCTGCTCGGCGCTCGCTCCCTTCTGTGGCCCGAAGACGCTGGCGACGCCGGAGGGGCCGGTGAGGAGGTTGTGCGGGTTGCAGGCCACGAGCACGTCCGTTCCCGCGAGCCTCTGGTCCAGAGTGGACAGATCCAGTTCCACGGCTCCGGCGAGCGCGTACCCGCCGGGCGCCACCTCCTCACCCGAGGGACCGAGCACGCGGGCGCCGAGCGCCGTGAGCGCCCCGGCTCCGCCGTCGCACGTGCCCGAATCGCCGCAGCCGACCACGATCCGGCGGCAGCCCTCGTCGAGGGCCGCGCGGATCAGCTCGCCGACGCCGCGCGTTGTCGTCAGGCCGGGGTCGCGCGCGCCGCGCGGCACGAGCCGCAGCCCCGCGGCGGCGGCCATCTCGACGAACGCCGTCCTGGGCCCGTCGCCACCGAGCACGGCGAAATGCGCTGCGACCGGGTCGCCGACAGGACCCGTGACGGTGACCGGCACGAGCCTGCCCTCGGTCGCGGCGGCGAGGGTGCGCGCGGAACCCTCACCGCCGTCGACCAGCGGCACGGTGTCGATGACGGCGCCGGGCACCACGCGGCGCAGCCCGGCGGCGATCGCCCCAGCCACGACCTCGGCGGTGAGCGACTCCTTGAACCCACTCGGCGCGACGACGAAACGCAACGGCGTGATGGCGGTCATCTTCTTTTCTCCCTTGGGTTTGTCAGCGCAACGGCAGGCCGAGCACGGGCCAGACGGCCAGTGCGAAAGCGAGGACGAGCAGGATCGTGAGCGGGCCGAGCACGGCGGAGAGCCGGAGCAGGTCGGTGCGCCGGTACGTCGGTGCGCCCTCCACCGAGGCGAACAGCGCGACGGGTTTGGCCGACGAGGGCAGCGTGTGGCAGAAGCCGGCCGCCGCGGTGGAGGCGAACGCGACGGCCGCCGGGTCGAGTCCCGCCGCCGTCGCGAGCGGGATCAGCAGCGGCACCAGCACCGACGAGCGGGCCGAGCGCGACTGCAGCACGAGGTGTGCCGCGGCGCTGAGGCCGACCACGACGGCGAGAAAGGTCAGCTCGTCGCCGGTGCCTCCGGGCAGCGCGCCGCCGAGCCATGCGGCCGCGCCCGACGACGTGAGGGCGACCCCGAGCACCGCCGTGGTGACCATGAACAGCAGCAGCGCCCACGGCACGGAGGCGAGCGCGGCCCCGAACTCGGCGGTGCCGAGCTTCGGTGTGGTGATCAGCGCGGCGCCGACGAGGGCGACCAACGCGGGCGAGGCGCCGTGCAGGGCTTCCGTGCACCACGCCGTCACCACGAGTACCAGCACCCCGAGCGCGCGGCGCTGCCGCGGCGTGAGCGGACCGGTCACGGTGGTCCCGGCGAGGCGGGCGACGTGCGCCGGGTCGAGGAGGAGCAGCTGTCGCCGGTCGGCGCGGCGGGTCATCAGCAGGAGCACGACCTCGGCGGCGAGGTGGGAGCTCAGCACGGCGAAAGGGAACCCGAGCAGCAGCCAGTGCGCGTAGCCGATGCCGGAGCCGGTCGCGTCGGCGAGCAGCTGGCTGGTGATCACGTGGGCGCCGGCGCCGGTCAGCGTGGCGACGGCCGAGAGCAGGACGACGGTGGGGAACAGCAGCGCGAGCGCGCGGACGACCCTTTCGCGGCCGGCGAGCGTCGTCGCCAGGGCGAGGAACACGGGCAGTGCGAGCGCCGCACGTCCCGACGTGGCCGGGATGGCGAGCGCGGTCAGTACCAGTGCGGCGGTGACGCGGTGGGCGAGGCCGCGAACGGTGCGGGCGCGCCCGCACACCGCGAGCGCGACGCGCGTGGGCAACCCGGTGGCGGTGAGCCCGGCGGCGAGCACGAACGCCGCGATGAGGAGCCAGATCGCCTCGCCGCCGAGCGCGGTGAAGAGGTCCCCTTCAGTGAGAACGCCCGCGCCGACGAGCACGAGCACAGCCGAGAGCCCGACGAACGTGTCGTCGAGCCGGGTGACCATCCACAGGAGAACGGCGACGCCGAACACTCCGAGGGTGACCCAGCCGTGCACGGAAAGTCCAGCCATGGAAACCAGAATCCGTCGCAGCGCTGAACCAAGGGTGAAACCCACATGAGGCGATCTTCATGCGCCGCGGGTCGTACGGTCCCAGGCGCGAGTCCCCCGCTCGGGCCCGCGAGTCCCCCGCTCGGGCCCGCGAGTCCCCCGCTCCGGACCGCGAGTCCCCCACTCCCGACCGCGAGTCCCCCG